>NZ_CP150290.1:2160000-2470227 GCF_038051995.1 Paenibacillus sp. FSL H8-0537 | reverse complement strand
CATAGTTGTTTCTTGTAATAATTAATTTCCTGCTGGAAAGGACTAGAGGATTGCTCATTCTTTTCGTAAATGCTTAGCAATTGTAAATGTAATTTATAAATATCATCATAGTTCATCTTTTCAACCCTCTCTTAAAAATACAGTTTATTGATAAATCATTGTCCCCATCTTTCGATAATAAATACTGCTCCAAAGATTAAATTAGATTTTATTCTTTTTCACTATATGACGAAGGTGTCCTATATAAATTCGATTAGGGTCATTCTCGTTATATTTTCGGTTCATCCCTCGTTCAAACTCATCGATTAGTTTTGCAAATTCGCTCACATTTGGCTCAAGCCCGAATACACGTTTCATGCCTTTATAGTGACGAAAAAAGACATTCTTGGCTTGTTCGCCATGATAACCTAATTGTTGGAGTTCCTCTATAACACCCTGTGCGTAATGTTTATTTATTAATCTCCTGCTTTCAATATAGTCCATAATTTAATCCTCCCCCTTGATATAGATTCACTCTCCTGTAAATAATATTCAACAAATAGTATTCTCCACTCTTAAGTATTTATCCCAAATAGTATGCATAATTTGGATAATAATAGTTTTTTCAAGCTGGATAACTAATTAGATCCTGTTCTCTCGGTTACCGCCATATTGACACCTAAGAAAAAAGCCAACCAGAAATCTCTGGTTGACCTGATAATACGCAATTAAGTGCTGTGTTTGTCAAGATTGTTATTGCGCTTACTCTATAAATAGCTAGCTAGATCTGACGGTATTGCTCAGCTTAATGAGAGTTATTTTTTCTGGATTGCGCTTTGCCTCATCGTTCAAACTTCAATTATGCGTAGTCCTGACCAACGAGTTGGATACAGGATTCTCGCCTTTTCATAAACCTGTCGTCGCGTTGTTCCAATAGCTGTCTCGCAAGTCTCTAATGCCGCTCTAAAGGCATTACAAACTGGATTGTGCTATGACAATGCTTGTGGTTGTACCAACGTATAAGTGCCCATTGATCCCTACTTGTTCAGCCTAGCACCATGTCTTAATTTTACCCCCTTCCTATCTTTGCTTACTTATTAACTACTTGTATTATCCAAAAGTAAAATCTTAAGAATTAATATACACAGAGCAGATGTAAATATTTCCTATTCACATCTGCTCTCAATAAATAGTTTCCATGCTAAATGATCGTCATTTAGCAACAAATTCAAACACATAGGCTTGCTCATAAGCATACTGCAGCTTGTCCGCACCACATTGATATGAGTTCACCGAATCATTGTTTGCAGAATTACAATAATGTATCATTTCCATATTAGAAGAAATCTATTCTACTAAACACAACAAAAAAGCCCTACTGGTATAGTAGAGCACTGAAATGTTTATTATCCAATATTCTTTCAATTCTTCAAACACGCATCTTCCTCCAAATATTAGTGAAGAACAATATTTTCATTCTCCCCAGCATTGAATGATCTCTATCACAAAATTTAAACTGCGTATACTTTATTTTTTTACTTTCTTCACCACAAGCAATGCACTTATACATACCCGTTTCAGGCACAATACTCGCATAGTCATACCTTCCCCTTTGTTTCCCAGTTTTTATTTGTAATTTTTGCAACAGTACTGGAAGGTAAAATGCTGGCATTGAAATGCTTGTAAGCATTACAATAAACACTAAGACCACTAATAAAGCATTTAGCCAATAATTATCAACCAATCTATCTTTATAATAATAATAGTCATTAACTATCCACAAGGCCAATATTATATAAAATGATATAGTTATTGATCCAAAAATCTTTTTAATCACTTTAAATATTTTAGAGATACTTGAAATATTATTTTTATTCTTAATTGAAGTAAAATGGTCCTCATACAATTTCCGCAATGTTTGATGCTCTTGATCTAAATTGTTTAGGACTTTTATTCGAAGCGCTATATACTCCTCTGCATTTAATAAGTTTTTCACTTCAAATCTTCTTAGTTCTTTTATATCGTCGAAAATTTCATTCGAAAGAAGGTATCCATGGCGCATAATAATCTCTTTATTAACTTTATTGATTAATGGATTGGATGCATCTAATAAATCAAAGTTAAAAATTAAGGGGAGATATATGCACTCAAGTTTATCTTTAATGGTTTTTTCAAAATTGCTTTTATCCTCTTTGCCTGTTTTTGAGAGGGTTAGTATTGTAGTTGTGATTAGACTTAATAAAGCAACAATACTCGTAATAATTGCAGTTAAGATAGCTGGTGTAGCGAGTAAAGTATTCAATTTTGCTCCCCCATTAACCGATAATTAAAATTTATACTCATGTAAACTTTATTTTCTATCTGAAGCATTCGGGTTCACCAGAAGCATATTTAATATCCCACCCTTTGTCTCTAAAATCTCTTATCTCATCTGAGTTGATATTTTTAGCATTCATTCCAAATGCAAACAAATGAGTAGGTCTGCTCATAGCCACGTATAGTTGTATGAAGAAAATAAAGTTGTAGACTGGAGATGTTGATTTGACGCGGTTTTTAAGTTTGAAAATCGTCAGCTTTTGAGAACTAAGTTGATTCGATCTCCCCTTCAGATAAACCAATATAATCTATTTAACAACAGGTTCCATTAGAAATTGATGAACGAAATTACAGCATCGCTAATTGGAACAAGCTCCACGTTTGAATCCTATGGACTAGTCGGGATAGAGTCCTGCTCCTCGTCCGTTAGGCTGCTGAAAGCTATCCTCCCAATAGGTGGCATGTAAGCATCTCTGAAGTCAAGTAGGGTGAAGGCTAAAATGCCCGCAGAGAATAGGAGTAAGGATCCAATAAAAGTAGCTTCGGCAAAGTAGTAAGAACATATCAACCTATCTTAAATCATCCTGCAACAAACTAATTCCCCATACTCTTAATTCGTTGAAGTGCTGCATTTACTTGTCCTAAAATTCCTTTAACTTCTTTTGTTATATTACAACGAAAGAGTCCCTTGACTATAGAAATAAATTCCATATTAATTCTTCTATAGTCATTCTCATTTTGTATTATATCATTTAGTTCGTTTAACACATATAGCCAAAACTCTTTGCTTAGGAATTGACTTCTCAGATCAAGCAAATCTTTTTTGTCTCCAACAGACTCATATATTTTCTCGTAATATGGGTTCACGAGCCAATATGCAACTTGGATAGGCCGATACTTTTCAATAGAATCATAATTTGAAATCATTTTGTCACCTATCATATCATTTAACAATGCCCCAAAACAGGGATGCTCAGACTTAATTAACCGAGTATAGTACTTTTGATATCCATTTATAAATCGATACATTTTTTCTGTTTCGCTTTTCCTAGAAAGCATGTAAACCAGCATGCTCATATCTAAAATTACTTCTGAAGCAAATATCTCTGCTTGCATTTTATCTTTAAAGATGCTCTTGTAACTACCATGAGCTACTTTATTCCTAACAATATTGTTGAAGTAAAACATAAAATATTCTACAGCTTCAGGATAAATATCGCTATTTACATCTTGTAAGTATTTAATTTTTTCTCGTAAAACAGCACCAGCATATACTTCTAGCTTTGTAAATCGTCTAAAGGTTGTTGCATCCCTTAAGAAGTCTGCAAACATACCTTCAATTTGTATTGGCGCAATATTGCCAAAAACCTCAAATTCCTCTGCATTATATAGTTCTACACATTTTGTTAATATATCCTTACGATCTCGAAGGCACATACTTTCAGCTATCATATTTGATAAATCATCTATTATTAGATAATTTGATACGAATTCCCTCAAAGAAGATAAGTATGCCTCCTGGTCGTTCTCTTTATGAAAATGCAAATCATCAATCTTTGGAATATTACTTAAATACGTCTTGTACTGCTCAATCTTAGCTTCCTCATTCAACGTATACTGTGATGCATATAATTTTTCTCGCGCTTTCTCAGCGACTCTATAAAACTTCACTTTAAAAAATAACGCATAAGGTCTATCAATATCATCCTCAGTTATTTCTACTATATCTTTATACGATGAAAAGGAAAACTCCGCTCCATAAATATTAGTTTTCGACAGTTTGAGAGTTTCTTCTTTTATAGCTAATTCTATGCTACTTGAATTATGAATATCGCAGAACTCCATCAGTTTAGTTGTCATGTATTGCACAACGAACTCTATCATTTCTTTTCTTGTTTTTAATATATTACATTCATTACTAAACTCATATAACTTTAACTCGTCTCTGCTTAAATCCCTCATAAGTGAGTAATTTGGTGGAGCATTCTTTATAGAGTCACTATCACCCTTGAGCGTCCAAAGTTTATTATTTATATTTACAGTTGCAATACTCGCTTTATTAATGACTATGTTGTATTTCTGAACAAAAATATCGTTGTATTCTTTCCTCACTTCAATTAATAATGTGCTTGGTAATTTTTCAATGCCAATAATTTTGCAAAGACATTTATAATAGTCATCTATATTTTCAAACACGAAATCTTTATGAGCTTTGAATCGAATTACAGTTTGAAGTAACATATCAGTTGCATCGTTGACCTGTGCTAATGCTTTTTTATAATAGAATTCGCCTAATTCTTCTAGTGTGACCTTTCTGAATAACTCATCATCTATACAATTTACCAATTCATCTGTAATGTATTTATACAATTTATCGCAAATTACTTTTTTCTCATTGTCCATTCAATCACCGCTATTCTTAATAGTATATACCGAAGATTACTAAAACCAATAAACTGTATTTCCTTACCCAAAAGGTCTGATATAGATTAGGGTGCCGTACATTAGCAGGCGACTCTTTGGGCTTTTTTCTTAATTGTTTAATATTACCACGACTGTTTTGGGCGGAGTGGGATGAGTAGGTGGAATAGGCGGTGAGTCCTATATTGTCGATATTAAATAAATCTCAACGAAGAACGTCATATGCTGAGTACGGGAATTTTCCTTACTTCTTCACAATTTATTATCGGTAGATTAAGCTCCCCTAGAAACTTTGAGCGGGCACTTGGCTTGTCCTGAACAGTTTTAGGGAAAGTGACGTATACCCGTTTCTTAGCTCTAGTCACCGCCACATACATTAAGCGGCGCTCTTCTTCTTCTGTAGTAGGTGGTTCAGCTTTCTCCCTACATGACTGGACATCCACTTCCTTTAACTTGACGGCATGGTTTGAAGGTAATCCACCATCATAACAGCCAATTACAAATACATTTTCAAAGGCTAACCCCTTACTTCCGTGAATGGTCAAGAAATACAGTGCATTATACTTTTTGTCGTGGTACTTCTTCAGGTTTTCCTTCATTTCTTCCTTACGACGCTTCATTCTCACGTTGAAGCCAAGAAGTTCAGTCCAAGTACTGTATTTTTCAAGCTCCTTAATAATCCAGTCCCTTTCCTCATCAGTAACATTCTCCTTAACTCTTGGACAAGCTAAAAAGTGCTCTGCGACTGCCTTCATATTAACAGGCTTCCCTTGTTTCAAATCAATCAAAAGAGTCAAATACTTCTTTAGTGGAAGTGTATCCTTATTCCTTGTCTTCTCAAGCACCAACGCATTAGATTCGTAAATCACATCAGATAAGGATGCAATATCTAGATGTTCATGCCATTGCTCAATAGCATTCTTATTGACAAAATAATGTCCCAGTACGTTAGTAAAAATTGACCGCCACTGCTGGAGCTTGTTCCCGCTAGAAGTCATCAACTCCTGCCACATGCCAAATGCATTATTAAAGTCCTGAATAGAAAAGATGCCCATGACATCATCCATTTTTTCAATAACATATGGAACCCCTCTAACATCTAGGGCTTGGAACATACTCTGCAGTTGTCTTCTGGATCTATACAACACAGTCGATTTTGTGTAGTTAATCGGCTCGAGCTTGCCCTCTAACTCAAATGGCTCTTGCTTACCGATCTCCAGGGATCTTGTGAGAATCCAATGAGCCTCTTCTTTGGGGTCCGTACAAGCTACTATCACTGCTTCACCATCATCTTTATGAAAAGGCTCCATTGATTTTTTGATCCGGTCATGCTTATTATATGAGATAACCCAATTACCAGCTTTAACGATATTGGGCGTTGATCTATAATTCCTCATCAACCTTATTTCATGAGTATCGTAAGTCTTGGGGAAGTGTTTAATATAACTTGGATCTGACCCCCTGAATGCGTAAATTGATTGGTCATCGTCACCCACTATAATCAATTTTGACGAACATGTTGGGGGACAAATAAGTTCAACTGTCTCCATTTGTAGTGGATTTATATCTTGGAATTCATCAATGAAGATATAGTCGTATCTGTTTTGAACAAAATCCCTAGCTTCCGGATATTGAAGCAATGCATCATAAAGATTGATCAGAAAGTCATCATAAACAACGATTTCTTTGTCTTTCCTTATCTGATACAACTCTTCAAACATCAAATTGAACCGGACACTAACAGGAATGCCCTCCTTATCATGGATAACACTGTCAAAATGCTTCTCAATATACTCTGTCATTTGTTCTTTTGAGAACCCCATATTGGTCCAGAAACTCACACGATCAAAAATCGTCTTCTCGTTATACTTGTCAAACTTGAATAGCCTGTATTTATTAATCAACTTACGCAGCTCTTTTTTATACTCAACTTCACCCTCATCAGCATCTCCACCTTGAATGCCGATAGATGAATAAGCAAGGTTTTGCCTCTTAAGCTGATTAAACAAGCTCATAAAAGTCCCATGAAAGGTACTCACATTGACCTTTGAATTTTCTACTCTAAGGAAAAGATTAACCCGACCTTCCATTTCCTCTTTAGCTTTACGGGTAAAAGTCATCATACTTATTCGATTTGGGTTAACTTGTTTCATTTGGACTAAAAAAGCAACCTTAGCGCAAATAGTTTCTGTCTTCCCGCTACCAGCTCCAGCAATGATCTGCAGATGCTTCTCCATATCATACCGAATGGCTTCAACTTGGTTATCATTAAAATGATTCCCTTTAATCTTTTCAATCGCTTCGAAAAAGTTACAGTCCCAATCGATCGCAGAGACAGGGCTTCCATTGTGGGCTTGATTAAGGGGTTTTCCGAACCTCGATTCGTACAGCTTGAGTTCATTAACTTTTTGCTGCAGTACTAGCTGATTACTCTTTAGCTCATTTGTTAACTCTTCGAGTTTCTCAGTCAAAATAGTGTGTCTTGAGTTTAGGTAATCATATTCTTCTTGCAACAGCATAAACTGTTGTGAGGTTTTCTCATGTCTACTCTTAAGCCGATCAAACTTTGAAGCGTAATCCTTACAAAGATCCCTCAATTTCGCATTTTTATTTATTATAGAATTATAATCTCCTGACACCCTATTTAACTCCGACCAAATTCTTTGCCTTTCGTGATCAACCTGTTTAAGCTGATTAGTTACGATATTGACCTGATCTATTAAAGTATTTTTCCCTGTGATCCTATCAAAGAAATTACCCAATCTCTTAATCCTCCGCAAGACCTAGTAGTAGTTAAAAACAAATGAACACTTCCTCCTACATTTCGACAGCAAACAGTCCTGTTCCTGCAATTACCAACGCTTATCATCCTTATCTGTTATGACAACCAACCTATTTAGAATGCAAAGTAAAAAATACAGCTAAAATAAACAGTATAAAACTCGGTGAACGAGTCCTATACTGCCGTTTTTATAACCATCTCGTATAGCCAGCTACTTGCAGTGATCACATTGGATTAACTTCAGCTTGTCCTTATAGCTGATTTTGTAAATGTCCAAAGCTTCTTCTTTTGACCGGAACGGCTTCCAACCGCCAGTCCCGTGCTGCTTCTTCCCCCCTGATCAGTTCGTTGCTTCATCTCAACGACATAAGGGCATGTATCGTAATCCAAGTGAATGGTGTAGCTCTTGAGTGGAATATCGATATTAGAGCCCAAGCCTTCATCTGATCACCTGCTTTCTGTTATGAACCGTACAATAAAAATGCTTGTCTGTGATCCAGACAATCTCTTACTTCTTGAGATATGCCGAGATAAATTGCTTCCTGTACGCAAACCTTAATATCATCAGAAGAAGAATTTACAATCGGGTATTTCAATTCCCACTTCCCACCATTAAAGGCATATGAAAAGAGAGTATAGTCTTCATCATTAAATTCAAATATTCGAAATGACAAATGACCTTGAATAAATGTATTTCCGTACTCTGTTTTACTAATATCATAGGAACTACATTTCCCACACAACAAAATTACCTCCTATCGAAAAAACTATTCGATACGTATCTTTTCAAATTCTTCTCGGGTTGTACCAAGCGCCTAGTTGACCCATACAATCTTGCCACTTTGGATTTCATGGTCGAGATCGCACTCAAAGCCGAACTTCCGGTAAAAATGCTCCGATCGATCTATGTGATCCCAATCGACCCCCGATATCCATCCGGTGATATACCGTACTTGCAATTGATCAACGAGATGCTTAGTGGCTGTCATCAAGATGGAACCGTAGCCGCGGCTAACTCATTCGCCTTTAATCTTGATGTCCGAAATTCGCATGAGCTTGTTCGTATGGTAAAAAGACAAAAAAGCATTCGTGTCAGGGCCTTTCACCCTTTAGGGGTTATGATCTTGATACGTAAGTGGATAGGCTGATCTTCTATTTCGTTGAAATCATGGTGATCTAGGCTATAGATCATAACAGTCTCACCATGCCGAGTTTGATCGACATGAATTACCTTGTGTCCCTCTTTCTCAATATCAGTGGTTCGCCATTCTACTTCGTAATTGTTATCGCCTTTACGCTGTAATGGAATCAGTTTATGCTCACGATCAAGATCAGCGAAGGGATCTCCGAACAGACTTCTGAACATGCTACAAAGCACCTTCTTTACTTCATCATCAAATTGATTATTACAAATTTCTCCAAGAGTCATGTAAAAACCTGCAAAATCATTATGAGCTTTTCAAAATCGATACCCCTGTGCTACCCTTGAAACATATGAGAGAACTCTTTATGAACCGCTTCAAAGCAGCTATTGCATACAATTAGGTTCTTTTCGCCAAAACCAATGAACTTAGCTTGAACTCGATACGAAACATCGGGCAGGGGACAAGTGCCTGACTGCATGCCCCGCAAAAACCATTTAATCGCATGTAGCATTCGATACAAAGTGAACCAAGATTGTGAGTGATGTGAGTAAACAACTTCTCGGCATGAGTCTGTAAAATATTCTCGTATTATGAGGTTAGCCAGCTTAATCTGGTTGACCTCATTTTCATTTACAATAGCTGTAGCCGGGGAGGACGATAAAATATCTGGGCAATAAGCCCGTTACACAAACTGTCCACCTGCTATTGTACAAACCATGATTAAGCTGGTTGAGACCTAGATCTCGAATAACACGCGAAGCTATGGACGTGCAATAGTTAGTAGGGCCGGCGATTTCATTTGTAGGAGGAGCTTATGAGACCTGTTATTGGCATTGATGTGTCTAAGGGAGAAAGCGAAGGATTCATCTTACTTGAAAGAAACAAACCTTACGGTAAGCCCTTCCGCTTTCAGCATACTCATGAAGAAATGAATATCTTGTTACTAAAGTTACAAGAGGTTGAAACGTTGGTCGGTCTGAGGCCCGTTGTTGTTCTCGAATCCACTGGGCATTACCATCTAGGAATTGTAGCTGTATTGCAAAAGAAGGGCTATGAGGTCATTACACTCAATCCACTTATCCCGCAACGTGCACGTAAATCCAAACTAAGGAAAGTGAAAACCGATGCCGAAGATGCTAAACATCTAGCAGAGCTCTTTTACAAAGAAGAGCTCCAGGCAGCTCCATCAAGACCCCTTGAACAAGACGAGCTTCGATTCTTATGTAGGCAGCACGAAATGATTAGCCATACTTATGTTCAAGCCCAGCTTAACTTCCAATCGATATTGGATCAACTATTTCCGCTGTACTCCAACATATTTGGTCAGCTATTCTCCAAAACTGCACTTGAGGTGTTGAGGAAACATCCGACACCGGAACACGTACTCATCACAAGTCATGGTGAATTGGAGACGATCATTCGTACACACTGCAATCGGTCGATGTCCTGGGCATCTCATAAAGCCGACGCGATCATTTGTGCTACCAAGAACAGTCTCATCGTAGATTACAGCCCATCACAAGTCAGAGCACTGCTTCTTATGATTAGCTTGCTCATGGAGTATCAAAAACATCTTGCTGATCTTGAGCAAGCCATCAAAATCAAAGCAACAAGCATACAAGGTTTTGACTTATTGCGCTCTATTCCTGGTATTGGAGATAAGCTTGCGTCATCCATTCTTGCAGAGATTGGGGACATCTCCTCGTTCCCTCATGCCAAAAAACTTGTAGCATTTGCAGGTATTGATCCTAGCGTATTCTCATCAGGTAAGTTTGCAGCCACTAAGAATCATATAACCAAACGAGGGTCTTCCCGTCTAAGAAGAGCGCTTTATCTGGCTGTGCTTTGCGGTATTCGAGGAGCAGTGAGAAACGAAAATATTCGGAATTTTATGACAAGAAGAGGCTTGAAGGAAAGCCTCACCGGGTTGCACTTATTGCTTGCACCAATAAATTATTGCATATCATTTTCGCCATGCTTAAAAAATCGGTTTATTACCGCCCTTCCTAACCCTTTAAAAAAGGATAATTTTACACAAAACTCCATTTTCCACTAGGGTTACTTACGTACTGTCTTTTTCTGTATTTTAGAAGATAAAATAGTTTGTGCGAAAGTATTGACATAATATTAGCTGGTTTGTGTAAACTCTCAAACCGAATGTAGATTACAATGAGAGAAAAGTTGGTTTGAGAGGATGGCACCTATAGCCAGATTTAGTAAGGATCAAGTGAAGGCATTTGTAAAAGAGAACAGGAAAATACGAAATACAAATCGTATTTTATACTTTTTTTAATTTTTTCGATTCTACTAAAATTACTGTAGTTACTGAATAATACGTTTAT
The DNA here is from genome assembly GCF_038051995.1 of Paenibacillus sp. FSL H8-0537. Taxonomy (NCBI): domain Bacteria; kingdom Bacillati; phylum Bacillota; class Bacilli; order Caryophanales; family Paenibacillaceae; genus Paenibacillus; species Paenibacillus sp. FSL H8-0537. Next base: position 2,459,242 of record NZ_CP150290.1, on the reverse strand, counting down.
AAAAAATCAACGTAGGGATTGGTCCCATTTCTTTTTGCTTAACTACTCCATTGAAAAAACCTATTATAATTCACTTTTGATATTCTATTATTTTCCATACAGATATCAGTTGTTTCCAGCATCCCTTGACATTAAAACAACCATATTTCCGAATGCTTAAAACACAAAAAAGCCCGAATCCAAAAGGAATGCGGGCTTTGGCACCATAATTAATTTAAGTGACATTTTATCTTGCGATTTGTGACAAAAGATAATACAGCGGACACATACAAATACAAGTTACAGTTAGCTACAAGAGAATACTAAAATTTTCGACTGTATAAAAAAGCATTTCAAAAGATAATGGAACAGTTTGTCTAACGAATTTGATTACAATTCTAATTATTTATGGAATTTCACACTACTATAATATCTAGACACTAACATTAATTTCGCCGAACAGATGCACCTCCATTCAAATTTGCTATTTTGCACTGGACGTGTTTTGAAAAGCCGAGGGAGTTTGAACAAGCTCTAATCTCGCATAAATATACGAATTCATGAATACTCACCGGAAAGTTCATAACTATTCATGCAAATGTATATTTGTTTGGTTTTTCATCTTTAATGAGCCATTTTTGTCAGCACTTAAAACCATATTTGCAGCTTTCATGATCCATCACAGCGCAGCTCTCTATGCCTATATTTTCAAACGTTAATTACAACGGCTGTACCCGCAATTGCTGCACTGCTTGCAGCCTTCTATATTAATCAAGGATGCTGTGCCACAAGAAGGACAAAGGTCAAACGAGCTTGCGCTGCTGCGGCTTTGTACTGATTCTGGCCTGTCTTTAGCTTCCGCTATTGATGCAGCTGTTGCGGAAGAACCTATCTTCAAGCTCACACTTGCTTCCGGTGCTTCACCGCTTTCCACCCGCTGTTCCACATATAGCTGCTGAAAATCAGCAGTCGCTATATGCTGCTCCAACGCCTTCGCTACAGCATCGGCAATCGATTCCACTCGGTTTGCGCCAAAACCAATCGCACCTGTGCCGCCGATTCCCTTCAAGTGCTTAATTAGCAGTTCCACCTTATGACCATGATCGCCATAACGAAGGAATAGCGAGCAGACACGGCCTAGCGCTTCCGCCATGGCGAACACGTCGGAGCCAGCCTTGCCGACATTCAGAAAAATTTCACCCGGCGAGCCGGACAGATCATTGATCGTAATGTACGCCATCCCGAATGGCGTATTAACCTTGTAGGTGGCACCGCGCAGCACCTGCGGGCGATTTTTGTACGCTTTGTCCAGCGTTTTCTTACTCACAGCGGTTGTAGCTGTAGTAGTTTTGGAGCCTGCTGCATCATGTACGCTCCCAGCACTTGAAGCCCCTTGAGAAGCCACTCCCTCAATAGCTATGGCACCATAATCCCCCACTTGAACTTCTTTCTCCCCGCTATCTGCGCGTGATGACAGCTTAAGCGCCTGTTCCGTCTCCTGCTTCTTCTCTTTCTCATCCGTCGTCGACAGCACCTGAACATCCCTGCTGCCGTCGCGGTAAATGGTGACGCCCTTACAGCCAAGATCGAACGCCAATTCGTAAAGCTCCTTCGTCTCTTCCACTGTGAAATCATTCGGGCAATTCGCTGTCTTCGAAATCGAGCTGTCCACCCAGCACTGAATCGCTGCCTGGACCCGGATATGATCCTTTGCAGACAGATCCATCGCAGCTACAAAATAATCCGGCAGCTCCTCGTCAGGATGCGCATCCTTCCACTGCTGGGCAATTGGGACAAGCTGCTTATCATAACCAAGCCTGCTTTGACGGAAATATTCAAAAGCAAAATACGGCTCAATGCCAGTCGAGGTGCCGACCATCGTTCCGGTACTTCCCGTCGGCGCCTGCGTCAGCACCGTGACGTTGCGAATGCCATGCTGCTCTACCGCAGCCCCCACCTCGGGATAATGCGACGTCAAGCTTCGCATAAATCCGCTTTGCAAAAATTTATCTGCTTCAAAAGCAGCGAAGGCACCTTTCTCCGCTGCAATTTCCGTCGAAGCAAGATACGCCTCTCGGGCCATAAACCCATACAGCTTATCGAGAAACTCGAGCGATTCCGCGCTGCCATAACGGATTTGCAGCTTAATCAGCAGCTCCGCAAGCCCCATCGTGCCGAGCCCGACGCGGCGCTCGCGCTTTTGGTTCGCTTCATTTTCAGGAAAATGGTACGGTGTGGTGTCAATGACGTTATCGAGAAAACGCACCGACCAGCGCGTCACCTTCGCCAGCTCCTCCCAGTCGACATCATGCTGCTGCTCATTATAGAAACGCGACAGATTGACCGCTGAAAGATTGCAGACGCCCCAGCCGGGAAGACCTTGTTCTCCGCAGTTGTGAGCAACCATTCCACCAGCTATAAGCGAATGGGTAACAGGCTCCGTAATATCGTAAACGGTAACGGTCTCTCCCGCCTTTACTGAAGTGACTCTGGACAGAAATTTTTCCGTTTTACGGGACCCCCGAGCTATTCGCTCAAGCGCCTCTTGTTTTCTCGTCACATAATGAAATCCGATTTGATCTTTAAAGGCAAGAATATTGTTTCCGGTCATAATGAGCTCATAAAAGCCGTTGCTTTCATACGTACGGTGCTCGCCAGCTTTTGTCGTATATTGAAATTGCGTTTGCGCTTTTTTGGGACGGGCATAAATGGAGCTGTGAATACCATAATTAAGCAGCAAAAGCTGAACGCCCTGCAGCAGTTTTCTTGAAGCCGAAGTTAAACGAACGGAGCGCCGCATTTCATCCCGTTCATAAACCGTTCCATCTGCACTAAAAAGCCCTTGCAGAAATGCCGTTACGGTAGCTTCTGACGATGTGAACAAGGCATCGGGAACTTCTTTTTCAGGGGCCTTGACAGCTTTAACACCCAGCTCATTCAGCTTATGAAGCAGCTCTTTACGCCACCAATATACCTGTTTTGTTCCGTTTGTTCGATCATACACCTTCGCCTTTACTCCAGTGATCCTCTCACCCGCCTCTACAAGCAGGTTTACGACCTCCTCATCCCCGCCACCAAAAACCATGCCGATATCCCCGCGTTTCGATATCCATCCGTCGCCCGTTAACCAACCTAGAAACAATCCCCAATGCTCGCCTAACTCATCTTTCACCGCAAAATGACCTTTACCGGATTGGACATAAACGTAATCCTTTTGGGTGAGGTGCTGTGCTTCCTTCCAGCCCACATTCGTATATAAGCGATGGTCCTTTGTCACGCTGATATCCATTCCATTTTGCAAGGAAACGACGACCGTCTCCTTCTCCCCGGTAGGAAACACAGTTGCTTGACGCATCTTCAGCCCTGGAATCTCGTAAGAACGTCCACCAACAACCTTGGCCTGCTCGACCAGACGCGCATCTGTACCAACAAGAAAGCTTGCTCCTACTGTTTTTTTATACAATTCCTCTATCGTCATTAGTCCGTATTCCGTCGTAATTCTGGTGCTCGGATGAAAGCATGGATTCGTACTAATAATGGGATTGAAATACCAGCTATTCGACATCTGATTATAATACTCCATAAAAACGACGCCGGGCTCTGCCGATTTCCAGGCTGATTCAATAATCATGTGCCAGATTTCACGGGCGCGGACCGTTTTGTACAAAATCACCTTTTTGCCGAGTGCCCGCCAAGCATCCAAATCTCCTGTCCAAAGCTCGTTGTACTGTGTATCCTTCGTATCCGGGAACACCAGCTCCCACTCTAAATCCTCCTTCACCGCTTTCATAAAAGCGTTGCTCACGCATACCGATAAATTCGCGTTCGTCACCTGGCCCATCGTCTGCTTGACCGTAATGAAATCCAGCACATCGGGATGCCAGTCATTGATCATTAGCATTAAGGCGCCGCGGCGGCTGCCGCCCTGCTCGATCAGCCCCGTCGTATAGCTGAACAGCCCGCCCCATGACACCGCCCCGCTCGATGCGCCATTTACCCCTGCCACAATGGCGCGGCGCGGACGCAGCGACGACAGATTAATGCCAACACCGCCCCCGCGTGCCATAATTTCCGTCATTTCCGTCAACGTCTGCATAATGCCGCCACGGCTATCTGCCGGTGAAGGCAGCACATAACAGTTAAATAGCGTAAGCTCCTCACTAGCCCCTGCCCCTGCTGCAATTCTGCCGCCCGGCACGAGTTTCCAGTCGTCCAAAATATAGCGAAAGCGCTCGGTCCATTCTGCCCGCTTCTGCTCGCTGCCCTCGACTCCGGCAACCGCCTTCGCCAAACGATCCCACATTTCCTCAGGCGTCTGCTCAATGGTCAGCGTCAGCTTCTCGACCGCAGTCGTTACACGGCCACCGCTTCGAAGCTGCACCTCCACCTGATCATCTTCACGGACCACAATCTCTCCTACTTCCTTCGTTGGAAACTTTGGATCATCTTTGGTCAGCACGAGCACAAGGTCTCCAGGCTTAGCGCCGCTGGAATCCGCATTTTTCCAAGCATAACGATCGAGAAAAATTTTCTCGCTGAGCCCCTCCAGCCTGCTGGTGCCTTTCCTATTTTCATCTGAGGTTTGTTTCTTCTCCATAAGTAACGCCGCCTCTCCTTACATTTGCTAAAACGTTTCTATTTGCCCGCTAACAAGGCCTTTCACCTCATGCTTAACCCGATATATTGTGTCTGAAAATCATTATAACATACTACATATTGGGTTTCCTCATCATTCACAGCCAAAAACGCCCAATTTTCCCGCCTGCCAAAGCCTGCGCTTTCCGTTGCTAGTCCTCATGCTTTTTTTAACCTTTTCTTATGAATAGGCGATGAAAGGGCCATACTAGAAACAAAGATTTTAACCTACTCATTTTGCTTGATTGGACGATGAATATTGGCTTAAACGATGAAAGGAGCTGCTCCCTTGTCTTTAGATAATAAACTACCGCTGTACGGATTTTCCGCCGCTCCAGATGCTGCTCTAGTCACCCGCAAGCTTCATCCGCTCGTAGATTTGCAATATGACCGTTCCACCTTAGATGAGCTGCAAAACCGCATTGCCAAAAACGGACCTTGGGATGACTGGACATTATATCAACTATCGATGGAAGCGGAGCAAGCGAAACGAATTGAAAGCTTCGAGCAGCTGCAATGCCTGCGCAGCCTGCCGATGCTCGAACCGATGCCCCATCAAATTTCGACTGCGCGCAAGGTGCTGCATGAAATGGGCGGACGCGCCATTCTCGCCGATGAGGTTGGACTTGGCAAAACGATTGAAGCTGGCCTCGTGCTGAAGGAATACATCGTCCGCGGGCTCGTGCGCCGTACGCTCATTCTCGTTCCCGCCTCGCTCGTTCTGCAATGGGTGCGCGAGCTGAATCAGAAATTCGGCATTTCCGCCGTTGCCCAGAAAAAAGCCCATACTTGGCATTACGACGTCGTCGTCGCTTCGATAGATACAGCCAAGCGCGATCCCCATCGCGACGTCATTCTCGGCACCGACTACGATATGGTCATCATCGACGAGGCGCATAAGCTCAAAAACAAAAAAACGACCAACTACCAGTTCGTCACCGAGCTGCGCAAAAAATATTGCCTGCTGCTTACCGCAACGCCGGTGCAAAACAATTTGGACGAGCTGTACAATTTGATCACTCTGCTCAAGCCTGGCCAGCTCGGCCGCCAAAGCGAGTTTGCCGCCAACTTCGTCGTTGACAAGCGTCTTCCGAAAAATGAGGAGCAGCTCCAAACGGCGCTGTCCAGCATTATGATTCGCAATCGCCGCGGCGACGGCGGCATTTCGTTTACGAAACGTTTTGTAAAAAATATTCCGCTGCAGCTGTCGACTGACGAGCAGGCGCTTTACGACGCAGTGACCGCCTTCGTGCATGAACGCTACGATGAGAGCGGTCCCGACCTTAGCAGCATGCTGTCCTTAGTCACGCTGCAGCGCGAAGTATGCAGCAGCCGTGATGCCGTCTTTCTGACACTCGTCAATATGTTCAAAAAGACGGCCGAGGATTCGCCCGTCCGCGCAAAAATATGGGAGCTCGTCGAGTTCATCAAAAAAATCGAAGCCAATACGAAGGCTGAGAAGGCGCTTGAGCTCGTTAAGGAAATGAACGATAAAGTCATTATTTTCACGGAATATCGGGCAACGCAGGAGTATTTGCTGCAATATTTCCGCTCCCACGACATGATTGCCGTTCCTTACAGGGGAGGGATGAACCGCGGTAAAAAGGATTGGATGATGGATCTCTTCCGCGGCCGGGCGCAAGTATTGATTGCAACGGAGGCAGGCGGCGAAGGCATCAATTTGCAGTTTTGCCACCATATGATCAACTTCGATCTGCCGTGGAACCCAATGCGCGTAGAGCAGCGGATTGGCCGCGTCCACAGGCTCGGACAAACCGAGGACGTAAAAATTTACAACCTATGCACCCTCGGCACGATAGAGGAGCATATTGTCCATTTGCTGCATGAGAAAATTAATATGTTTGAGCTTGTCATTGGCGAGCTGGATCATATTTTGGAGCGCTTCGAGAAAAAAGATGGCTCGCTGGAGCAGCAGCTTGCCCGCATGCTGCTCGAATCAGGCGGCAGCGAAACGGAGCTTCGCGATAAAATCAGTGATCTTGCCTCCTCGATTACGCAAATCCGCGAAGAGGTACAGCTTGCTCCTGAACTGCAGGCAGGTGCGCAAATTGTGTCACAAATGACAGCCCTTGGGCAGACGGTGGAGATACGACATGAATGAGAAGCAGGTACACAAGTTTGTGCAGCGTTATTTGGAGGCGACCCAGTGCCAGGTTTTAGAGAAATCGCCCTGTCATTTCACGGTTAAGCTGTCACCTGATGCGGACCGGGAGCTGACGAACCGTCCCTACTACTGGAGCTTTGTCGATCGCACGAACGCTGCTCCCGAGACGATGACCTATTTGCTCGTAACCGACCGTGAAAAGTATGACGCGGGGCAAGCTGGGACGCTGCCCGCGCAGCAGCGCGTACCCTTACCGGGCTCGGGCGGAGCAGGTGCGGCAGGAAACGCAGCCGGGGCTGCAGGAAGCACAGATGCCGCTGCATTTAACGGTGCCGCAAGCAGCGTGTGGCCTGATGCGGACATAGCAAGTGCAGCGGCTAGTGCAAGTGCACCCGCGCCAGTTAACACGGCTGGTGCAGCTTCGGCCGCGCCAGCGAGTTCGGCATCTGGCGCTGATGCAGAAGGCGCCAATAGCAGCGGGGGTGCAGCTACAGCCGGAACGAGCCAAGCGGCGGCGGCTGATGCTGCGCTTGGCCGCTCGCTCGGCTTTGTACACGGCAGCCTCAATCAGACGGGGCTGCGCATTCCGCGCGAGGAAATGTATTTCGGCTCGCGCAAGCTCGATCAGCTGTTTGGTGCGGCAAAATCAAAGGGCAGCTACGTCTTTCTTTTTCAAGAACCGGAGCGTGGTGCCGCCTCGCCTTATAGCTCTACGCCTTATACCGCTTGGCTTGGCATCAATATGCGCGTGGAGTTCGCCTGCGACCGCAAGCGCGAGGAAATACACAGCTTCGGGATTTCGCTGGCTACGGGGCATTGCACCGAGCAGTTCCATGATCGGGCTTCGCGCCTTAGACTCACGCCGCGCCTGCCCGCTAACATTCATTTGGCGAAAAACGGCCTTTCTTTCAACAAGGCGCTGTCTATTATGGAGCAAGCGCTGGAGCGCAAGCTGAAAAGCTACGATTATGAATGGGCAGGTGCCGCAACCGAGCGGCTGGAGGAGGAGCTGGAGCGCATTCGGCTGTATTATGAGCCGCTAATCGAGCATGCGGCTGACGACGAGCTGAAGCAAAGCGTACGCGTGCAGTATGAACAGCGCCAAGCGGAAATCCGCTGGCAATATGAGCCCCGCGTGACGGCTTCCGCCATTAACTGCGGTATTTTCCATCTGGAAGGTATTGAATAGTCGAAGATCAGACCCGATCCGCACCATTGCGGCAAAAAAAGAACGGGACAGGCTGCGTAGTGCCTGACACATTCCAACAGCCTTCTCCCGCTCTCCCTTTTATAATGAAGCTGTGAGTCAAGGTGAAACGGCTGTCGCCATCCTCTGTTGGCGCGGCGCGTTTCAGTCCGAGAAATATAAGCGTATTTATAGTGTGAAACCTATAAATTCTTATATTTTAATAATAGGCAGCATTCGCCACTTTAGCGATCTGCCTCATGAAGAAAAGGGTGAATTTATTGCTGAGCCACATTCGCAAGCTAATGATCGGCGCATTATTGTTAAGCGCTATATTATGGACAAGCAGCCTCCAGCTCCAACAAGCTGCCGCCATGCCCGAGCTGGAACAAGCAGACCATGCATCCCTTCTCGCCCATGTAGAAGCATGGACAGCGCAGCTCGCAGCACAGCCTGCCTTCAAGAGCTGGCAAGGCGCAACGCTTGATATTTCCGCACTCGGCCCCGGCACACACAGCTGGATGGCCAGCGTTATCCAGCACAAAAAAACCGTCGGGTACCTCGTTGTCCATGCAACGGAGAGCGGCGGGTATATTTTAGGCGAATATGGGCTTGGCGACTACCTATATAGCTTAACAACGCTGCAGCAATCGCTTCAGCGGCTTGAACTTATCCCTTCTGCCATTACGAGTACGCCGCTATATATCCATCCGCTGCTGTCCGTCTGGAAAATTTCCGGCAAGGCTACAGCATATACCGATGCCATGAGCGGTGAAGCGCTGCCGCTGACTGCTCCGCTCTGGGACGCCGAAGCAAGCGAGGAGCTAAAGCTTATTCATAATGAAGCGCCTATGGAAGTCACCGCGAGCATTGCCAAAGCCGTTTCCAATCCTTCATTCAGCCCTTATGAGAAGCTGCAATGGCTGACAGATGCACCTGTAGGCAAGGCGGAATCTAAAGGCTCCTTAAACGCGCTGCTTATTCTGGACAAAAAGAAACACCTTACCTATACAGCGGCAAGGTTTAATGGCGACATGCTTTATGTGTGGTCGGCAACTGGCTATCACAGCTGGAACAACGGCGCTGTGTACGTCGCTCTTGAAACAGACGAGCTGGGCGAAAGCCGGCGTTATGTTCCGCTTTCGCTGCTTGCAGAGCTGGGTGATTTTTATCGCTGACGCCCGCTTTTACCCCGCCACCACATCATAAGACTGACAGGCCCCCAGCCGAACCAGCGCGTCAGCCATGGCTCCCTTATCGCCTTCGCTGACGCTTTTATTTGCTTGCGTTCCCCTTTCGGCTTCTCCATATACTCCACAACCTGAACGGTCACATATTTGATTAAATCATCCCCGCTGGCCATTTCTGTCGCTCCCCTTTTTGCTTGAGTATCAGAACAGTCGCTTCTTAAGGACAGTTGCCTCTCACAACAATTGATGATATCAGTTTGCCCTGCCATCTCCAATCATAAACATGCATGAGATTTCCTCCGGTGAGCCACGCTATAGCTAAGACAAAAGCCTTTCAAAAGGAGGATGGCATGTGCTTGCTTGCTTTCGTTGTTTGATCATTATGCTGCTCTTCTGCCTTCCCGCCCATTCTACAGCTATGGCAACAGGAAATAGCAAAGCTTCTGCAAATGAACCCGCCGTACCCTCTCATCATTCCGACCCCCATGCTGGACATTGGACGATGCCTTCATCCGTTGTACTCATTGATGCGGGTCATGGCGGTATTGATGGCGGCGCGTCAGCCGGGGGCATTTTGGAAAAAGATATTAACCTCGCTGTCGCCAAAAAGCTGTATTTGCTGCTGAACAGCCAAGGCATTACCGCCGTGCTGAATCGCACCGACGATTATGCGCTTAGCGACGATAATCGCTGGCATATTAGCGGCTCCCGTCATCGGCGTGACCTTTCCCAAAGGCGGCAGCTAACCGAGGAAATTCCTACGCAGCTGCTCGTTAGCCTGCATGTCAATTCGACACCCGACCGCTCGGAGCGCGGGCCGCTGGTGCTGCATCAAAGCAGCGGAGAAAGCGCCCTGCTTGCTTTCTGCATTCAGGACATGCTTAATCGCCAGCAGCGCACCTCCTTTTTGCCTAGGGAAGGCAAGCCCTTCTATCTGCTTAGACGCGTATATCAGCCAGCCGTTATTGTAGAAATGGGCTTTGTCAGCAATAGCGATGATCGAACGATGCTGACAGACCCCCGCGAGCAGCTGCACATTGCATCCGCCATCGCTTCAGGGATTCGGCAATACAAGCTGATCACCAAATGATTGCAGTACCATATCCGACAGCTTGACGAAGGAAACAGCGGCGTTCATGGACAGAATCGACTGTCTTAGAACAGCCGCTGTTTTTTTGCCCGGAGGCCCTACATGACCGATCACAACGCAGGTAACATGCGTAGCGAGATGCTTCTGCACTTCATTCATTTGCTTGCTAATATGCTGGATCGTATACACATCATCGAGAAAAACATCGTTGGATAGCAGCGGTACGCCAACCTCTTTGGATACCTTCGGCACAACGGTCCTATAGGTCGTCCGGCTATCGAGGAAAAACAACCCTCGCTGCTTGCATACGTCAAGCACGATACGCATAATCCGCTCATCCGCAGTCACCTTGGACCCCATATGATTGTTCATGCCAATCGCATGAGGCACATTATCAATGGCCGCATTAATCCGCTTGCGGACTTCGGCGTCGCTTAGATCTGCCGTAATAGCGCCGGGACCGAGCCATTTTTTCAATCCCTTGTTGGGCTCCATTGGCATATGCACGATGACATCGTGACCGAGACGATGAGCCTCCTCTGCATCTTTTTGCGTAGACGGCATAAACGGCATAACCGCCGCTGTAAACTTGATCGGCAGCTTCAGCATCTCCTCCGTACCATCCATATCATTGCCGAAATCATCAATGACGATGGCAATATGGCGCTGCTCCTGTGTCTGGGATTGGGGTTCTGCAAATACAGAAGCTGCTCCTGCTTCATTGCTCGTGCACAAAACCAGCAGCATTAGTCCAAGCAGCCTGGCCATCCTCTTTTTCCATAAATAGCTTCTATTTGCGTTCATACTTCCACACTCCTCATTCGCTATCAACGCATCATCACTCATTCCCTTTCATTGTTTGTGAACTTGCGGCAAAATATGCTGCATGCTGGAAATTCAATTGCCGTTATTCTGCAACCTTTGTCACATATCGCCAAAATCGCCAATTCCATAGTAAAATAGCTAGGAAGGACGTTCACTATTCATTCATGGGGAGGCGATTCATTATGCTCGCTTTAAATAGCACGATTTGGTCGGAACTGGAAGGACCGTATGGCATCGCCGATTCCGTACCGGACATGCTGCAGCAGCTAGCGCAAAAATATGATTCAGAGGTCAAAGATGAGCTTTACTGGGAACAGCTTTATCATCAGAATACGATTTACGCTTGTACCTACGCGGCGGTGCCTTATTTGGCGGAAATCGCCTTGCACTCGAACGACCCGGAAGTGAAGCTGGATATTTACATCACCTGCGGCTTATTTGAAGCAAACAATACTTGCGAGGTAACGTCGGAAATGCCCGCAGTATTTGAGGAATTAGTCCCTGATATTGATGCAAAGGCACGGGCTGATATTTATCTTTCTTATTACGATGCCATTGGAAAGTTTCGTGAAATGTCCGACCAGATCGCCGACTACGCCCAGCCTAATAAAGATGATTCCGAGAAACGTTATATAGCAATCGCCGATGCTGCTTTTTACGGCGAACGAGCGGCTGCGAGCATGCTGCAAACCCACAGCATCGGTGATGAATATGTCGCAGCATGTCCTGCTTGCGAGCATGAAACCTTCATTTGGCCGGATGAAAGCGAGGAGAAGCTTGTCGCGTACAAGGCAGATCCCGTTTTTAACGATAAGGATACGCCTGGTACCATTACCCCTGCTGATCCTGCAAGCTCAGCGGAAGTCAGTCTTCGTTATGTGCATAGCCGGGCTGAGCGTTTGGGGGACGAGCAGCTTTCGGCACAGCTGCCTTATTTGGCTGGACACACGAATTGCCCTGCATGCGGCGAGAAATTTCCAATTTGGCAGCAGCTGCTGGCACTCTATCTATGAGGAGCCGAGAACGGAGATGGAAGTGGCTGCCGCCCCTTTATAGGATAATGATGACGCAGATGACTAATCTGATAATTTCAACTTCTTAAGCCAGCTTGACTTCCACCATGACAACATGCTAAATTATAAATGTAAATTTTGCATGTGCGGTCGTGGCGGAATTGGCAGACGCGCTAGATTCAGGTTCTAGTGGTGTAACAGCCGTGGAGGTTCGAGTCCTCTCGACCGCATTAATTTTTCAACTAACAGGTTCGTTGAATTGCTCACAAAGCGATTTAACGAACCTTTTTATAATGAAACAGCACACTCTCCACGATGCTTTCCATTATACAAATAAAAAGGTACTGTTCCCGTAATTTCGGGAAACAGCACCTTTTTTCATTTTTTAGTAACCTTCCTCTAACAAGCGAAGTTACTTGTGCTGTTCCTTGAAATAATAAGGTTATGCGCGATCGCGGCCGCGGTTTCTCATGCCCGCAAGTCCAAGTAAGCCAAGCAGACCAAGCCATCCCCAATCGAAACCATCGTCGTCTGCGGCATTGGCTCGATAATTGTTTGTGCTAACTGTATTCCCGTTGTCGATGCGATTCATGTCCGTACCCATCGTGCGGTTTGTTGCGTTAATTCCTTTATTGACTTCGTGACGCATTTCATCGCCTGGCGTATTGTCCATCCTTGTCATATTGTCTGCAAAAGCAGGAACAGTGAGGAACATCATTAAGCATACTGCAAGGCTTAAAATCGCTAACCACTTCTTCATCTTCGTACCCCTCTTCAAGTTAGAATACAAGCTCGCTTATTTTCTAACAAGAACGCACCGATTATTCACAAAAGGGCAAGAAACAATAATATAACATTTATGCTACGACTAAAAAGCTTTATAAATCGAAAATACCGCTCATTGTCTGGTAAGGTCGTGAGCTTTACTCCGTCTAACAAACAAATGAAATTCAAGATGACCGTATCTTTATAGAAAGCCAGGCTATGCGCTCTGGCTTGGTTTTTCACCTATGCTTAATAGCTTAAAAGCCTCTTTAGGAATTCCCAATTCCTGAGTCTTGTTCTTTTTAATCACCATGGCCTGTTGTAAACTAGTGGCTTGAAATTCAATCGTGGTCCCAGACGGATCCTCAAATGCATAGTAACTTTTTTTATTCGACATTAATTTAGCGCCTCCCCTATTTTATAGATAGATTTTGCTCCTGACATCATCTTTTTAGCATTTAACCGTTAGCTAAAAATATGATGTCCATACATCCTGTTCATATACACAAATTAGGAATTGCTATAGGTACTAAGTTGATTATTCTGTAGAAGAACCAAAATCAGTAATCGTCAACTTGACCTCAAAGGTTACGGGGACCTGACTAAATACTTCATCCCAATTATCTTTAACACTTTTCCATTTATTAGGATATTTTATAGAGAGCACTTTCCCAAATCCAGCTACCTCCACTTTGTATTTCGACTGCATTTTCCGCATGACATGATCAATCATTGTTGTTAATCTTTTTTCAAAAACCTTCTCTGCTCCCTCTAAATATTCTAGCTTGGAAGGGTTTTCTTGCGTATCCCAATTTTCAATTAATCTCCCGGTTGATTCAATCGCAACGTGAAAGGAAATCGCATCACCTTGTAATTTGGCATTCGTTTTACTGTGCATGGATTTAATCTCATAGGTAATGCCTTTATTTCTCCAATCATAACTTTTGATTACGCCTCCTTGACCTGTCCCTTGAATCCAGGATAGGCTTTCCACATTTTCTTGATTCAAATCGCCAATCCACTTGCTAGTAGCCCCCTTAACAATTCCAGCACCTGAAAATTCTATTTCCCCTTTTGAAGAGACGATATTTTGCAGCAAAAAGCTTTGTTTGGAACGAAGCAATCCATCGATCCGAGTTAGATTGACCTCTTTCATGACCTTATTGGTTCTGAAGCTATTATTGATCATCGAGTTTATCCGAAAAGCAGGAACCTCTTCTGGTTGACTACTGATAAAGGTATCGTAAGCCCTCCCCTTGCTAAAAAACACCCGACAGCTTGGACGTATATCATTATCACGCAGCACAAAGTCCATTAATTGGTCCATCTGATGCTGCCCGGCCAATTTTGTAGAAACTACAATGACTTTAAGATGATGCCCAATGACTGGGCGCTCCCTTCTAGTTGAGTATTGGCGCATAATTTCAAATACAGAATCCCCTGTCAGGCGCAAATTTGAATACTTCAACAATTGCTTCTCGCTCGACTTTTCTTGCCGTTCGAACGATTTTATCGGAACAATTTGTATCGTAGCTGTCAATAGATTTTTTTTATAGTACGTTGCGCCTTCTCTTTCCAGATTGCGTTCAAGCTCAGGCCGTTCACCTACATCTAGTGCCAGACCTGCATAAACACTTAAATCCTCAATTTCTTTACTGCTCCAGCAGCCTTGCGTTAAGAAAAGGGAGAATAAGAGAAGTAAGGCAAGCAAATTTTTAAATTTATACATGATGATTCAACACCTTCTTTCTAAAGAGCAATATGACAGTAAGCAGGACCGGCACGAGAAAAAATAAAAAGATCCCCATTTTGCCTATCGTATCCCCTAGCTTAAAAATATCATTTATTCGCTCAGGAAGCATCGTAGTGATAAAGATAACGGGGATTAATCCAAAGATCACCGGGTGAATCTTTAGATGAAAAACCTGTGAAATTCCTAAAGAAGCATTGAAGTAAAAACTGGTGAAATTGCAAAACAACTGCATCATCCAAATGACCAAAAACGGAAACTCAAAACGCTCAAATATTAATCCCGTAATTTCAAAGCTTCGCAGAAGGTCGATGGTAGGCCAGGTACTATTCATCACCGAATCCATCGACATTCCTCCTATAACGACGATTACAGTCATCAGATATAGCACAAAAGGAACGCCTATTCCTGCAAATGTCGCTTTGACTGCCCGCTCTGGATGCTGCATATGTGCAACGAGAGTCATGATCACTTCACATCCTGTAAATATAAGCACAGTTGATTTCAGTCCCTTAAATACGGGGAGAATACCTTCACCCAAAACAGGACGTAAATTGTTGATATCAAACAATCGAATACTCAGGAAATACGAAAGCACCAGTATTAGAATACTGATCGGGAAAATAAGTTGAAAAACCCGTGCGATAGAATTAATTCCTCCAAAGCAAATATAGGTGCCCACCCAAATAAAGGGAATGACAATAGCCCAAATAGGGGTTCCTTCCAGCAAATAGTACATCGTGATCTCTGCAAATATCCTTACCTCGAAACCGGCAATAATGATGTAATAACCAATCAAGCAAACACCTAAAATTCCGCCAGGTATCGTGCCTACAATTCGTTTAGAATATTGATACACCGTATGATTAGGAAATTGCTGGCTTAATTTCACCATGACCATCGTTACCAAAATAACAATAAAACCGCCTAATAGCACAGAAAGCCAGACATCCGGTGTTTTTGCAGCTTCGATTACACCTCGGGGCAAGGTCAAGATACCAGCCCCCAGCACTGAATCCGTAATAAAGATCGATGTTTGTGTTGTGGTGATTTTATCGTCGTTGCGAATAAACACGTTTGCCCCTCCTCTCTAAGCCATCACTATCTTCGCTTTTTGTCTTGCGTCTTCATCATGTCTGGTCGTTTATTCATAAAGGGTAGTGGGGCTCGCAGAAATAAATCCTTCCAGTCATTAAGGCGAAACGGTGAGATCGGGGTCACATAAGGAACTCCAAAGCTTTTCAGCTTGCTTAAATGACCGCAAATGAACAAAATGAACAAAATGGTGCCAAACATCCCTAGAACTGCCGCGCACAACATGCCTGCAAAACGTAAAATGCGCAAGGTAATGCCTGCGCTATATACAGGTATCGAGAAAGAAGATATAGCCGTCACAGCCACTACGATTACCAAAAACGGACTGACAATTCCTGCCTGGACCGCGGCCTCGCCAATAATTAAACCGCCCACAATGCCCATTGCCGGTCCAATAGGCTTGGGCAATCGAATGCCCGCCTCACGTAATATTTCAATTGATATTTCCAGGATCAACACTTCTATTAATGAAGGAAAAGGGACACCCTGCCTGGTTTCAATGATCGTTACTGCAAGCTCTGTCGGGATTAAGCCCGGATGAAAGGATATGAATGAAATATATAAAGCTGGCGCCAAAAGTGCCAAGAACGCGGCGAAAAATCTTAGCATACGCAATAGAGTCCCTGGCAGCCAGCGATCATAATAATCCTCAGGCGATTGCAGCAGCATGCTGAACGTTACTGGAACAATTAGAGCAAAAGGAGTGCCATCCAATAGAATGGCTATTCTTCCTTCCAATAATCCGGTAATGACCCGATCCGGACGCTCTGTATTATGAGCTTGCTGAAACGGGCTTAGGTAATCATCCTCAATGAGTTGTTCAACATAACCAGATTCAGCGATGAAATCCATATTGATTTTTCCAACTCGATCTCTTACCTCCTGAAGCAGATCCGGATTAACAATTTCCTTCATGTAAGCAATAACCAGTTTCCTTTTAATTCGAGTTCCTACCTCGTACATATTTATTTCCAGATCTTCACTGTAGCCTTGTCTGCGCAGCATCGATGTATTCTCACTTAGCACCTCGGTAAATCCGATACGAGGACCGCGAAGCAAAGCTTCAGAGCTTGGTTCATTGATTGCCCTGGTCTTCATGCCTGACGAGCCAATAAGCAGGGCGTGAGGCATGCCTTCTATAAGCAAGGCCGTAAAACCTATCAGGATGGATTGATTTAAACCATGAAGCTCTGCAGCTTCATAGGTCTCGCAAATAGGCAGTACTTTATTTTGAAAATAAGAGGAGAATTCCAATGGATTTAATAAAAGGCTTCTGTCAGCCCTATCCTGCTTAACATCTTCCATCAAAATTTTCATTACATACTTACTGATCATTTCTTCATTCTGCATCCCATCTACATAAATGAGCGTAGCCCGAGCATGAAGTTCTGCTACCTGAAATTCACGAAAATGGATATCGCTATTGCTGCTAATGGCTTGTTTGATTGCATGCAAATTTTCTTCATAATCGTCAGATAGATTCGATTGATCTGCAGGCTGCTCGCCCTTTCTTGCTTTTTGGGCAGGAGCATTTTTTTTCTCAACCAATGACCGAAAATATTTATTCAGATAATAAAGCACAAGAGCAATAATCAGGCTTAGAATAGCCTGTGCACAAACTTTCCAATCAGGGAGGTGCGTTATTATAACAGACCACACGCTAGTCCATCCTTTCTTCAATAAAGCTCAATTTTAACTTGTCCCAATATTTTCTTTTCATGCACCCTTTTTCAGAAAATCAAAAAGCCCGATTTAGATCGCAGTTGACGATCTTAATCGGGCTAGCGTTCATTTTTTTGCAAATTCAGACTAATGGTTGATATCACATTTGTTTAAGATGAACGAGATTTGATTTTCAAGTCGGTTGATCGATTCCTGTGTTTCTTTGTCTTCTGCTTGCTGTTCACGAAGCGATTCGAGCTCCTGCTTGAGTTGATGCAGATCATCTCCCGCATTTGCACAATCATAATTACTCTCGAGGCTATTGAGCATGTTTTATCCCCCAATCCATTGGTAAGTGTACTTGAGTATTATGAGGAATTTCCATTCATTTATTCATTCCCCTCAGATTACACTAATCATTGACTGCAATAAATTATTGCGTTTTGAAAAATTCTCTTGCCTTAGCTGCATATTTAATTTGTTGCTCAGACAAGTCTTCCTCGTAGTAGACCGCCTCAACCGGACAAGCCGCTTCGCAAGCGCCACAGTCAATACATATATCAGGATTTATGAAATAAATTTCAATTATCAGTTCAGTCACACTTTTTACGGTTTCCTTTGTAGGTTGCTGTTCTGAAGCTCGCGCCGCAGCCGCAGGAGGCTTTCGCATTAGGGTTGTAGATCGTAAATCCGCCAGTCATGCCTTGATTTTGGTAGTCAATTTTGATCCCTTCTAAAAATTCGATGCTCCGTTTATCCCATACGATATTGAAGGTTTCAGTCGGCAATACCTCATCTTCTTCCGTCAACAGGTCGTCTAGTTTAATATTGTAAGATAATCCGCTGCATCCGCCGTCTTCAATACCTACTCGAAGAAACAGATCAGCAATATTTTTGTCCAAGATCATTTGATGGATAGCCGATTTGGCCTTTTCACTGATTTCTATCATCTCAGTCACTCCTCACTAAGTATCGTGATAACGAAGCTTGAATGGTTTGCGCTCGTTCATAGATCAACATACCCGGGAGGTTAGGCGGGGGATCCCCGCCTTCCAACAATAAAGCCCGAGCAGCTGCGATATATTTCTTGGCCATTTTAATTTCAGCCATTCCACCAATTGAAGTGGCGGCTTCATCTGATTGCTTGCTGATGTTTTTTTCCATTTGCCCGATTTTTCTTTCAAAATCTCTTATAGCTCGCATATTCTTTTTCAGTCGCTTTTTTAGTTTGCGATCAGCACCCGCTATTGGTGTAGAGATATAGCGGTAATGGCAGTACTGGTAAGGTAAACCAGGAAACAAGCCTTCAAAGGCCAAGCGTATACTATACTGGCCATCAAACACGATACCTACAATAGGAAATCCTAGTTTAATGACTGGCAAAATGAGAGCTTGAAGTTCCACAACCGTTCCGCTTTCCATATTTTTTGCAGCAATTACCGTGCCGCTAAATACTTCATATATGATGTAGAGCGTTTCGTTCCCCTTTTTTTGCTGCACAGCATGCATCGACAAAACAATGCCGCCATTGAGCTCAATCGTCACATGAAGAGCTGCAGTGAGTTCCCTTACCGCCATATGTGGCGTAAAGCACAACTCTCCTGCAAGGCTTAGCACATCCCCACCATAGGATGACTGTTTCATACCGAGCATTTCGGCTTCCGCTGATTTGTAGAAGATGCCTTTGTGTGAGCAAATCATATTTTTGCATGTGTAGGCTATACTCCATACTTCAACGACACCGTTTAACGTCGTAATTTCTTTGTGCCAAACCGTATGGGCACGCTGTAATTTCTTCTCACAATGCGGGCAAAAAGTAAATTCGGATCGAAAATATATTTTGCGATTTTCCTCTTGTCGATTTTTCGAAAGCAAGGCGAACACTCCTCAAAAGCTCTACCCCCATTGCTCAGCAGTTTAATCCTGCTAAAAGAAAACTAAATTCCCGGGTCAATATTATGGTTTTTCCGGAAAAAGTTTGTCGGATCTTATTGCTTCTTGATGGCGAGCAGCCTCTGGTAATTAGCTGCATAGGCATCTTTCGTTATTTGCTCATCGGCTCGAACGGTATTCAAATAAGACGACTTGCGAAGCGAATAGGGCAATAACGCCTCATAAACGGCTTCTATCCAATCGGTACACTTCTCCGCTTCCTCCATGGGAAAGTCGACATCCAAACAGAGCAGGAACGATGCATCACGAACAGCAAATGCGGTAGCATCGGAAGGTATGCGATTCATCCGGCCGTGACAGCTCCAGAATTGTACCAGTAAAGACGATCTTGGAGGGTTTTCCAGTTTGCTGAGCAGCGTATCAATGATTTCATCGTTCAATTCTTTAACAAAAAGTGACGTTCCATAAACGGGAACATTTTTCGGAGCTGCTAGGTCAAACCTACTCTGTAATTCAGTATACCTTTCTTCTTTCGTCGTACCCTTGCTCTCCTAGTAAAATGAGATTTCCATCAATGTTAGCTTCTAAGATGTTAAACATTGTACATCTCTCCTACCGTTTATTTGTTTTTCAGGCCTAAAGTTTGCAGACTTGCTCTATTTGCTTTTGGTTGCTGGTGTAATCCGCGTGCTGGCCAATAAACTCATGACGATTAACAAGAGATGAAAACCCATTGTTACCGTTAATGCAGCTTGCATCGACATCCCGGCAGCTTGACACACGACAAGGATGGAACCGCCTATCCCGATAACGACGCCTGGTGTAAAAGAATCTGCAAATTGTAGATTTGCCGAGGTTTTTCCAACCCCTTCTTCACCTGTTTGGGAAAAGGCTACAACGCCGCTAATCGGATGCGCCAAGCCAATTCCGATTCCCGCTATGATTTGTCCAATCACCGCTACGGTAACTGTTACAACTGGCACCCAAAATACGAAGGCAATCCCAATTGCAAGCAGCAGCACACCTAGAATAATTCTTGTATGACGTCCACGCCCCTGGTCTGCCGAGTCCCAACGTCCCTGCAGATAAGCAATGACACACCAACTCAGTGCTGCGCTCGCTACAATTAATCCAGCTTGAGAAGGCGTAATACCCTTCACATTTATTAGAGCCAATACCAAGAAATTCTGTGTACTGGCATATGCAGCGAAGAACAGCCCACGTGATGCTAGAATAGCCGGCATTCCTCTTCTCATAGCAAGAGTTCCCTTAGGGAGCAGTTTGCGCAGCGGATATACCATTAGCACTAAGCCGATAATCGTTAAAACAAACCCTGTAATGGTCGGCAGCATGCTAAGACCCACTAAGAGAATCCCCGTACCGATCGTTAATAGCAACGCCATCCATGTAGCTGCAGCCCCGTTGTCCCCTTGTGTTCCCTGTGTTTTCAGCTTCCTAAAAGCAGGCAGACTAAGCAGTGCTGAAACAATCAGAATCGGTAATATTCCCCAGAAAACAAACCGCCAAGACCACTGGTCTGCGATAAGGCCGGCGACGTATGGACCGAGCATAGATGGAAGAACATAGGCAGTACCGAATGCTCCAAGTATTTTCGCACGCAATTCATCGGGGTAACTTAAAGATATTGCCGTGTAAACACAAGTCATCATTGCACCGGCACCTAGGCCCTGCATGGCTCGCGCCAAAATCATCATATACATATCGCTTGCTGTCGCGGCAGCGATCAGCCCGACGATAAACAAAATAAGGGCGTAAGTGAACGGTGCTGCCGGCCCTTTTCTATCAATGATACGACCAACGACCAAGGTGCCAATAATCTGCGCAAGCAGATACGTACTGAATATCCAGCCAAAAAGGTCAATGCCGTTTAAGTCGCCAGCGATGGAAGGAGCAATCGTCGTTACCGAGAGTCCTTCGAATCCAACCGCCATCACAGACAGGATAATACCTATAGTCAATGCAAAATAACGCGGGCTGAAAATACTTTGATGATTAGACATTAAAATGAACCTCCAAATAAAATAGTTATGTATACACCGTATCCGGATACTTAGTAAACATTTTTCTTTACAAAGTATACGGTACAGTTCACCTTTGACTTTGTCAACATTTATATTTAAAATGTAAGGAGCGATGTAGATCCAGTTGCTTAATAAGGAGGGCATCATGAGCCGAAATCAAACCAATAAAGATTCCTCAACCAGAACCCGAAGAGCGATCATTGATCTGCTAAAGCAGCAGGGCGGGATGGACGTGATGGCGCTAGCCTCCGAATTTTCGCTCTCTGGAATGGCGATTCGCCAGCACTTAAATGCCCTGAAAGAAGAAGGATTTGTTACTCATGAAGAACAAGCCCGCCCCATGGGCCGGCCGACCAAGCTATGGAGATTAACTCCCGAAGCTAATAAATTTTTTCCAAGCGGTTATTCGGAGTTGTCCGTCAGTTTGATCCATTCGATGAGAGAAGCCTTCGGAAACGAGGGGTTAGACAAGCTGCTTGCTGTCCGGGATAAGAAGATGCAAGTGCAATATCTTCAGCACATTGGTGACGCATCGAGCATACGGGGAAAACTAGAGAAACTGGCCGAGATTCGAACAAATGAAGGTTACATGGCTGAGATTCAGGATCAAGACGATGGAAGCTACCTGTTCATTGAGAAGCATTGTCCGATTTGTGAGGCTGCTGTTGTCTGTACCGGGTTATGTAAAAATGAGCTGCATTTATTTCGAGTTATTCTTGGGGAGCAGACGCTTATCGAACGGGTGGAGCATATTTTGGTGGGAGGCAGAAACTGTGTCTACAGGGTGAGGGAAGGCGTATAAGCCTAGTTCTGCCTATTGCCCTTTAGATCCCTTAAAAAATAAGACCCTTAAAGAGGGCCGCTTCACTCACCAAGCGGCCGTTCTTAAGGGTCTTTATTTCATATTCAAGCTATTTTTTTGAACGTTTCTTGGAAGCTGCTTTAGACTGCTTCGTGCGTCTCGCACTCGAAACCATAACATTTTTCTCCGTTTGCGTGAAATGCTGCTTATAAACTGGACAACAATGATGCTGCTTCACTGTTTCAATATTTTGAACGACATTCACGAGCTGTGGGTGATAGTAGTTCTCGTATTGTACAATGGGAGGATCATAGATCGTCTGCGTTGGACAATCGGGACAAAAGTTCATGTCATTCATACCGCCTACATTACCCATATTGCCTATAGTACCCATATTATAGTAATTATTTCTGTTCAAAATAATTATCCCCTTCCGGTTTTGGAATACACGTTATTGTATTCACAGGAAGGAAATGCGGCCTGTACGTTTGACATGGAAGGCAATGGCCCTCACTGTTTCCGCGGCTTGGAGGGCGGGATCACAGCCCAAAACTTGATTTGTTACGGCGCTCATAAGAAAAAACAATCATTGACACGCCTAAAATCGCGCAAAGCATATACATAACGGAATAAGAGAAAATATCCGCTACTGGCCCCATAATGACCCCACCGAGCGAAACGCCCAAATCCGCCGTAGCAATAAATAAGCCAATGAATACATTGCGATTCAATTGCGGCAAAACAAAAGTTAAATACGTCGTTAATGTTGGATAGAGCAGTGCTTGAGCGATCCCCATCAAGCCTGCGCCAGCATAGAAAAAGACGGCTCCGCCCATTGCAGAAAAGCTGACACATAACGCTGCTGCAGCTAGCATCAGCATAATGACCATGACAAAAGCAGAATGCCATTTGCCATCCGAAGGAATTTTCTTTCGTAATGCAAAGCGGGCCACTACTACGGCTCCCGCCTGCAGCATGAGATAAATCGCCGCATTTCCTCCTTCGATTTGTGCAGCATATAGCGGTATGAAGGTGGTCACCGCCCCAAATACAAGGGAAGCAATCAGCATCAGCACACTGCATTTGAACAAATGCGGGTTTTTGAATAACTGGCCAAACGACTCGGACATCGTACTGCCCTGCCCTTTCTGACCTGTATCAGCCTCGGCCGCTTGTTTGTCCATTTTGGCGCTGTAGCCTACAATCCCTGTAAGGATAGCAATCGCGATCATAGCCACTGTGAAATGGTTCATATTTCCTGCTTGCCAAATGCCTAAAGCCAATAAGGGACCGATTATACCCGGCATAGAAGCACATAAGGAATACATGGAAATCCCCTGTGAACGGTCCTTTTCTGGCAGTGCATCAATAATGCCCAATTGCAAAGCCATGGAGAAAAAGGCTGTACATACACCTTGCAGCATACGGGCGACGAAATACCCCGCGAGTCCCGTAAACGTGTATAGAATTAAAGCAAAGCCATTTATAATAAGAATCGTGCGCAGCACACGGATGGGGCCGTACTTTTGAATCATTTTGCCCGCCCATGGCCGAAAAAACATCGTTGTAAATAAATACGACCCCATAATGATACCGATCGTTGTATTGGTGGCGCCAAGCGATTCACCCTTTAAAGGAATAATGACATTTAGTATGGAGTTCGCGCTGAAATACAACAGGGTCAACATATATAAACGCATAAAAGGCCATGATAGAGCTCCTCTCACCTCTCCTGCTCCTCCCTCTATTCTCCTTGTGACCGTTTCCGAGACTGACTGACCTTGCTGGTATCGTTACGTAATGATCATCTGCAGCAATTTCCTTGCATACGCAGACTGGACGTCTTTTAAATGCTCGATTTTGACCATTTCTTCAATTTCGCCGTTTTTAATAATCAATACTCTATCGCAAATATAAGCGGCAGCCAGAATATCATGGGTGATGAAAATATAGGCCATATTGTAAATTTCCCTCAAGCTTTTTAACAATTCCAGCACCTGCATTTGCACGGAACCATCCAAAGAGCTGATTGCTTCGTCTAATAAAATACATTTTGGCTCTGTTGCAACCGCCCTTGCTATGCACACTCGTTGAGCCTCCCCGCCCGATAACTCATGCGGATATTTTTTTCGATAGGATGGACTGAGGCCCACCTGATGCAAGAGCAGATCAATCTTGCCTTGAGCCTCCTGATGATCTCTGCTTTGCTGCTTCAAAGGCTCCATCAGCGCCTGCTCTACTGTATAAAAGGGATTAATGGAGGAGGAATAGTCCTGAAATACAGCGCTAATCTGCCCCTGTCTTGCTTTTCGATCCTCTACTTTGTTGCCCTCAAATAAAATACTTCCGCTATCGGGCTTTTCAAGCCCCAATAATAATCGCCCCAATGTCGATTTGCCGCTCCCGCTTTCCCCGATTATGCCCAAGCATTCGCCCTGCCCGCATTCGAAGCTCATGTTTGTCAGCACCTGCTGTGTTTCTCTAGAAAACAAGCCGCCTTTTATGTAGGATTTATAAACACGGTCAACGCTGAGCAAGGCTAACGCCTCCCATCATTAATCGCTTGAAATGATCATTCAGCGCTTGCTTCGAGGATACTAAATATCGGGTATATTCGTGCGCAGATTCCGAGAAAATAGCCTGCTTCGTCCCTCGATCCACGATTTCCCCTTCTTTCATGACCAGAACGTCATCCGCTATTTTTCGAACGATGCCCAAATCATGAGAAATAAAAATCATCGAGCAGCCCATGTTCTCCCGCAATTGCATAAATTGTTCAACGACCTCATATTGCGAGATGGTATCTAGTGCCGTCGTCGGCTCATCAGCGATAACAATAGCTGGTTCTAGCACCAGAGTGAGCGCAATCATTATCCGCTGCAGCATGCCGCCAGACAGCTGGTGCGGATACATATTCATAACCGCGACCGGGTCTTTCAGCATTACGCTTTCCATAGAGCGTTTCATATTAGCCGTTATTTCTTCGCGGCCCCAACCGAAATGACAGGCCAGCGTTTCCCTTAAATGAACGCCGACCACGCAAGAAGGATCAAAGGCGCGCATGCCATTTTGCAAAATCACGCCTAGCTGCTTTCCTCGTTTTTTCCTCATTTCTTTTTCCGGAAGCTCGCTTAGATTGACTCCGTTAAACAAAATGTCCCCCGATTGGCGGATACCAGGCTTGTTTAATCTCATGATGGCTCTGCATGTCAGCGACTTCCCGCTTCCGCTTTCTCCGACTATGGCCAGGCAGCTGCCCTGTTTGACGTGAAAGGAACTACCAGGCACAATGACTTGACCCGTCTGACTGTCCCAAATTTTTAAATTCGTCACTTCCAAAATAGCCATAAAATCAAGCCACCTCCTTCCCTTGAAGCCTCGCAGCGGCAGCGGCTCCCTGTCCTTGCAGCTTATATTTGGAGGCCAATAATTTAGGATCTAAAGCAACCTGGAGCGCATCTGACAAAAAGTTAATCGCCGATACGACAACAATAATGGTTAAACCGGGCGCGAGCATAAACTCCGGCTTTGAGAACATAACTTCTCTTGCCTCATTCAACATCATGCCCCATTCCGCGTTCGGGGCTTGAATGCCTAAACCGAGAAACGAAAATCCTGATAATTGCAAAATCATGGAACCAAAGGAGCTGCTTGCTATAACCGCAATGTCCGGAAGCGCTACAGGAACCATATGCTTCGCTATAATTTTGATATCGCTAATACCGAGCACCTTGGAAAACTTCACATAGTCGGATTCCGCATATTGCATCACAGACGTTCTAATGATTCGAGCAAACCAAGCCCATTTCATCAATACGAAAGCGATCAAAATATTTTCAAGACCTACTCCCAAAATGCCGATCACAGCCAGTGTCATGACATATCCCGGGAAAGAGAGCATGACATCGCAAATTCTCATCACAATCGTATCGGTTATCCCTCTAAAGTAGCCCGCTATAAAGCCAAGAATCGCCCCAATCCCTACAGATACGGCAAGTGCAGCAAGCACCCAAAGGACGCTGGGACGGATTCCAAAAATTAATCTCGATAAAATGCAGCGGCCCAGATGGTCGTTTCCTAACAAATACTCCCACGAGGAAGCAGCATATCGCAGCTCCATATGCACTTCTTCGGGATCATGGGGCGCAAATAAAGGGGCGAATACTCCAGCAACAATGGTAACGACAAGAGTAGCTAAAGATGCAGCGGCCAGCTTATCACTCCATAGAAATTGTAATCTCTTCATTTAGTGGCCCTTCCTTAATTTAGGGTTCATCGCCGCATTCATAATGTCAGAAACGGTGTTGAACAGAACAAAAGCGATTGCGAGTACAAGGACATACGCCTGAATGATTGGAAAGTCCCTGCTAAGAATGGATTTAACACTCAGCGTTCCTAAACCCGGCCAGGCAAATATATTTTCCACGACGACCGTACTGCCTAAAATAATCGGGATCGCCATGCAAAATACAGAAATAGCCACCTGCAATGAATTTCTTAATATATGCAGCGTTATTTTCTGCTCTGGCAAGCCGCTCGCCCTGCCATACAGCACGTAGTCTTCATTCATATTGCTTAACATGGAGCTTCTAATCATTCGAAAATAAATGCCGGTATAGCTGATCGTGATGACAATGACCGGCAAAATATAGCTTTCGTACGAGTCCATCCCACTAGTCGGCAGCAAATCCAATTGCACGGAAAAATACCAAACCATAAGCGCCGCGAGCCAATAAGGCGGCATAGAGGTCAGAAAAAAGGAGACGCCTCTAATCGACTTGTCCGTCATTTTCCCTTCTCTACGTGCACTAATTACTCCTAAGCCAATGGACAGCGCAATAATGGCAGCCGCTGAAACCAACGTCAGCTTTAACGTATTTAGAAAAGCGGGAGCAAGCAAGGACCATACGGTTTTGCCAGTCACATAAGAGTTCCCGAAATCGAGCTGCAGGCATGATACGAGCCAGTGCAGATAACGAATGAGAAAGGGCCGATCCATCCCAAGCGCTGCCTTCGTTTCTGCTATTAATTCATCTGTAATGGTCGGCACGCCCTGCGCATGTAATATAACCTCGGCCGGATCTAAAGGAGAAAGATGGTTCAAGCCAAACGTTAAAAAGGATATGATCACAAGCAACGGAATCGAAAGGAGTGACCGTTTGATAATATAGCTGATCATAGCAAGCTCCTTGTTTTGATTATCTATTCAAAATACATTTGCTCAAAGGGCAGTTCAAATTGCGTTTGCTTAAATGAGATACCCTGCAGGTCTGTTGGAGCAACAATCGTAACGCTGCCATTGGTAAGAGGAATAAAGACCGCCTCATCATGGACAATGGTTAAAATGTCTGCATACAACGATTTCCGTTTTTCCTCATCCATCGTGATCATCACTTCATCGATTTTTTTGTACAATTCATCCGCTTTGGAAATGCCGCTTGTTGTGTGATAATAAGCAGACTCGGAAGTAAACGCAGAGATTGTGCTCTGTGGATCATAGGCGAGCCCCCATGTTTGATTGAACAGCAAATCATAGTCTCCCGTTGCTCTTCTATTGGCAATGGAAGAAGATTCTTCGCCGAAAAGCTCCAGCTGGACTCCTACCATTTTCAAGGTGCTTTGAATGAATTCGGCCTCGGTTTTTTGAGAAGAGGAGCTGACATCATAATAAAGCTTCATCGCGAGTGGCTTGCCGTCCTTCGTTCTGACCTCGCTGCCAGCGCCCAGCTTCCAACCTGCTTTCTCCAACAGCTGCTTCGCTGTATCCAAGTCAAAGCCACGCTGCTTTAGCTCGACATTGGCATAATTGACGTTGGGGGAAAATAACGTATTGGCTGCTGTTTCCGTGCCGCTAAAAATTTGCTTGCTGATCGTTTCTCTGTCAATCGAATACCAAATCGCTTCACGAACAGCCGTTTCATGGGCGGGACTATCCGATTTACTGCTATTGGCAACGATCATCTTCGTATTCATCGCTTTACTTCTAATAAGCTGAAAGTCGCCCGAATCCATCAACTGATTCATCGCATCAACATCAATGCTGTCGGAGCCGCGATCATCGGTAAATATAAAGTTGACCTCTCCCTTTTGCAGCGCCAAAAATGTCGTCTCCCCTGCCGGAAGCACTTTCGCGGTAATTTTATTCAGCTTTGGCGCGCCGCCCCAATAGTTTTCATTCGCTTCGAAGGTGGCATACTGATCGGTTTTCTGTTCCATTAGCTTATACGGCCCCGTGCCATTATGGCCACTAACACCATCTTTGGTTTCCCCATTAACGAAGTCCTTAGGAGAGATAAATACATAAGGCCTAGTCATCGATAATTCAAGCAAAGCCGGGTAATAGGGCTCTGACAGCACCAATTCAAACGTATGCTCATCAAGTACGTTAACACTCACAATTTTCGTTGAAAGCTTGATCCAGGCATGCTTGCCAGCGTTGCTTTGCACCGCTTCTATATTCTTCTTAACAGCCTCGGCGTTAAAGGGCTCGCCATCGTGGAACTTCACATCTTTTCTCAAATGAAAGGTGTAAACTTTGCCATCCTCAGATACGTCCCAGGATTCGGCAAGCAACGGCTTAATGCCCTCCTCCGTATTTTCAACTAATGATTCATACACCATCCCTTGCGCTGGCAATGAGCCTGGATACAGATGGGGGTTCATATCATTAATATCTTTTGCTGTGGCATACACCAGTTCCTTGCCTGCATCGGCTGCTCCTGTTTTCGCAGCATTTCCGCCACTGCAGCCTGCCAATAAAACAATTGAAACGATCAAAGCAGATAATAAAACAGCTATTTTTCTTGTCATGTCATATCCTCCTGTATAAGTGCGCACTACAGATCATCTTCAAATCCTCTTCAAAGCTTTGTACAACAAAGGCATCCGATATTTTCTCGCCCTTAAGTGCCTGTGCAGCTTCCGTGATTTTATTCTCGTAGGCCGTTATGAATGTATCAATGGTCGGGCAGCTTGAGCCTACAAATCTCGCAATGCCCTGGATGATTTTTATCCGATAATAATCCTCCTTGGGCATGCGTGGAATATCCCAATATTGCTCTTGGTTGATAAAGATTTGACGAATGGGGACGGCGGAGAAATCGAAATATTTCCCCTCTTGATCAGGCTCCGAGAATGGGTCGATCAACAGCGACGTGTAGCGTATGTACAATAAGTACTCTTGATGAATGGTCTCCAACTCATTAAAATGATCGATATCATGACGCGATAAGCTCTCTAATCTTACCGGATAATTGTCATCGGTCATGAACTTCAGCAGATTTACGCCCTGCAAATTCAGCTTTTCAATGACATTCGTCATCTCTTTCCACCCGGCCAGCATATCGCGAATTAAATATTGCGTTATAGGTCCTTCGGGAAACATTTTATAGACATATTTCTTAACAGCTGAATATTCAAATATGGCATTCAGTGAAAATGGATTCATAAACAACGGCGGATGGACATAGAGAGAAATATTTCTCGTTTCCGCCTCGATCGGACTGCCCATAACCTCCAGCATAATGCCCAATCGTTCAAATAAGGCACAGAGCCGCTCGACATTTGGCGACGTTTCGTTCGAGGAGCCAATAAACACCTTTTTCTTAACCGCTGTCGTCAAAACTTGGGTTGAAGGCTCGCCGTTCATCCACCGTGTATCGCCGAGATAGGTAGAAAAACTAATAATGTCCACATTTGGCTGTATACCGTTCATATAATGGCGTACTAGACTGTTTGAACCGAAGGTGGGAGAAATTAATAGAATGCACCTTGCTTGCTTGAGCAGTTGATCACTAAGCTGCTTCAAAACCTCCATATACGCATCGGTAGTGACAGACAAAATCAGCGTATCCCATTGCCTTGTTATGGCCCCATATCCCTGAAAAACATGATCGATTATACAATTGCCTTCCATCGGCCGATGCTTTTTATTTTGAACGTTGACCTCCACTTGATTCTGGCTTTGCTCAAGCGCCGTGAAAAAACGTTCGGAACGAACCGATTCTCTCCCCACAATGCCGATGCAGCTGTTCCAATTATTTTTCAGCAGGACAGCAAGTTGAATGGACGCTGGCCCCGTGCCTACGATTAAGACTCGTTTGAAATGACTCATATAAGCCTCCTTAATATTCACGCTTGTACAAAGCAATATCAAACACTTGCTTAGGACGCAATATCGTATCCACCAGCCTCCATTTTTCTTCATTCACCGCTTGCATGGGGTAATTGAATAAGGATTTCAGCTGATCGCCATATCTCATCGCCACGACCACTTGCTCATTCGTTAAGGCATGCAATTGCTCAAGCAGCTCATATTTATTGGAAACCGTTGAGCTGAAAATAATATGGGTCACATCCTTGATGATATCAAGCTGCTCCACAAACGCCTTCTCCAAGCGAATGTTTAATCCGCTTCCTAAACGATGTACCACCCTTCGTCCTAGCTCGATGGCCTCCTCATCAATATCAATGCCAACAACTTGGGCGCCCGTGCGCTTGGCGATAAATAAGGGCGTCATAGGAAACGAGCCTGAGCCAACCAACAATACGATGGAATCCGCAGTGACTTGAAAGCTTCCAAATTCTTGTTCAATACAGGACTCTATATTTTTAAAATAATCGGTTTTGTCCGTTTCCCCAGCAAGCAGCTTCAAGGCGCGATATTTTTCCATAATAGCGACGCATAACGAAGACATCTTCCTTAGGTTGTCGAGAAGCTGAGGAAGCTCGCTTCCGGCTTGCTGCGCCATGGTTTCCCACGATGCGTTGTTACTCTCATCTAGGATGAAAGCTGAATAGTCATCGATGACCCGCTCCAGCTCCGAGCTATTATGAGATGTGCCGTCATATCGCTTTACTAAATCGGTAAACCGATCTCGAAACAAGGTCAAGCTTTGTTCAAATGTTGTTAATTGATTCATTCGCTTCTCCCCCATACCCATTATTCGTTATACAGAAATAAATGCTTTGCCTTGTGCCACGATTCCAACAGACCCCTCAATCATCAAGCTTGTTACCTCATCCTTATAGCAATCAGCCGTTACTTGAATCGTGCCACCGGGCTGCTTAACCTGCGCAGCAATAGCGCCTTTATTTTTCCATGACAGGTATGCGCCAAGTGAAGCCGTGCCTGATCCGCAGCCTCTTTCCCAAATCATGCTGTCTAAGGGAGGCACATAAATGAGCGGCGCCATTTCATTAGACTCGGGCTTAAACAATAATATGCCGATCAAGCTCGATCCAAACGTGATGCCCAGCAGCTTGGCTAATGATTGTGCTCTTTCCTTCTCGGCACTATTGAATTGCTCTACTTCAATGACAATATGAAAAAAATCATCGTACCTTACAATGACAAGGTTTAAATCATTACCTTCATATACAACGGTCTGCTGCTCGATTTTTCGAGGCATTGGCATCGCTACTTGGCAAAAATACTCTTCCTTGCTTTTTTTCACTTGGCAGGTGACCAATTGATCGGTTCCCGAAGCTTCTAACACGATTTCCATTAAATCGTTCTGTTCGATCCCTTTCTCAGAAGCGATAAAAGCAGCCAGCGCCATACAAGCATTGCCGCAAAACTCACCTCCCGCCATTTGCAAATAGGCAGCCGCTTCGTGTTTTATCGGCTGTTCGATGAAGCCTACTTGTTCAGCATAAACACTGTCATAAGACATCATTTTTGAAGCAATGTGCTTGTACTCGGAAGCGGAATGATTGGTTTTCACAAGAATGGTCATATTTTGCGTGGGGTTTAACTTTACAAAATCGATTTCCCGTTTCATCACAACTACCCTCTAATTCAATTTTTTGATCCCGCGTTCCTTTTGCTTTGCCGCTATTTAATAGTAATGATTACTATTAATATTCGAGATCATCATAACCATAATTTGGAGCACTGTCAATGATGAAAATAGGCAGCTTGTGCTCGGACTAGCAGGCTTCCAAAAGAAACGATCAAAAAAACCCGCCAAAAGCCTTGATTTCACAAGGCCTTTGGCGGGCTTTTAAATTCTCAATGCTTCCTAGCCTTGCGGCACTATGACCTCTTTCCGCGTCCGATTGACCATGTAAATGCCAAGAGATACGAACAGCAGCGCCACGAGATTTTTAAACTCCATAATCTGTTCACCGAGAAACCATGCAGACAGCAATGTCCCGAACACGGGAATCAGAAAGTTGTAAACAGACACCTGTCCGACTTTGTTATACTTCAGCAGCAGATTCCATAGACAGAAAGCAGCCGAGGACAGCAGCGCCAAATAAATAAGATTGCCCGCCGAGTCCGGTGTAAAATGAGTTACACGGCCCCCAAGTACGAGTCCCAGCAAGGTTAGGGCCAGCCCGCCAATTAACAGGCTAAAGCCCGTGACCAGCAAAACATCAATGGTGGCGGTCAGCTTTTTGGCATAAATGGCAGTGATGGAGAAGATGAGGGCCGCCAGGATGACGAATCCCTCCCCTTTAAAGGCAAAGGAGAACTCCAGCAAATCTGTATGGAAATTCACAATGATAACACCGATAAACCCAAGCAGGCAGCCGAAAATTTTATTTTTGCCCAGCTTGTCATTTTTATAGAGATAATGCGCCAATATGACGCTGAAAAAGGTCGTCGTAGCATTCATAATGGAGCCTTTGACGCCTGTCGTATTGCCTACGCCCACATAAAAAAATAGATATTGGAGACCTGTCTGCATGAGGCCTAGAACAAGCAAACTTGTCATCTGTTTTTTGGATAAAGCCAGCACCTTCTTGCCCGTTGCCCGGAATAGCAATAGCAGCACCAGCCCTGCAAGCACAAAGCGATAGCCGGCAAATACATATTTTGAAGCAATGTCCTCTGGCATAATGTCAAAGGCGAGATAGCCCAGTTTAATAGACGGATAAGCACTCCCCCATAATAAGCAGCACAACGTTGCGATTAGCGCTACAAATTTCGGATCACTATACCGGCTTCGATTGTTTTGTTCCTTTTGTTCCACTTGTTCCATTTGTTCCTTCACAGTAAACCTTCTCCTCATCCTTCATATCCCAAGCGGCTGCTCCCGCAATCCTCCTTCAACGACCATATCATAATTCGACACTGCTTGTAACGAAAAAAACGAATAAGCCCGGAAAACCCCCTTGTAAAATCAAGGTTGTTTTCCGGGCTGTTCGCCGAATCGTTCTCCTTATTCCTAAAACAAAAGCAATTGTTTATTGGACTTCAAGCATGTCCTCTTATTTGGATGGCCAGTTTCCATACCATGCATAGCCTGTTCTTCTTTCTTGTTCGATGTCACTGAGCTTGTACTTCACAACACCATCACGCCCCACAAAGATCGGTTTGTTGGTGTTAATCTCGTAGAAACGTGCCCAGATTGGCGTTTTCACACTGGAATCGCTGATTACAACGACATCATTGCTCGTTTTCTCCACGCGGATTCCCGTAATCTGCACCGCCTTGAACCAGTCTTCAGCGCCTTTAATTGCTGCCGCGATTTTCGCAGTGGACGTTCTCGTCTTCAGAAACTTCACAATGTTTACGCTCTCTTGGGCAGTGAGGGACGGCACTTCATAAATTCTCGCCGCGGCCGGCTTCAATGTGCTGGAATCATGCTGCTGGCCCCATGCTGTCAATTTGCCGCTAACTGTAACCTGCGTGTTCAAAATGCAGTCTACCCCTTTATCCACCGCTTGCTTGCTTTTGCCAGCCAGAGTGCTGTCGATAAAGGAGAAATCGCCTTTTTTGCTTGCGACCTCATCTAGTAAAATCAACACATTAATCATCGCATTATCATTGTAGGTAATATGTTTATGATAGCCGGAGCTTTGATACACTTGCGGAAATCCGCCATTAGCATATTGCATATTGATCAGGAATTGAATGCCCTTGATTGCCGCTGCGGAATATTTGCTGTCCTTCGTTTTCTGATATTCGCTAGCGAGCCTTCGAATTTCCGAATAAGTTGCCTTATTGTCGATTGTAGACTTGGACCACTCGCCACTAGTTTCAGAGTAGTCCTTTCTCCAGCCTCCATCCGCTTGCTGGTTTTTCAAAACATTTGATAGGCTTGCTGTGGTACCCGAAGCATCTGCCGCCATAACCGTTGTAAGCGGTTGCAAGATTACGGCTGGAGCTGAGAGAAGCAAGGTAAAAGCTAAAGCTACGGATACTGTACTTTTTTTCATCGAACAAATTCCCCTTTCAAATTTTCAAATAGTTGTAAAATATGATGTATATTTACCTCTTCATTTTAATCAGTGTCCGGTTGTTTGTCAATAATGCCCTTGTAAAAAATTGTATCTTTATGTAGAAAGTTGTCTACCCCTGTCGTTTTTCTAAGTCGGTAAGCTGCGCAATTTAAAAGCAACACAAGCTGAACTGCGACAGTGAGCATAGCCGAGTCACTGCTCACTGTCACGGTTTTCTGAAATATGGAGCCCTCCATGCGGAGCGCTAAGAAAGGTTACAGTAAGTGAACATTTCCTTAGTCGATCTACTCTTTTGATGCAATGCCTTGAACTCTCACGTTTACAGTGTGGATGGACAATCCTGTAAGCGTTTCAATGGCTTCTCTTACATTTTGCTGCAAATCGCTGCATACATCCTGCATTTTGACACCGTAATGAACAATGATTTTCAAGTCGATTTCCAGCCTTGCTTCTACAATTTTGAGCTCAATGCCGTTTTGCAGGCTTTTCCCACTTACCTTTTTGGTGATGCCTTCTACCACACCTGTCGCCATGGCGGCGATACCGCTGGTGGCGCTTGCCGCTCTGCCAACTATTTTAGATATGGCATCATGGGATATATTAATTTTTCCTAGCACATTTTGAATGAACATTCCGTTCTCTCCTTTCTATATAAGCAAGCTTTTCAATATCCTGCCCTTCACGGCCTTGGATTGATAGGATTAAAAATAATATGATATAAAAATATATCACTTAATAACATTTTAAATCATTACAATTGAGATTTCAACTAATCTAGGTCGCATAGCTTAACTATACCGTCAAAGCCTACAAAAATTGGCTTGTTGCTGCTTGGATGTTCTCGTTTTCAAAAAATTCATGTAGAATAATGTCTATTGATGGCATCATAAGGCATTCGCTGATTAGAGGCTGTTTATCACTTGCACATTAAACCTTTAGCGCTTCCTCTATGCTTTCCTCCAGCATTTTTGTGGCAATGGTCAAAAAATCCGCCTGACTAATTTTAAGTTGTCCGAAGCGCAAGCTATACCCCCAGTTGCTCGTTCCACTAGTAAACGTCAAGTCCTCCAGCAGACCCGAGATCTTTACATTGTGGCAGGGCAGGAAGCAAACGTCCCTCCGAAAAGGAATGAATGTTTCCGACATTTGGTGCGAATACACCTGATTATCGATTAGCTGCCCTATTGCGGTAAACGCCTGCAGCGCTTCTCCTCCGTTCATCTCCGTACGCGGCGAATAATAAATGAGCCAATCTCCAGCGCGCATCCGCTTCAGC
The DNA here is from genome assembly GCF_038051995.1 of Paenibacillus sp. FSL H8-0537. Classification (NCBI taxonomy): domain Bacteria; kingdom Bacillati; phylum Bacillota; class Bacilli; order Caryophanales; family Paenibacillaceae; genus Paenibacillus; species Paenibacillus sp. FSL H8-0537. The sequence continues at coordinate 2,423,722 of NZ_CP150290.1, read as the reverse complement.
GCAGCTTCCTTGCCGTGGCAAAGCTGGGCGAAGCCCCCTTCCACACCAATTCGCACATGGGCCTCCGATACGACGCCAATCCAATAACGGCGCTGCTCCAGCGGACCGCACGCTCCTACGACTAAACCATCCTCCTCCATCGTTAACGCAAGCTGTGCTAGTCGCTCGCGGCGTCCACTTTCGGTCATTTCTTCGAGCTTCCTCATTATCGCCCTCGTATCGTATGCATCATTTCTTATCATACATGCTCTCTCTCCTTTGCACTTTGTAAAACTAACTATACAAAAACACTACTGACAACTTAATGTCAGTAGTGTTGATCGTCTTTTCAAACCCATCCCATTTCCGAAAAAGCTGCTGTCTTTCAAATATTCTGAAGCATTTCAGCTCTAAAACCCTGGAGCCTGAACATGTACGCTTGGAGCTCATTCGAAGAATCAATCAATTACAGGATATGTACAGCTAAAATTGAAATCTCGCATGACCGCCGTCTGCTATGCCTTCAATGCGCTCCAGCGCAAGCAGCCTGCGCTTCATCGCAAGTCCTCCGCGAAAGCCTGTCAGCTTGCGGTCAGCCCCGACAATTCGGTGGCAGGGCAGCAAAATCGGAATCGGGTTCGCGCCATTCGCAGCACCGACAGCCCGTACTGCCTGAGGCCTTCCGATGGCTGCTGCAATATCGCCATAGGTTCGCGTCTCGCCGTAAGGTACTTGACCAAGCGCCGTCCAAACTTGCTGCTGAAAGGTCGTCCCGATTAAATCGAGCGGTATTTCCGCAAACGAGCTGCGTTCCCCGGCAAAATAACGCTCCAGCCCATCCACAATGCCGATTCGTCTAATCGCCTCCGCATCTTCCCGCGACTCCTTGCCGGGCGCTGCTTTGTTCATCCAAACGCGCCAGCTTTCCAAATCCTCATGCGGAAATATAATTCGGCAGAGCCCAAGCTCTGTTGCAAGCAATATCCACCTTCGGCCCTCAAGCTCGAGTGCCATCCACATCATATCCGTTCTCACTAGCACGCTTCCTTTCCTATCCCTGTTATGAAAAAGAAACCCACAGCCTACACGCTTCTACTCCAAGCGTCCAGTCTATGGGCATCCGTCTATGCTAAGTGTACCTGCATTTTTTGAGCAAGCTCAAATATCGTTTGATTTCTTAGATGCTCCTCCATCTTCTCCTCGGCCGACACCATCACCTGTTGAATTAAACAAGCGGCATTATGATCCAGCGAGCAGTCAAACAAGGAGGCCGTGCCTTCAATGGCATGAATAATATCCAAAAACGATATTTGTTCCCAATTGCGTTTTAGCTTATATCCACCGTTAGCGCCTGAAGCAGATTCAATCATGCCTGCCTTAACCAGCTTGGTCAAGATTTTGGACAAATAGGTAGGCGATACCTGCTGCCGCTCCGCCAGTTGTTGAACACCCACTGGCTTATCCGGGCTGGTTGCCACAAGAAAGAGCATCGTATGAAGAGCATAGTTAGTAGCTTTTGAATATTTCATGCGGGTCATTCCCCTCAATACAAGACTTCATTTATCTATATTAGCTGTTGTCAGCCTGGCTAGTCAAGCTTGCCCAGTGGCTGACATTCCAGGTTTAACAGGAAAAAATAGCCGTGAATTTCACGCCCTGCTCGGTATTTTGAACCTGATACTCGCTTTCATGAAGCTCCAAAATCCTTTTCACAATAGAGAGCCCTAGTCCCGTGCCTCCCGTTCGCCGATTGCGTGAGCTTTCAACGCGGTAAAAACGCTGCCATATTTTCTCCAGCTTTTCCTCAGGAATCGTATCGCCAACATTTTCAATGGAGAAAAACAGCCTGCTCCCTCTCCCCTCGATCTGAATGGTAATGGCGCTGTTATCCTGTGCATGCTGAATCGCATTGCTTATAAAATTCGAGAGCACATGCTTCATCCATCTCATATCGGCATACATCGGAAGCTCGTTGCTCGTCATAACGGTAGCTTCAAGCTGCTTGTCTTGCAGCATATGGACATAGTTTCCCGTCACTTCCTCAAGCAGCTCGCTAAGCAAAAATGTGCTTTTTCGCAGCTTGAACGTATCGGATTGCAGTGTAGCCAAATTGAGCATATCCTCCACGAGCATTTCCATGTTCTGTGCTTCCTCTACAATCACTTTTAAATAATGATCCTTTTTTCCAGCACCTACGCCATCCTGCAGCCCTTCGCTGAAGCTTTTCACAATACTAAGCGGCGTTTTCAGCTCATGGGAGGCATTTGCGAAAAACTCCTGCTGAACCTGCTCCATCCTGTGCTTCTCCTCAATATCTTGTACAAGCTGCTGATTGGCCTTCTTTAGATCTCCTAAAGCGGTGTCCAAGCTGCGCGAAAGCGTATGCAGGCTGCTTGATAAGCTTCCCAGCTCATCGTTTTGCCGAATCGGCTCATGCACGCTAAAGTCGAGCTGTACCATCCTTTTGGCCGCATTATTCATCGAAATGAGCGGACGGGTAACCATTTTTGAAAAAAAGAACGATAAAATGACGATGAGGATAAATCCCCCTACGCCCAAATAGACATAAAACCACCGCAAAGCTTCATTCGTTTCGCCTATTTCCTGCAGCGAGGTGACCGAAAACAGCAAATCCACTTCTCCCGATTGCTGCTCTACGGGATAAATCATAACCGAATTGCGGACACCGGACCATGTTTGCGTCCACTTTTCCTCCACAACTTCCCTGCTTTCGAGCTTTTCCCTTCGCTCCTCACTGAGTGGAAACCAATCGCTGATGGCATCCAGCATAATGCCTTGCCGCGTCGTATACGTCCTTGAAACGGGTTGAATCAATTCGGTGACGACGCCGGTAACCTGTTTATACTCGCCCCCCAGCGCTTCATTGGAAGGGGAGCCTACACTCGGGTGGTCCGTTTTGTGGATGCGGAGCGGGTAAAGCACCTGATTCATCGATTCTATCCCCGACTCCATCTCCCCCTCCACCGTTACAACATTCCCCGTCTGAATGCCAGCTGCCCGAAATTCCGCCTCGAAGTTATTTAAGAACAAGGACAAGGGAATGACATACACATTTTGATCGTCCGCCTTCAATGTAATGTGATAAGGATCATCCATTCTCACTTTTCCATCCAATGTTAAAATGGCGAGCTGGATTTTATTTTGCAGCATAAAACGGGCAGCCTCATTCGACGTTTTGCTGGAGCTCCAGCCAGTCTGGGCATAGTTTTGGGCAAATTTCGCCAGCTGCTTTTCGTTGCGGCTTATTTTCTGATTTTCATAAAATTGGTCAAACAGCAGCAGCTGACAGAGGATAACCATGCCGTAAAAACAAAGAAAGAAGACAACAGTCATAATAAATAGTTTAAAAGTGACTCCGCGCCTCTTCATGACTCCTCCTCAAATTTGTATCCCGTGCCAATAACGGTGCGAATATGCCGAGCCTCAAAGCCCAGCTTGCTGCGAAGCTTCTTAATATGAGAATCAACGACACGGGAATCCCCTTCAAAATCCATTCCCCAAATTTGGTTCAAAATGACGTCCCTGCGCAAAACAATGCCATTATTTCGAACTAAAAATAACAGCAAATCGTATTCTTTGGGCGCAAGCACCACCTCGGCGCCGTTTACATCCAAGCGGTGCGCCGTCAAATTAAGCAGCGCAGCGCCAAACTTTAAACTATTCGGCTGCAGCACGACGCTGCCCTCCACCCGTTTCATTAAGGCGGATGCCCGTGCCAGCAGCACCTTAGGACTGAAGGGCTTCGTCACATAATCGTCGGCTCCTAATTCGAACCCCATAATTTTATCTTCATCGCTGGATTTAGCCGTCAATAAAATAATCGGAACAGCCAGGCGGCTCCGCACCTGCCGGCACACCTCGAAACCATCCAATTGCGGCATCATAATATCCAGAATGATCAGGTCGGGCTGCACGGTTTCGAGCCAAAGCAGCGCTTCCTTGCCATTTTCCGCCTCAAATACGCGCCAGTCGCTCATCTTGAAATAATCGGCTATCACTTCCCGAATCAAGCTTTCATCTTCCACTAGCAATAACGTCTTATTCATCATTTGAGTTCCTCTTCTATCCATATTGAATTTCACTTTAACAATCAGCTATGGCTTTTATGTGCCCATGCCACTCTGAGCAGGTCGTTCATATCTATTATACCCATTCTATTTTCAGGAGGTAGGGCTTGCAGCATAGCTGTATAGCAAAAAGAACGAAGCACAGCTGATCTTCCAAGAGGAAGAAACACCCTGCTCCGTTCTTATCAATCATATTTACCTGACCGTTAGTCAACCGGCCTTCTCATGAGTCGCTTTAGCCTTTCTTGGCCAGATCGTGTAGCTGAAGCTGATCACAAAATCAATGCCAAGCACCACTGTCCACCATTCAATAACCTGCTTTAAGCCCACAGTCTGGGCCCTCTCATTAACCAATACAATCATCCCATACAGTACTGCACATCCAATGGCCCAAGCGACAAGATGGCGAAACCAGCCTAGCCGCTCATTGCGGGCATGCTCTTCACCTATTTTCGCTTTCTTCTGTGGTGCCGGGCCTCCGGCAAAGCGATGGGCGAACCGCACATCTGCCCAGCGGATCATGGAATGGCCATATGCGATCGAACTGCCGATATATATGGCAGCAAGCCCGTGAATAAAGCTCGCCTCTGCTCCGCCACGAAGGTGAATAACTGTAGCGGCAAGCAGCACCAAATCGATAACAGGCGTGCAGAACAGCAGAAAGGCTCCCAGTTTAGGGGAACGCAGCATATAGCGACTGACTAGACCTGCCAGCACAAACACCCAGAACGCTATTTCACAGCCAATAATAAACACGGCCATTTGAATTCCCGCCTTTTTTAGTACAAATGTATTATTTAAAACTAGTGTCATTATAGCTCAATTGTATTAAAAAAACAACTGCGCTATAATACACTCATGCCTAAAATTGTCGATCACAACAAACGAAAAGAACAAATCGCCGAAGCCGTGTGGCGCATTATTGTCAGGGAAGGGCTGGACAGCGTCTCCGTACGCCGTGTCGCTGATGAGATGTCCATGTCGCTTGGCTCCATTAGACATTATTTTAATTCGCAGGATGAACTGCTGAGCTTTTCCATGCAGCTTGTTTCGCAGCGGGTAAATGAGCGTATACAAGCGCTGCCCTTTACCGGAATAGTCCGTCAGGATATGGAATTGGTCATTTGGCAGCTAATGCCTCTGGAGGAAGTAAGCATGCAAGAAGCGCAGATTTGGCTCGCCTTTGCAGGAAGGGCGTCCGTAAGCGAAGCGATACGAGCGATAAGCCTCAGCACCTATGAGGAAATATACAGCGGCTTAAGAAGATCGTTCGAGAGTCTTATCCAACAAGGAGTAACGATAGCAAATTTAGATGCCGAATACGAAACAGCAAGGCTTCACGCTTTGGTGGATGGTCTTGTCGTCCATGGCGTTACCTATCCAGAGCGATTCAGCAAGGAGCTGGTGAAAAGCATCGTTTCTCGGCATCTCGATACCTTGGTTATTCGCTGATTCGATTTACGTAATGGCTACCATAGGCATCGTGTGCTATGGGGCTAATGTTTCCCGCTTTATATTATATTTTTTCCATTTCCTTATTTTCGCACGGAATGATTTAAATGGAGCGGCCGAATTAATATGAATCCACCGGACCATTGGCCAGTTTTCCTTGCTGCCTGTCCAATGGCGGGTGCCTTGTATAAACAGCTCGTCCTCGGTTAATGCGTCAATCCATTCCAGCCAGCGCTGCTCCTCCTTCCGAAATAAGTCTCTAAGCTCAGTCAGCGAAAGGGCAGCGTACCGCTCGTAAAAGGACTGGTATAAGCTACCAAGCTGGTTCCATTTATGATTTGGAGTCGGCATCATGACCTGACGCCCTGCTTTCTCATCCATATCCCAGCCCATCACAATACCAAGCCAGCCTAGCTGGTAAGCGATTATTTCAGCAGGCGTTTTATCCACGTCCGGTATTCTATCATCCTTTTGATCATTGCTGATTTCATCAAACTCCTTGTCCAGCAGTAAATAATTGGAGTGGATGACTTCCAGCAATTCCTTTTTGGACGTATATTCATAGCTCGCCATAATATCACTCCTCTTTTTCATTTCAGTTATATCACATCTGTGTACAATTTTACATTATATTTCTAATCACTAGCGTTGCATTAAATCGTAGTGCTCTTCATGTCTAGACGGATCTGAAGCTAACATCACTTTGAACCATTGTTTTTTATTAGGTTATATGGTCAATCGTTCTATCGTTTAGCTGTTAACTATTTGGCGCGGCGACGAACATTTAATATTTGTTATAAATTACATATTTTTGTTATATGATATCGTTTTATTTGGGAATATAATCTAGTTGACCCGTTACTGATATCAACTTTCCACTTCTAAGTACCTTGCGCAGTAGCGGGTACTCATTGTACAGCAAAGGAGGTATGCCAAGCTCTCTTGTTCACGAAGATAAATAGAGACTTAGCGGATAGTTAGAGGGCAGCCAGATTGAACCTGAAGGAGGTAATCATAAATGAAAGCAAGACTTAATAATTTGGGCAAAAAAGGAATCATTCTCTTTACATTAATCATAAGCATGCTCATCGCCACGGTAGCTTATGCCGCATCATCGTCAACACCTTATGCCCAACTGTTCTGGGGTAATAATAAGTACTATGTGTTTAACAACACTTGGGGCAGTGGAACCGCCGGCTCGGGTTGGTGGGAGAGTATCTATTATAATAACAACTCTGACATGGGTTGGTCTTGGGACTGGAAAAATTCGAATCCCAATGATGTAAAGGCGTATCCTAGTATTATAACAGGCTGGCAATTCTCCAATAATATGACTTCCGGAAGCGGCTTGCCAACGCGAATTTGGGATGACAAAAATATTAATACCTCGGTTAATTATTCGCTAAGCGCCAATGGTAATTATAATGCGGCTTATGATGTATGGTTTCACTCTACTAATGCGCTTACAGGTACATCTACCCCTTCCGATGAGCTGATGGTCTGGCTGAATTCAACCAATGCGTGGCCGCTCGGTTCTTATGTGGAAACGGCTACGGTAGGAGGTACAACTTGGAAGCTGTATAGAGGCACACATCCATCTGGCTGGAATGTGTACTCCTTCGTCCGTACAAGCAACACATCAAGCAGCAGCCTTAACCTGAAGGACTTCATCAACCATGTCGTTTATTACAAAAACTGGATGAGCAATTCCAGATATGTTACAAGCGTTCAATTCGGAACTGAAATTTTTACTGGAAACGGGAGAATGCACATTCAAAACTATTCTGTAACGGTACAATAGCAGCTAGCGCGAGAAAGACACCCTGCCGGGTGTCTTTCTTACATTTGGCTCGCTTGTAAAGTTTTAAAATTCATACCCTTTGACCTTCGCATAGACACAAGCATTTGCAAGCTCGCCTGTCTGTTCGCGGGCAGACTTTCGCAAAACACCCTCCAACGTAAAGCCCGCTCGCTCCGCTACTCGCGCACTGGCGCGGTTCATCTCATTACAGTGAATTTCGATTCGGCTAGCCTTTAGCTCCTGAATCGCAAAGTCGGTAATTCCATTTACAGCCTCCGTCATCAAACCTTGGCCGAAGCGCGACGTTCTAAGCCAATAGCCGATTTCAAACCTCCGCACATCCCAGTCAAACCGGTGCAATCCGCTGCTGCCGACGAATTCACCCGAATGCTTATCGAACAAATGCAGCGGCAAATCGGTTCGCTCCAAAAAATTCAACCGGGCCTTCCGCACATAAGCTTCCGATTGCTCTACGGTAGGCGTCGTTTGTGCAAATGGCATCCACGGCTTTAACTGCTCCAAGCTTTCGACGATCGCCTCATTGCAAAAAATACCGTCCCCCCACTGCGGAGCCCGAATGAGCAAACGCTCTGTTTCAAATGATTCATTGAAAGAAATTAGAATTGGATTTTCGCTCATTTCATAGAGCACCTCCTGAAGGATAAATAGCCTCTCGGCATTTGCCGATGCTTGTGGAATAAGGTTTTACCCCAGTCAACAAATCGACTTCCCTCCTACTTTGTGGGGGGATTTTTGTTTTTGTTTTTTCTTAAATTGGAAATTATATTTTAAAATATGGTCGTATATAGCTCGAAACACTTGACTTTTTCAAAACACCACCATAATTTCGACGAAAGGGGCTCCATTTCCCTTATCTCTTCGCATTGAGGTGTTGGTTTTGAAACCTGTTATTATTCCGCATGTTTTGTATCAAGATTTCATTCTTCAACAGTTTCGTTCGTACTACGGTGCTAACTTTGTGATGGTAAACAAAGATTGGCCGCTTATTACTTAGTTTTGGGTTACGGATTTTTCACCCCTTACAACCATGCTTCAAGATCTTTATTCGAATCAAGGTCCCGTACCTCGCGATCCGGCTTCTATGCTTCGTTCCTATCTCATTTTTCTTATGACTAATCCGGAGAAAGGAATTACGGAATGGATCAATGTGATGAAGCGCACACCTATTTATGCAATTTTAAGTGGTTTTAACTTACATGATATTCCGGGTGTGGGAACCTTCTATGACTTCATTAAGCGTCTTTGGATAGCAAGTAGCATTCACTTGAAACCAAAGAAGCAAAAAAAACGAAAAGCAAAACCCAAGAAAGGGAAGACAGGAGAAAAAGCGCCTACCACTTCGCCTGGCAAGGTGAAACGTTTAGTTAAATGGACGATGCGTCATGCGTCTCATAAGATTGAATTACCAGCCGATCGACTCTTTCAATTCTTTCAATTCTTCCATTCACAAATCCTAAGCGTCTCGGCAAATCTAGGTTTACTTGGCGATCTCTCCGCACTGAGTACTGCGGGTGATGGTACACCGATTGTCACGGCTGCCTATACGCGAAATAAGTCAACTTGTACCTGTCATGCCCAAGGATTAACGGATTGCAATCATCCTCGTATTTACTCCCAGCCTGATTGCAACTCAGGCTGGGACAGCTCAAGAGAGATGTATTACAATGGTCATCATCTCTACATGATTTCAGCAGCTGATAGTAAGTACGACTTGCCTTTGTATCCGAAACTGCAGCCCGCTTCTAGGCATGATGCTGTCAGTCTCGTAATAAGTATGATTGAATTTAATCAACGTTTCAAGCTTGGGATTGTAGATAAAATGCTACTAGATGCTGCTCATGATGCGGAAGCCATTTATCTCCTACTCGATCACCAAAACATTGAACCCTTTATTGATCTCAACAACCGTAGTAAAAAGAATACAGCCACAAAAAGCGATATTCAGATTTCTCCAAAAGGTGTTCCCATTTGTCCGAATGGTAATCTCATGAAACCAAACGGATTTGATCAATCTCAGAATCGGCAAAAGTGGAGATGCTCCAAATCTTGTGGTTGTTCCAAAGCCAAATACGGTCGCACTTTCCACACGCACAGTGCAGATAATCTTCGCTTGTTTCCAAAAACCGTTCGCGGCTCTGATAAATGGAATCTCATTTACAAACGTCGCACTTCCATCGAACGTTCTAACAAGCGGGAAAAGGTGGACTATAAGCTTGAATCCGGTCGTCATCGTTCTTCCATGATGTGGTACATGCGCGTTTATGGAATAATGATTTGCCAACACATGGACGCTTGGTACCTCGATCAAAAGGAAGTATGGAAAGATCTGAAGCAACTCATTTTACCTTCAGCAGCTTAATTTAAAATTTTTTTATTAAGTGCTTCTAAAATTGGATAAGTCTTCCCATTTATTAAAATGAATTTCATCTACCATTTTTTCCATTTCAATTTTGTTGGTTTTCAGTGTTTATCCACTTCAATCCCTTTCGAATGCCGAGTGTTATAATCTATTCGCTATACTATTTACATTTTCACTCCAATTTATTAACAATTTAATTATATTCATGCTTTATCATGGGAATAATAGGGTTATATATAATCTAAGGAGAATAGTACACTATGAAATTCGAGCTAGGTCGATGCTTACTTAATGAACGATTGATTGAAGCAGGCATGAACATAGATGAACTTGCACAGCTCTTATTTTATAAGCCCGAGCGCATTACAGACTTTATTGATAAGAAGCGAATCATGCCTCTTAAAATCGCAATATCTATCGCCGACACAATTGGATGTAATGTGAACGCTCTGTATGAATTAATTTCAATTGAGCTAAGTTGAAGCTTAAATATATATGTCTGTTTCAACAATCAAAAAGGATATAGAGTCTTTTCTTAACTAAGAAAAGTTCTATATCCTTTAATATTTGTTCCGTGTATATTTAAAATTACATGTTCATGGAACCATCATCGTAACTAAACTGCCAAGTAATCCCGAATTTATCTGTTAAGCCACCGTATAATTTGGACCAAAAGGTTTCTTGAAGCTCCATGACTACAGTGCCGCCTACTTTAAGTTTATCGAATGCAGCTTTAATTCCATCCATGTCAGCATTAACTAAGGAAAGGCTTATATTATTTCCGGCAATAAATGGCGAACCTGGATAAACATCAGAGAACATTACATTGCTTCCATCAATATTAAGTCTTGAGAGCATAACTAAATTTTTGGCTTCTTCAGGAAGCGGATAGTCTGGATGAGGGGGGGTTTCTCCAAAGGTCATAAAATGGGTTTTTTCTATCCCAAAAACCTCTGCGTAAAACTCAACGGCTTCACGAGTATTCCCATTAAAAATAAGATTAACATCAACTGACATTCGTTTCACTCCTTAGATTTTTAATTAGATTATTTAAAAATAATGCCAATTAATATTGTATCAATTAAAATAAAATAATCAATACAAGCCCAAGCATCGGCGAATGCCGAGAGGCTATATAATGAAATAGATTTTTATTAGGGCGTGTCATTTATTTTTCTAGTCTATTCGCCACGACCTTCCCCTCTATTCCTTGAAGAGCCTATTAATCTATAAAACAATCAATTGTCTCGTTACAAATAATAGATTTGCTTCATATAGTATCTTATAAAGTCGAAAGGGGAAATGCACATGTCTAACATTGAAAACTCACACCGTACTGGCGGTAACCGCACTGGGGGTAACCGTACTGGCGGCAACCGCACTGGTGGCAACCGTACTGGCGGCAACCGTACTGGTGGCAACCGCACTGGCGGCAACCGCACTGGCGGCAACCGTACTGGCGGCAACCGCACTGGCGGCAACCGCACTGGCGGCAACCGCACTGGCGGCAACCGCACTGGCGGCATGCGTTAATAGCCGAACACTTTTGCTCCTTTGAGCAAAAGAAACACAAACAAGAGCTGAGCCTCCATGGGCCCAGCTCTTGTTTGTTTAAAATTTACTCGCGATGCTCTGTGTCACTTGCGACAGCCGTATGGATGCAAGCTTGTCTTCCATCGCCTGCTTCGCTTCAGCAAAAACCTCTTCCAGCGACGACTGGATGTTCCGTCCAGTTGGACAATCCGGATTCGGCTTATCATGAATCGCGAACAGCTCCTCTTGCGTCTGCGATTGTACAGCCCGGTAAATATCGAGCAGCGATATTTCGTCCAGCGGGCGGGTAATGCTCGCTCCAGCCACTCCCGGGCTCGTCTGCACAAGACCCGCTTTCGCCAGCATACCGATGATGCGGCGTATGACAACCGGATTTGTATTCACGCTGCCAGCAATATTGTCGGATGTTAAACGCTCATCCTTATCCAAATCCAGCAGACTCATGATGTGTATCGCTACTGCAAACCGATTGCTAGTCACTATAACCACCCTGCTTTCTATTCGACAAATGCAACCTGTCCGTTCGAAAGTGAAGCAATTCTTGCCAGCGACTCCACTCTATATCCCATCTCTATCAAGCGTTCTCTGCCCGGCTGGAAGGACTTCTCAATGACGATGCCGATTCCCGCAACTTTGGCTCCAGCTTGCTCAACGATACGTGCCATGCCAAGTGCGGCCTCTCCATTGGCCAGGAAATCATCGATGACAAGAAACACATCGTCCGCCTGTACAAACTTGCGGGCTACGCTAACCTCGCTCTCCTCCTGCTTCGTGAAGGAATATACCTTATGCGTATATAAATCATCTTTAAGCGTCAACGACTTGCGTTTCCGGGCAAAAATCAGCGGAACGTCCAGCTTCATTGCCGCCATGACGGCAGGAGCAATTCCTGATGATTCAATCGTTAAAACCTTCGTCACACCCGCTTCAGCAAACAAAGCTGCAAGATACTCGCCAATGGCAAACATCAATTTCGGATCAATCTGGTGATTCAGAAACGAATCTACTTTAAGCACCTGCTCCCCTAGCACGATGCCCTCATCTCTAATCTTCTGCTTCAAAAGCTCCATCTGTCATACTTCCCCTTCCAAAATGCTGCCGCGCTCCGAAGATGCCGGCTCATACAAATACGTTCTGCTCAGCTTGACGACCCGCCTGTTAGCTCTGCGAATGACGACGGAAGCATCATCCCAAGCTACGACGATGCCAATGACGTCATTCATCTCCAGCCCATCGCGCACAACGCGCACTTTCTCACCGCTTATGCGGAACTGATCCAGCAATTCCTCACTAACCATGCACGAACGCTCCTCCCCTTAAGCCGCACTCCCATATATGGTGAAAAAAAACCCCAATAAACTGTAGAACCGTTTATTGAGGCTGATATATGCTATTGATCTGCGTATGCCTTAGCCAACATGTTCCTTGGAATCATTTGTCTCATACCACTCATCGAGCACGCGCGAGGACATGACACGCTTGCCAATGTACTCGGCTTGACGCTCGCTAAACGGCTCACGCCATTCCAGATCCAGCTCTTCAAACAGCTTCACGATCGTAAGCAGCTCTGACCATGCTACATATCTTTTGTACCAGAAAAATTGCGGATGCTCAATCATATAAGGGTACAAATCATCAAATTCCGTATGTTTGCAATCTAATGCACGCTCAAAATGATTTTTCGCATCGGATAATTTGACATCCATGAATTCTGCTGACCAATTTCCCATTATTTCTGCCTCCCCTCGATCACTTACGTTTTATTATAAGCCAATTTCACTTGCGGGGAAAGAGCAATTGTTCTGGAACATCTTACTCAAATGTAATTTGACCGCCTTCAAGCGATGAGATGCTAACGAGCGATTCTACACGAACCCCTTGCTCCCGAAGCGTGCGCGCGCCTGCCTGAAACGATTTTTCAACGACAACACCCATGCCAACAAGCTTTGCGCCAGAGCGCTCAATAATTTTGAGAAGTCCTCGAGCAGCATCGCCATTGGCAATAATATCATCAATAAACAGCACCTTGTCGTCGCTTGTCAAATATTGTTTGGATACCATTATATCGGTAACCATTCCTTTCGTAAAGGAAGGGACTCGCTCACAATAAGCGTCATTATCAGCAATTAAAGTCTTTTTGCGTCTTGCAAAAACAAGCGGTACACCAAGCACATAAGCAGCTGCAAAAGCAGACGGGATGCCTGAAGACTCTATAGTGATGACCTTCGTAATTTGCTCTCCAGCGAAGCGGTTTGCAAATTCATGGCCCATTTCCATCGTTAATGCAGGATCGACCTGGTGGTTGATAATAGAATCCAGCCTAAGCACATCCGTTGACAGTACCGAAGCCTGTTCCAAAATTCGTTGTTTTAAAATATCCATCGTATGTCCTTCCCCCCACCAAAAATTCCTTTTGGATAACTTACCATAGGTATAGCCAGCAGCGCAATAAGAAACGCATAACTTGTCCTCTCGTTTCCGCCCATAGGAATTAATGGGTCGTTTGACCAATTTTTTTCGGTCTTAACAGAAACTTTTTCCCAGTAGCATCCGTTTTACCTTATAGTAGAATAAAAGCATCATCCATTGATGACAAGCGAGGAGCGCTGCAAAGTGACGAACATGAAGAAATCACCTTATCGACTTGCAAAATATGCGGCAGTTGTAGCCATTGCCATTGCAACAGCTGGCTGCCAAAGCATGGCTCGGCCGAGCGAAGCGGCTCAAAGCGCAAGTACTCCCTTAACGGCTGAGCAGCTGCTCAATCAATCGGGCAGCCCGCAAAAAACATATTTAGAAAACACTCTGGAGCAAAAGCAAAGCCCTCTGCAAAATCAGGCGGTAGAAGATCATGTAGATGCCAGTACCGAAGTGAATGCAGCAAACGGCTTATCGAGCAATAAATCTTCGCCAGCCAAGACAACGGAAGAAGGAAAATGGAATGCGGCCAAGCCGGCTTTGCTCGGCCTTGCGATCGGCGATTCCAAAGCGGCCATGACGAAGCTTTTCGGTGCCGCCCTCGATTCCTACACGCTGGAGGAGGAAAATCAGGTTAAAATTGAAGTCCACGAATATGACGGCTTCGCTATTGGCCTAAGTGACAAAAACACGATTCAATACATTGAAGTGTATGATAAAAAAGTAAAAACCGGACTGAGCGGCATTAAAATTGGCGACCATTCCAAAGCAGCCGTTAAGGCGCTTGGCAAACCGACGTCGCAGAGCGACTTTATTATCGCCTATGAGGGAACTAAGACACTGCTCAAGCTGGATCTTGATCCCGAATTAAGCGAAATCGTATCTATTAAGCTGCTCGCCCGCAGCTAATTTTAGTAATCTCCGGTCAGCCACAGCACTAGTAAAGCAATGAGCAAAATCGGAAACGTAAACAGCAATCCATATTTCGTATACTCCCGCCAGGACACCTTTACCCCTCCCTGACTCACTAGCTGCAGCCACAGCAGCGTAGCAAGCGAGCCGATGGGCGTTAGCTTCGCCCCAATCGCCGTTCCAAGCAGGCTGGCGTAAGGTAAATAATCAGGCCCGTTCACCTGGGTGATCGCAAGCGATGATATGAGAACCGCTGGCAGATTATTAATAGCCGCCGCCAGCAGGGCAAACAGCAGTCCTGACCCAAATATGCCGGCCATTGGCGAGCCGCTGGAAACCGCCGAAATAAAGTCCGGAAACCACGCTACAGCCCCATGCACATGCAAACTGTACACAACCAAATTCATCGCCAGCGCAAATACGATGATGAGCCACGGTGCGCGCAGTACCGTCTGTTTGGCATTCACCTGTTTATAAACAGCCGAAGCGGCCCATTGGATGCCAGCACAGCCAAGCGCAATAGCGCAGGCGGGAACGCCGAAGTGCTCCGACATCAAATAGCCGACCATCATCATGACGATAATGACCCAAGAAAGCCGGAACAGCGTGATATTGCCCAGCGCGGTCGCAGGCTGCGGAAATACCTTTGGCATCTCGCCCCTGCTCTCCTCATTTTTGATCATCCGCCCGAAAAAAGCCAGCGATACGGCAATGGTCGCGCCAATGGCCGCAATTCCCGGCAGCAGCATTTTCGAGGCGTAGAGATCAAAAGGAATATGAAAAAAATCAGCCGTCAAAATATTCGTCAAGTTGCTCATCATCAGGGGAGCGCTGGCCGTATCCGCCATCAACCCGATTCCAAGCAAATAGGCGAGCCTTCCCTTGCGGGACAGCTTGAGCAGCGCTGTTACTTCGAGCACAATCGGCACCATTATCAAGATCGTTCCATCGTTGTTGAAGAAAATCGTAATCACCGCAGCAAGCAGCGACAGCATCGTAAACAGCAGCAGCGGCCGATGGAAAAACCGATGCACAATATGCAGCGCCGCCCAGCGGAAAAAGCCATTTTGATCCAGCAGAGACGTAAAGATCATAATGCCAATCAAAGAAAACGTTGCATTCCACACAAATCCCCAGATGTATACGACATCCTCCAGCTTTAACAGCTGTAAAACAAATAAAATAATGGCTCCGGCAAGCGCAATAAAAGCCTCATTCATGCCTTTTGGCTTCACCAGTATAAGTGTCAATGTGATAATAAATACGATAATGGAAATAATCATAGTCATCGCCTGTGTGCCAACCTGCCTTCGCTCAGATGAACTTGCAGTCATGCCCGTCCCGTTTTGGACATACCTTCTATAAAGCATGTGCAGAAGAGTTCGGAAACGGGGGAAGGGCAAATCATGATAATGAAACGAACAGGTAAGGTGCTGCAAATAGCATCTACCTATATGGGTACTGTTGTTGGAGCCGGGTTTGCGACAGGGCAGGAAATTTTACAATTTTTCACCCGTTTCGGCTATTGGGGAACGTTTACGATCGCTTTAGCAACCGTCCTCTTCATCTGGCTTGGCACCAAAATGATGCTGATTGCCAGCGATATTCGCGCCAAATCGTATGAAGATCTGAATAAGGCGCTCTTTGGCGAACAATATGGCCGTTGGATCAGCCACTTTATGTTCGTTATTTTGCTCGGTGTCACCGCCGTTATGCTTGCGGGAGCCGGAACAATTTTTTATGAAAACTGGAATATTTCCTATCAAACCGGCCTGCTCATTACGATTGTCGGCTGTTATTTCCTGCTGCGCAAAGGGATGAAATCGATATTAATGGTCAATGCGATCGTCGTTCCCGTCATGCTGCTGTTTACCGTCCTCATTATTATCGATACATTCAACACGCCAGGCGCCGGGCGCTTTATCTCGCTTGCCAGCGATCATTCCATATGGGCAGCTTGGGCAGCGCCTTTCCTGTATGCTGCCTTCAACCTGTCCATGTCGCAGGCGGTGCTTGTCCCGCTCGGAGCCGAAATACGAGACCGTAAAGTGATCATCATCGGCTCTTGGCTCGGCGGTCTCGGCATTGGCTTCATGCTGCTTGCCGGCCATATTGCCCTGTCCGTACATATGCCTGGCATACAACAATATGCCATTCCAATGGGTGGCATCGCCAAGCAGCTCGGGCAAGGCGTGCAATTTATTTATGTATTCTTGATTTTCGCCGAAATTTTCACCACCCTGATCGCCGACATTTACGGCCTTACCCTCCAGCTGCAGGAGCGGCTAAAATGGTCGCGTTCGATCATCACAACGATTATTCTGCTGTTCTGCTATATGGCAAGCCAGATCGGATTTGGGCCGCTTCTATCTACTCTTTACCCGATATTCGGGCTGATCAGTCTCGGCTGGCTTTATTTAATTATCCGCAAGCGAATGGGCCGGAGCGAGGCTTAAGACAGCTTCTGCCCTTCGCCTTCTGTTCCAGCCCCATTCGATAGTGCAGCGTTAGATCATTCCGCTTGACGCAGCGTATTGACGTATACTTTTTTCAACTGCGCAATAACCCGTGTCAGCGAATAAACCTGCTTTGCTTTATCCCAGCCTGAACGCGCCAAATTGTAACGATACGAGGAATCCGTGACCAGCTTCTCCAGCGCCTCAGCAAGTGCAATCGGGTCCTCTGGCGGTACAAGCAGCCCATTGACCCCATCGTCAATTTGCTCCGAAATGCCCCCTACATTCGTTCCGACAAGGGCAAGCCAGCAGAGCGCTGCCTCGGCAAATACGGAACCGAACGCCTCCGCCCGCGAAGGCAGCACGAAAATATCAAAAAACGGCATAAATTCCTCGGGATGCAGCATATAACCGTAAAAAATAATATCGTCATATAAATCCAGCTCGACCGCGAGCTGCTCCAGCTCCGGACGGATTGGCCCATCTCCGATAATATGCAGCACGAATGGATGTCCTCTGCGCTTCAGCTCCGCACAGCCATGAAGAAGAATGTCAATGCCTTTAGCCGGCACAAGGCGGCATACGGTAATGAGCTGGGGAACTTCATTCTCATGGGCAATCGGCTTAAAGCGCTTCTCATCAAATCCGTTTGGAATAACCTTAATTGCCGCTGCATCTTTTATATAAGGAGAAATATAGGTGCGGAATGATTCCGACACCGTCAGCAGTTTATCAACACGAGCTTCCAGCTCGCCATAAATAGCGGTCAAAAATTGATGCACCTTGCTATTTTCTTCAATTTTGCCATTCAAAATCAGCTCGCGCTCGTAGCTGGAGTGAATCGTCATCATGACGGGCGTGTCTGGATACAGCTGCTTCATAACCAGCGCCGCAATCGGATGATGCGCGTGAATAATATCATAGCTCTTCTTCAGCCTAAGCTTCGTCCACCAGACGTAATCGCGGTACGTTTGAATATATTTATCGACAAGCGGATCTCCCTCAAAAGCATGGTAATCGAATGTTTCGAATACCACTTCCTCCTGCCCTTTTCCTCTTACTCGCTTCGGAATTGAGAATAGCTCCATCTCCCATCCCATCTGCTGAAAGCGATCCTGAATATAGGGAATCATGGAAGAAACGCCACCCGGCTGCTCCGGCGGGAAAAATAAAGCCTGTAAGATGTTCATAACTTAAATCTCCTCCAAATTTGCACTCAAAGCCTCTATTACCCGTATTCGGTTGAATACAACGGATTACACATTTTGGGCAATTATGCCGATACTACTTATATTGGCGTTGTTCATCTGCCATCAAACATGATATAGTAGAACATATGTTTCTGTAAAGAAGACGAATGTTGACAAGCGCAATTGTTTTTTATTTTTTATATTTTGAGCATATGGTGGTCTTACAATGACAATCCTTTCTTGGTTAGCAGGGCCGAGCGGTCAACTGCTCGCATCTTCATGCGTTATTCTCATCCTTATTCTTATGTTATTCATGTCTGTGCGCCTTAGCGCCAGCTACAAGAACAATCGAACTTATGGACTGCTCAATGCAACGCTGCCCTTCTTTATGATTCAACAGGCGCTGCTGGCTATGCTTGCTTATGCTGGCACCGCTATTCCGCCGTGGATTCATCTGCTAGCGACAACCTTGCAAATCGTTTCTTTTATCATTATAAACCTTGTTTTCATGAAATTATATACTCATCGGGGAACCCGCTTGAAAGTAACGCCTTTTGTCGTGATGCTCGTGCTGACTTTTGTAATCGCCGGGCTGCATATTACGTATATGTCCTTCGCTGGTACAGAAACTGGTGCAGGCAGGGCAGGCAACTTTATTGGGCTTGATTTTTATGCCTTGATCGTCACCTTTCTGATTTTGCTCGATACGAAGGGTATCGATATGAACACGAAATATTTTGCCAGCCTCGTCACCTATTTCGTCTACGAGCTCGCTCATTTGGCGGATGCCTACGCATTTCACGGCACGATGCCAGGAATGCAGATTTTCACCTACTTGCTGTCGGTCGTCTATTTTGTCCAGCTGTTTCTGCTATTGTTTGATTGGGTGATTGAGCGCCTTATTGCAACCTATCAATCGTCCATTACCGATGGTTTGACGGGGCTGTATAATCGCCGTACTTTCAATATGAAGGCAGCCCAGCTAATGAAGCGCGGCAAAGGCGTGGCCGTTATTTTCTGCGACATTGACAACTTCAAGCAGCTTAATGATACGCAGGGCCATCATAAGGCCGATATGGTGCTGAAGCAGGTTTCGGAAATTTTGAAAGAGGAATCGGTGGAAATTGGAACGGCCGGAAGATATGGCGGTGAAGAGCTGCTCGCCTGCATTACTCTTGACAAAGTGAAGCCGGAGCGGGTCGCTGAATCGATCCGCAAGCGCGTAGAGCTGGAGACGATTGTCACGATCAGCGTCGGCGTATGCATCGCGAAGAAGCACGCAGAAATTCAGGAGCTGGTGAAAGCTGCCGATGAAGCGATGTATACGTCCAAAAAAAGCGGCAAAAACCGCGTAACGATCGCCCCTACCTCTGCGGCCATGAAGCAATCGCTTTAGCAGCTAGCCTGCTGATCATAACGGCAATAACGGCAATTAATAACGGCGCAGTATCGAAAAGTTACTTTTTGATACTGCGTCTTTTTATGTGCAAAAATGCAAACTGTACAATCCATAAAAAATCATTACAATTGAGCCTATGTGATATATTTACGAAATAAGCAATGAAAAGGGTGTTACTTGATGACAGAAAGCAAACTGGATCCCAAGGTTGATGCATTTTTAAGCAAAGCTAAAAAGTGGAAGGAAGAATACGAGAAGCTGCGAACGATCGTTCTTGACTGTGAGCTTACCGAGGATTATAAGTGGATGCATCCTTGTTACACGCTTGATCATAAAAACATCGTTTTAATACATGGTTTTAAAGAATATTGTGCGCTTCTGTTTCACAAAGGAGCCTTGCTGCAGGATACCCACGGCATACTCATTCAACAGACGGAAAATGTACAGGCGGCTCGCCAAATTCGGTTCACCAATGCTCAACAAATCATTGAAATGGAAACCATTTTAAAAGCCTATATTTATGAAGCTATTGAAGTTGAAAAATCCGGTCTGGACGTGGCGTTTAAAAAGCATACAGAATACACCATTCCTGAAGAACTTCAAAATAAACTCGATGATATCCCTGCTTTGAAGACGGCTTTTGAAGCATTGACGCCCGGACGGCAAAGAGCGTACCTTTTTTATTTTTCTGAGCCCAAGCAATCCAAAACACGGCAGTCACGGGTTGAAAAATATATGCAGCACATTCTGAACGGAAAAGGATTAAAAGATTAAAGAATGGACAACCTTTACGAAATCATTGGTTATCTAGCACAGCACTATGCGGTGCTAGATAACCAATAAAAATGGATAATGGTTAGGATTGAATAGCAGCCTCTCCTCCGGGATACAGCGTCGAGCTGTACAGTCGTTTAGGCTGTGCAAGCGCTCCGCCTTGTCTCGGTGCCGGCTCAAGCTCCTTCGGCTTGCTTGCATAGATCGTCGCCAGCTCATCGTTATAAATAATAACCTGCTCCGTCCCGCTTCCTAGCAAATCCGCGTGCACCGCGTAGCCTTCCATAGGAAACTCTGCAACGACAGCTCCATAACCGTCATATAGGGCAGGGAATACACCGCCCCCACGGCGGTAGCCAAGAATATAGTCCGGCGCTTGCTCGCTCCAGCCGCTCACTGTCTCAATGATCGTCAGCCAGCCAGCCGTACTGCGATCCTCCTTCCACAGCTCTTGTCCTTTGGCATCAAGCAAGAACAGCGCGTCTTTCCCTTTAAGCCCCTTGCCGTCATCCTCGCGCACAAGCCGGTCGAGGCCGGCCACTTGCAGACCTGGCGAATCGCTGCGAAAACGCCCCAGTGCGATATGCTGCGATTCAATGGAGCCTTCATAACGCCATAGCTCCTCGCCACTGCGGCTATACATAACCGTAACGCTGCCGCCAATGACGAGCTCCGGCTCACCGTCGCCATTCACATCGCCGACCCAGATGCAGTCGGCATGATCGTCCAGATCCGCGCAGCTCCAGCGAAGC
This sequence comes from Paenibacillus sp. FSL H8-0537, assembly GCF_038051995.1. Lineage (NCBI taxonomy): Bacteria > Bacillati > Bacillota > Bacilli > Caryophanales > Paenibacillaceae > Paenibacillus > Paenibacillus sp. FSL H8-0537. Next base: position 2,402,567 of record NZ_CP150290.1, on the reverse strand, counting down.
TTGCCCGCAGCATCCAGCAAATCATAGCCTGCCATTACCTCATCCTTGCCGTCACCGTCCAAATCGTACACCCATGGATAATGCCCCGGGTTGCCCTCATGCGTCCACAACAGCTCAAAATGCCGATTAAGCGCCCACAGCTTATGATAGCGGTCTTTCAAAATAATGTCGGATGCGTGCTCGCCGCCTGATAAGTTCGCAATGATGATGCAGTCATGGGCATGTGGATCAGGCAGTTCATAGCTTTCCTTAACCGTCCCAGTCGCGCCATCGAGCAGCAAAAATCGGTCCTGCATAATGCATAGCACCTCCAGCCTGCCATCCCCATCCAAATCATAAATTTGCGCGGGATAATCCGAGCCTTGTTTGCCTGCCTCTGGATCTGGTTTGCCATGCTGCCAGAGCAGCTTGCCCTGCAAATCATAGGCGGTCAGGCACTGCACCTGATGGGGAATATAGCGAACATCCTGCCGATTATCCGGCTGCACGAGCAGCAGCTCCATACGGCCATCCCCATCCAAATCGCCGATCAGCATTTTGCACCGCGGCCCTGCCTCTGAAATGTCGATGCTTCCAAGCGCATATACCGATTCCGTTTCTGACACCATCGTTATTCCTCCTTGCTTCCTATAAGGGATACGCGGCTGCCGCCTGCAACCTCGAGCTTTACACCGTCGACGCTAAGCCAGATGCTTTGCGCACTCGGATTTTCCACAAACGTTAAACCAGCTGAAAATTGCAGACGCTCATACGCTTTTATATAATCGACAATCTCCTTATTCGTTGCATACCAAATATCTTCCCGGCCCCCGATATATTCGCAAAACTGCTCCATCAGCTCCCAATTGCCTTGGTCATCAAACTCGTAGCTGTGACCCCATACGTACATGAGATACAAATATTGCGTTTTGTGCAGTTCCGCAAACGTCTGCGCATGTTCCATCAGATGATCATTATGGTGGCAGGTCGCCTTCCATTCATGCCAATCATCTGGCAGGCCAAAGTCTCCTGTCGTCTGTACAACCCGCGCATATTCAATGCCGAGTGAGGGCAGCATCGTCTTAATCGCTGGACTGAACGAACCATTCGGATAAGACATCCCTCTAACGGCATACCCGAACAAATGCTCCAGCCGTTTGCGATCCTCCATCACCTCATGCACAATCTGCTCAGCCGGGCACCGGGCAATCGTCGGATGGGTTAACGTATGAGCGGAAACCTCATGGCCGTCGTAAAGCTTCACCGCCTCCTGCTCCGTCAGCCTGCGCCCCGTGCCGAACAGCCCGCCATTAATATGGAAAGTGCCTTTAATACCATGCTGGTTAAAAATATTTACGAGGCGCTTATCAGCGTTCACGCCATCGTCATAGCTCATTGTCAATGCTTTATGCTTGCCCTGTGGAAAACAAAGCAGGATAGACGTCATCGTTATTCCTCCCCATATACTTTTAAATTGGCGTATTCCGCAACGAGCGGCGCCATTTGCCGAAATCCGATTTTGCCAGCCCCGAGCAGCGGGCCATAAGCTTCGCCGTCATCCTTCCATTCCAGAATAGGCAGCTCATTAATGGAAAAATAAATGCTGCCACCCCGCTTCACAAGCAGCATGCGATAGCTTTCAGCGCAGTCAGCCGTCCCCGGCAGCGGATCGGCACCTTGCGCCACGAGATGAAAACCGTAGCTTTTGCGCAAATTGCAAGTATGGAACTGCCGTTCCTCCGGCCAGCGTCTGCGAAAATAAGCCAAGTGCAGCGCATTTATATCGCCGTGATGATATTGCTCATAGGGGCCGTTTCGCGCAGCAAGCGCACAATCGAACAAATCCTCCCCGCTGCCCCCCTCCGCCGCAAAAAACAATATCGCCAGACCCGGCTCCGCTATCGGGCGAAAATCCCAAGCGATGGCCACATCAGCTGGAAAATGATGCGGGCACCACAATACAAAGTTTGCCTGCTGGCCTTCTGCCTCATCCCGGGCACTGGCTAGACGCAGCCGCTGCTGCGGAAAGGAAAGGAGCGCATCCCCCTCCGCGCGGAAACCGCTCATATCCTCCGCGGTGCGCAGCGGATTGTCATATATCAGCTTCCAGCTCGCTGGAATCATCGCCTGCTCAGCTCCTTCTCCATAGCAGGCAGCGCCTCTGGAATCAGCTCTAGGCTAATGATCGTATTCAGCGACCACTGGGCCGCCTCATTCGTATTAATCCAGTCGATTTCCATCATGCTGCGGATGTTTTGGACAAGAACGGCCTCTCCCAGCAAATCCGTGCGGGCAAAAGCATTGCCCAGCAGCGTCTGCCAGGCAAACGCCGCGGTTGCGGCATCTTGGCGGCGGAAAGCGCCATAGGCGGTAATGGCAATGCTAAGAACCGGATGCTCAAAGCGGCTGTCGCTTATTTCTCCGCCTGTCAGCTCATCCTTTTGCTCCTGCGTCCAGTTGTAATAAACGCCTAACTCGCCCATCATATCTTCCCATTCCGGGTCCTTCAGCATCATCGCCAGCTCAAACCACACCTGTGGCGCACCCATGCATATGGCCAAATGGCGGCCATAGTTGTCTTCGCCAAACGGCGTAAGCACATTAGTCGCTGGGTCATAGCCATACGTCGGCCCGGAGATGAGCCGGTATTTCGCCTGCTTGATGCTGTTAATGCCGGTTACTATTTTATCCCGGTATACCGTATCCTCGAAGCGCTCCCAGCGCGTCATCCAGTTTGAGCTGAACGCGGCCCAATCCGGCCCGACGCGAATATGAGTCCTATGCTCGTCCTTCGGAAAATAAGCGCGCATCGGGTCCAGCACCACCGTGCTGTAATCGGCGTCCTTCACCTCATCAAGCATATCGCCAATGCGCTCATCGGCGGTCAAATAATAGTAATAGCGGTGCAGCCCCGCCATCGCAATGCGCGCCTCCTTGCAGCCGCAGCCCCAATGGACCACGTTATGCCGCGAGCCAAGCCCGGCATATTCGCCAAAATGGTATACATCCACCTCGCTCGTATGCCGCGTCATCGCCTCAGCCAAACGAAAAACATCCTCGCGCCCGCTGCGCATGAACATGAGCCACAGCCACATATTCGGCACCAGCTCTGAATTTTGCCATGCACAGCCGCCAAGATCGTAGTTCCACACGTGACGGACCGGATCATAGCTGTGCATAAAATCGCCAAAATCCCAAAAGCCGTACCAACGGCGCTGCTCCACTTCAGCCTGATAAAAAGCAACAATGCCGTCCAGCCGCTCCTCCAGTTGTGCCTTTGCAGCGGTGCTGCGATCCGGCAGGCTCCAAATGCCGAAGGCGCGTGCCTCGTGCAAATACTCCGGCTCGCACACAAGCTGGGCAGGCGACTGATTTTCGGCCAGCCTATGCGCCAGTCCCTCTTCATCCGGCGTAGCCGCCGTGCACCAAAGCGTCAGCTCATTCGTATTGGCAATGCCGTATGGCGTAGCCCGAAGCTCCTCTGAGCCCTCATAAGCCGACTCCACGTACGTTTGTGTGTCATAATGCCGCAAATCCATCGCCGGCGCATCAGGCGACCAGAACCATACATTCAGCTCGGCCGATGACGCAGCCGTATGGCGAAGCTCCAGCGAGGCAGGATGCTTTTTCCAAAAATTCCGCATACCTGCAGCTAGGCCGCCGCCCTCGCTTCCGATGTAGGCAAGCCCTTCCGCACGGCTTCCCTCTCCCGCTTTCAACCAGCAGCACTCTGCCTTCGTGCGCTTCATCACCACATAGTGATCCGCTGAATGCTGCACCAGCTTGAAATCATCCCAGACCGCCGAATTTTCCAGCAGTCCTAGAAAATAAGCATCCTCTTCCGCATCAAAAGCAACGGCTTCCCCCGCCGCCTGCCGTTCAAACAGCTCGCGGTACTTCCCTTTCGTCCGCCGCGTATGCAGCGACTTCGGCGATTCCCGCAAAAAACCGCCATCATTGCCCGCCAGCCGGACATGCCGATTGTAAAGCGGACCACGCATCGGTACAGCGAGCGACAGTCCCAGCCCCTTTATGTAATCCGCATGTGGATTGCCGTCATAAAAAAACGTATGAACGAGGCGAATCGCGTCCAGCCCTGCATACAAATAAAAGCGCAGCGTGAACGGTATCCATTCACGGCTTGGGCTGACCCTGACTACGTTTTGCTGATTGGGCTTATTCGGGTCAGCACTTTGGCTCAAATTGTAGCTCGCGCGATGCTTGCCCGTCAGTTTAATAACCGACCTGACCGGTCCGTCCTGCTCGACAACCGCCGTATGAACAAAGCCGTGAAACGGCTCCTCCTGCAGCGTCAAAGCGCCATGCAGCTGATTGCGGCTTTCCTTCAAGCACACCAAATCGCCACCGCTGCACAGCTCCTGCTCCCCGCGCTTAATGCTGCGAATTACGCCCCTGCCGCTTCGCGGAAACGTACAAACGATAACTCCTGTATCTACGATGATCGACTCATCGGTTGTCACTACTTTTAGGATCGGCTGCTCGCCTTCCGCTGCCGCATCAAGCTCTTGCACCGATGCCGCTGCCTGCTTTGCCAATTCCAGCTGAAAGCTGCCAGAATCGCTGGAGCCAACCGCCGCATGGGCGGACCATTTGATGCTGCCATCCGGCCAAAAAGCGGTAGGCCAGCTTTGCACCCGCAGCGCAGAAGCGCTTGCCACATTTTCCATACCTGCAGCCTCGCTATACAGAACAAGCGAATCGCCGCGAAGCAGTTCGCCTTCCTTCCAAGGAACACCCCATGTTAAACCGACAGGCGCAGCCGCCTGTTTACCGAGCCATTTTAGCTTGACACTCATTGCCAGCACCTCTTTCCTCTAAGCTGCTTTCTATACTAGAAGGATGGTCGTTTGCGGGCAATGATACTTTTTTGCTCCGTGAGCATTATGCAATTTATGCCACTTAGCTGCCCCAATCAAATATCGACAGCGGCCCTTTTCAAAGCTTGCACTTTCTTGCAAAGGCTTGAACTTTATTGCTATAGCAACAGGCAGAGGCTAATGCCAGTTCCAGCATTGAGGCCTCTATCTAGGCTGCCTCCTACCTCTACCTGGCTACCTCTGCCCAGCTACTCCGCCTGACTCAGCTCGCGGTAGCGGCTTGGCGTCATGCCCTCCAGCTTTTTGAAAATACGGTTGAAATAGCTGTGCTGATAGCCGACCTGCTCGGCAACGTCATTGATTTTCAGCACCGATTCGCGCAGCAGCTCCTTCGCTTTATCCATCCGCAGCCCGGTTAAATAGTCGATAAAATTTTTCCCGGTCACCTGCTTAAACGACTTGCTTAGGAAAAAAGGATTCATGCCGATATGCTCCGCACAGCTGTCTAGAGAAATATCGCTCATATAATGCTGCTGCAAATACAGCATCGCATGCTCGATCTGCCGCTTCACCCCAGCATTCGTCCGCTCGCCCAGTTCCTTAAGAAACGGAGCGGCAATCATGCCGCGGAACCAATCCAGCAGCAGCTCCGGCTCGCGGATTTGCGACAGCTGCTCATAACGGTTTGCTCCCTTGAACAAGCGGTTCGGGGAGATGCCCGACACCATAATGGCATGCTGGACGGAACCGAGCAAATGCAGCATGCCCTGCTGCACATCCATTTCCTTCGCCTCTTCGCTGGACAATGCCTGCAGAAACTGCTCGAGCAGCTCATATGCCTCAGCTTCACGCCCCGTACGGAGCGCCTGTATAAACTCCCGCTCCAGCGTAAATGGATAGGCAGGCTCCGACGCTGCGCTGCCCTGCTCCTCCAGCTGCTCCATATCAATAATTTGATTTTCCTGATCGTAGCGCCGGAAGCTGACCGCATGCTTCGTCTCCTCGAACAGATGCGGAATCTCTGTTATGCTCGCTGTATCCGGGCTGATCGCGATCGTCGCCCGCATATTAAGAATTTGGTTGAACGCCTGCATCGCTGCTTCACTGAATGCATGCAGCTCCTCGCGATATGAGCGCCCTTCCGGCACAATAATAAGCAAGCCAGCTGCTAAATTATGAAAGTTGATCGTGTTGCTCTGCTCAAAATATTTTGCCGCCAGCTCCTCCATCATATTGACCGCCGCAAACGTCGCCAGCCCCTCATCGCCATATTTGAATTTGCCCTCCAAATTAGCAATTCCAGTCAGCTTCATATAAAGCACCATATAATGCGTGCCAGGCTCCACCCGCCATTTGTAACGCTCCATTCGGCGAAGCAGCTCCCCTTCGGAGTAATCCGCCAAATAGCCTTGCAGCAGCTGGTGCAGAAAGCTCTCCTTCACATGAGGCAGCTGCTCCGAAAGCTTCGCATGCAGCTCCTCGCTTTCCCGGTGCAAATGCTGCCACTGCCGCTCGATCCACGTAAATTCGCATTCCGGCTTGCCTGCTGGCGCGCTTCGCTCCCGCAGCACCGTCATCAAGCGATTGACCGGGGAATATATGCTGCGCGAGGCAAGCCACGCCAGAATGGCAGCAAGCAGCAAGGCGCCAAGGCTGGCCGCAACAATGCTTTTCGATACGACGATCACCGGCTCGGTAATGCCCGTAATCGGCGAAGCAGATACATAAGTCCAGTTGTCTGCAATCCGGGACAGCTTGCCATAGGAAACTGCATACGTCATGCCGCTCTCGCTGAACCGGAACAAAAAGGAGCCTTTATGCGAAACTTCAGCTGCAACCGCCTCATTTAAAGCGCTTACAAATTCAGAATCTCTGTCATTCCCGCTCGTTGACGCATACAGCTCTCCGTTATCCTGCATCAAATACGTTTCTCCGCCTTCACCTGGCGTCATCGTCCGCAGCATTTCGCTTACCTTGTCATTATCAAGTCTAATAAGCAGTGCTCCGAACGGATGCAGACTGCCTCCAGGAACGTAATGCACAAGTGTCAGCTCCTTATAGGACGGACGGTCCGTGTCAAAGGCAACCTGTGTCCAATAAGCTACTTTATCCGATTGAAGCAGGCCTTCATAGGCAGCCGCCTGTCCATCTCCTTGCAGCACGCCATATTCCGGCCCGAACAGCACATGCTGCTCCCCGCCAAGATACAGCCCGACCTGCTTGTTCATCGTATTGGAGCCCTGCATGACCAGCAGCGTCTTCGTAATGTCACGCGCCTTCTCGAACTGCTGCACATAGTCCCGATTGCCAAGCGTGTAATCGAACTTGGAATCGAATGCCCAATGCGACAGCATCAGCTCCAAATTCGTCAACTGCTCGTCAATGCTTTGCGCCCGCTGCTCAATTTGCTCATTATGCTGCTCCAGCAAGCGGTCCTCCAGTATGCCCCCAGCCAAAAAATAAACGAGCGCCCCGGTAATCAGTCCCGGAATGCTGCAAACGACGAGCAGCAAAATAAGATTTTTGCGATAAAATCTTCCTTTCGGACCCGCTGTCAGCCCCGCCCCCGGCATAAGCCTGGCTTTCATTCTTCTGATCATGAGCTCACCCACTAGCTGAAAATTAGGAGATTCCAACGAATCCCCTTTGTAAACGCATTCGCTAAGCAGGCTGAATTTCCTGCCAATCACGCTTCATTTTATTTAGCATATATACTGGAACCGACCCGAACAGGAAAAGACAGAAGACCGCTGCTATCCGCGGTTCCTCTGCCTATCGCCCTGCCCCAATCGGCCATCAGCCAGCTATTTACTTCCTGCAAACAGCTCGTTCATTTCCTTGCTCAGATCATCGCCGCCACTCGTTTTCCACAGCTGAATCGCGTCTTTAAAACCAGCCTCGTCGATTTGGCCGACGATAAACTTAATCCGGGCATCATTCATAATATTGTCCAGTTGGGCGCCCTTAAGCGTATAAACGTCAGAGATAAAAGGCTCTGCCGGGTTCATCACGATAAGCTGCTCATTTTCCTTCTGTACCTCCAACTGCTTAATACGCAGCGGTGTCTGCTTCACCTTCGTCGACTTGTCCTCTGGTATAAAGCTGAGCATCTGATTCAATCCCTCGACCTCGGATTCGAGCAGCGCTGGATCCTTGCTTGGCACAAGTGCGCCATCCACTATCGTATGATGCGTGTTCTCAATGCCGTAGCCTAGCAGCGTCTGCATTTCCGGCTCGCTCAATTGATCCATAAACTTGAGGATTTGCTTCAGCTCCTCCTCGTTTTTAATGGACGATTTCGGGAAAGCCAGCAAGCCAGCAAAGCCTGAAGTTGGCAAGGTCCGTACCTGTCCATCCGTTCCTTTCACTCCGCCAAACACATCCATATAATGCACATCCGGCTGGTCTTTGCCCGCTGCCGCAAGCGCAGCATGAATTTTATCATCAGCCCGCGCCGCGCCGTCCACGACGTCCACAATGACGCCAGCCTGATTATTAACAAGCGGATCATTCCATTTTGCTGAATCCATAATGGCAAAATCCTGATTAATCAGCTTTTCATCGTACAGCTTTTTCATGAATTTAAGCGCTTCCAAATATTCAGGCGTTTCATAATCAACAATGAGCTTGCCGTCCCGCTCGCCCCATTTGTTCGGTGACCCAAACCACAGCTTGATCGTATCGAAGCCGCTCGCCCACTGGCCCGTCCACTTGACCATGACCATGCCGTACGTATCATCCTTGCCGTTTTTATCCGGATCCTTCTCCTTGAACGCCTTCAGCATGTTGTAAAAATCATCAATCGTTTGCGGCGTTTGGAGGCCAACAGCATCGAGCCAATCCTTGCGGTAAAATACCCCATTGCGACCAAGCGGACGGCCGCGGTACAGCCCGTAGTTTTTGCCGTCAACAGAGGAGTTGTTTAAAATGACCGGGTTCGCCTGGCTCAAATTTTTATAATCCTTCAAATAAGGCCCGATTTCCCAAAACGCGCCGGATTTCGCGGCATTAACGAAGCTCGGGGACTTCACATCCGGCACATACATAATATCCGGCAGCTTGCCCGAGGCGAGCGTAATATTAAATTTATCCGTATAAGAAGCGTTCGGCACCCACTCAAAATGAATGTCGGTATTCGTCCGTTTCTCGATCTCTGCTGCTACCGGACTATCATCCTTCGGGAAATTCGTCTTAAAAATCGGCAGCATGATATTGAGCTGCAGCGCCTTTTCTGCCGCTGGGCTTCCCCCTGCTGTACCGGCTGGTGCAGCAGACGCACCTCCTGCGCTACCTTCCACATTTTCCCCCTGCTGCGAGCAGCCTGCAATTACCGCTCCCGCCATTGTCCCAACGAGCAGCATAGGCAGCAAACGCTTTCTCTTTCCTTCTTTCTTTCTCATCGCTGACGCCTCCCTTAATCATTTATCATATATGGTAAAATACCAAACCGCCAGCTGCTTGCTCGCTAAATCGGCTTGTTTGTGTTGCCTCATGGATACGGCCCTAAGCCGTGTATTCGCGATTAGCCCTTAATTGAGCCAATGAGCACGCCCTTGGCAAAATGCTTTTGCAAAAACGGATAGACGAGCAGAATCGGCACAGTGCCGACGACGATTACCGCCATCTTGATCGATTGGTCGGGCGGCTTGACGAAGGACGGGTCCATCGCATTGATGTCGCCTGCCGCTGCCTGAGACAGCAGGACAATTTGGCGCAGCAGCACTTGAAGCGGCCATTTTTGCGGATCATTAATATACAGCAGCGCCGTGAAAAAATCATTCCAGTGGCCCACTGCATAAAACAGGGCAAAGGTTGCAAGGACCGGCTTTGACAACGGCAAAACGATGCGCCACAGCAGACCCAGCTCCGTACAGCCGTCAATGCGCGCTGCTTCCTCCAGCCCCGGCGGCAGCTCCTGGAAAAAGTTTTTAATAATGATTAGGTTGAAGGCGCTAATCGCTCCCGGTATAATGAGCGCCCAGTAGGAATCGAGCATCCCTAGCTCGCGAATGACCAAATACGTCGGAATCATGCCGCCGCTGAACAGCATCGAGAAAATGACGAGATTCAGCACGACATTGCGGCCCATCAAATTGCGTCTTGCCAGTGGATAAGCCATCGTAACCGTGAAAAACAAGTTGACCAGCGTCCCGAATGAAGCGATAAACAGGGAAACGCCAATGCTTTTCATAATCGTATTCGTTGAAAAAATAAATTCATATGCCGCCAGCGAAAACGTCCTCGGTATGAGAAACACCGTACGCTGGGTCAGCTCCGCATCGGTTGCGAACGAGCCCGATATGACGAAAATAAATGGCAGCACCGCCGCCAGTGCACAGACGCTGAGCACGATATAATTCGCGGTATCAAACACTCGGCTGGATACCGTATTGTAATGCTTAGCCATTTTTCAAGGCCCCCTTCTTCCTTTTCATTGCGCCTCTCCTGTTTCACCATGCTTCTAGCTAGTACAGCCCCGACTGTCCGAAGCGCTTCGCCAAATAGTTCGCCCCGACGACAAGCACGACGCCGATGAGCGATTTGAACAGACCAACTGCGGTACTGTAGCTGAATGCGCCTTGAGTGATTCCCATCATGTACACATACGTATCAAACACTTCTGCCGCCTGCCTATTGAGCGGGTTCAGCATGAGATAAATTTGTTCGAAGCCATTTTCGAGAATGTTGCCCATTCGTAAAATAAGCAAAATCACTATCGTACTGCGCACTGCCGGCAGCGTAATATGCCAAATTTGCTTCCAGCGATTTGCGCCATCCATCGTAGCGGCCTCGTATTGCTCCATATCTACGCCTGCAAGCGCTGCGAGAAAAATGATCGTCCCCCAGCCGCATTCCTTCCAAATGGTTTGCATAATGATTAACGGCTTGAACCATTCGGGCGTGGCGAGAAATTCGATTTTGCGCCCGGTATACTGCTCCAGCATTTCGTTGACCGGGCCTCCGGCCGTCGTCAGAAACACATACGTCATACTCGCCACAATGACCATGGAGATGAAATGCGGTACATAAATCATCGTCTGCACGGTGCGTTTGAAAAGCGCGAAGCGTACTTCATTCATCAATATCGCCAGCACGATCGGTGCCGGGAAGAAAAACACTAAATTGTATAAGGAAAGCAGCAGCGTATTGCGCAGCAGCATGAAAAACTCGGGATTGGCAAAAAACAGTTGAAAATGCTCCAGTCCCACCCACTCGCTTTTCAAAAATCCGGTAAACGGTTGGAAATTTTTGAATGCCAGCAGCACGCCCCACATGGGCACATATTTAAATACGATAAAATAAAGCAAGCCTGGCAGCAGCAATATGTACAGCCATTTGTCTTTCCTCAGGCGCCCCAGCACGCTTGGACGATAGTCCCGGGACGGCTGCTTGCTAGCTTCCGGCATAGCCGCCATTTGTTTCATCCTCGCTCACCTCCAGCTTTCGTTCGTTTACTTTTAAGCTACCGCGTTTGCCCCACATGTCTCACTTGGCCTAAATCGCTTGCGGTGTAGCTTTAGTATGCGGGCAGCTCGCATTTTCCCGCAATTAGACATTCTTGAACCGCGCTGCTGCGGGGTTTTTGGCCGTTCCACCAAGAAAGTGCAAAGCGGTGCAAAAGGTTTCAAGCCCCAAAAATGGCCCTGTTAAAAAGTCCGATTGCCAGCCCAGCACAGCGCCTATTAAAGTACAAAGTAAAGCTTAACGGAAAGGCGTGAGTTTAGGGTGAAGGGACCACTCGAAGGGAAGCTGTATCATGGGGCGGCACTGTATCCTGAGCTTTGGGATGCTGACGTGCTTGCGGAGGATATTGCGTTAATGAAGCAAGCCGGCATTAATGTCGTGCGAATGGGCGAATTTATTTGGTCGAGGCTGGAGCCAGAGGAAAATCGAATTGACATCCGTTTTTTGGCTGAAATCATCCAGACGCTGCACGAAAATGAAATCGAGACGATCCTGTGCACACCGACGGCGACACCACCAATTTGGCTGTCGCATGGGCATCCGGAGCGGCTGTTCGTCAATGAGAAGGGCGAGACGCTGGGACATGGGTCGCGGCAGCATGCGTGCACGAACAACCCCTATTATCGCGGGCGATCAGCAATCATTATAGAACGGCTCGCTCAAGAGCTTGGTGGACTGCCGGGGTTGATTGGCTGGCAGCTCGATAATGAATTCAAGGCGCATGTAGCGGAATGCATGTGCGCAGCATGCTTGGAGCAGTGGCATAATTGGCTGGAGCAGCGGTATGAAACAATCGAGCAGTTAAATGAAGCTTGGGGCACTCATATATGGAGTGAATATTATAATCGCTTTGATCAAATTCCACAGCCGGGCGCAACGCCGTTTCTGCATCATGCCTCGCTGCAAACGATGTATCGGCTGTTCTCGATGGAGAAGCTTGCGGAATTTGCCGAGGAGCAGATCGCTGTCATCCGGCGCTACTCGGCGCTCCCGATTACTCACAACAGCAGCATCGCCTTCCATGTGGACATTGAGCGGCTGTTCCAGCAGCTTGATTTTGGCTCCTATGATACATATGCGTCCAGCATCAATTGGCCTGCCTACTTGATCAACTGCGACTTATGGCGCAACGTCAAGCGTGGCAAGCCGTTCTGGGTGATGGAGACGAGCGCCAGCTACAGCGGCTCGCTGGAAAGCTATGCAACCCCTCACCCGGCCGGTTATGTGAAGGTTGAAGCAGTCGCTGCTTATGCACTGGGCGCGGGAGGCTTCTGCTATTGGCCGTGGCGGCAGCAGCGGGCCGGCAGCGAGCAGCCGCATGGCTCGGTGGTAAGCGCTTGGGGCAAAAAGACGATTGGCTATGCCCATGTCATGCAGGTGGAGCAGGCGCGGCGAGAGCTGGAGGAAATCCTGTTAACAACCTCGCCCATGCAGGCTGAGCTAGCGATGACCTATTCTGATCGCGCCAAAGCCTATTTGCGCACCGAGCCGCTGCGCAAGCTGAACTATCGCGGGCTCGTGACCGATTTTTATGCCCGGCTGGTCGCACTCGGCATTCATCGCGATTTAATTACAGAGGGCAGCGGGCTCGGCGGGTACAAGCTGCTGCTGACGCCATTCGTGCCCTACTTGTCGCCGGACTACCTTGACCGTGCCCTCGCCTTCGTTCGGGATGGCGGCATCTGGATCGTCGGTCCGCTTACGGGTGGTAGGACTGAGCATCATACATGGCATACCGATGCTGCTTTAGGGAAGCTGGAGGAACGGGCTGGCGTAGAGACGACGTTCGTTTATCCAATGGATGGAACGGATGCGTACGGACAAGCCTTCGGCCTTCAGGCCCCGCTTGGTATGTGGAGCTCGGTGTTTGAGCCGCTAGACGGCAACGGCCTAGCTGGCGCATCCGCTGCTGACAGCGACCACCAAGCAACCGCAATCGGCTGCGTGCATAGCGGACTAACGCCCGGTGCCGCTTTTATTACCGAACGCCGCATCAGTCAGGGCAAGCTTGTGATGCTCGGGTCCATGCCGCAAGGCGATGATGGGGATGCGCTGCTGCGGCGCATGCTGCTGCATTATGCCGATGAAGCGGGTGTCACGCTGCGGTTTGAAGCAACTGAGGGTACCATTGTCGCGCCTAGGCAGGGGGATGGTTATGTCATCTGGGTCATTATTAATATGGATGGTGCCGGCGGTCATGTGACGCTGCCGCAAGATGGCGTTGACGCCCTGTCTGGAGCTGCTGTTCCTGCTGGTTCACTTCCTGTTGGACAGTATGAGTACAGGGTCGTTCGTTTTACAAAATAATTGATATATTCACAAAAAAACAGCAGCGGAGCAGGACATAAACTAGTGTCCTACTCCGCTGCTGCACTTATGCTTCAATGTATCGTACCAAAAAAACAGGTTCGTGCATAGTCTTGGCGGACACAGCATTCGCTATATCAACCGAATCAAGGATTATGGCAGCGCCGCGGACTCAGGAGACGCTAATGTGCTGCCAAACGGTGTTTTGACGGAATAATGAGAGGGATAACGGCTTGCCTGTCCGCGTACAGCCTCAAATCACCTCAAAAATCAGAATAGCGGAACCTCAGTCCTCTGAAATCTGTCGTTTGATTTATCCATTTATAATGGAGAGCAGCTCAGACAATCGTTGAATTTCAAAAGCCGGTTTAACCGCCGTCGTATTGCTCTTCCGGTGCGGATTAAACCAGCATGTATCAATGCCGCTGTTAATGCCGCCCTGCATATCGGAGGTCAAGGAATCGCCGATGATGATGATTTTGGACGGGTCAGTTACTCCCAGCTTCGCGAACGCATAGTCAAAAATGCCCTTATGCGGCTTCTGGTATCCCGTCTCCTCCGACACAATAATATGCTCAAAAAATTCATTCAGCCCCGCTTTGCCAATACGCGACAGCTGCACCTCGCGAATGCCGTTCGTAATAACCGCCATACGGCAATGCCCCTGCAGGCTGCTGCACAGCTCTACAGCGCCTTCGATCAGAAAGCTGCCCTCGCCTAAATAGTTTAAATAGCAGGTGCTAAATTCGTCTGCCGCGATGTGAGGGTTATTTTCAGCAAACAGCCGTCTAAACCGCTCCTCTCTAAGCTCCGCCAGCGTCACCTTTCCCTGCTCATAATCGTGCCAAAGCTGCTGGTTAATGCTGCGATAACGCGCCACGTAATCGCTGCCTGCAAGCGATATGGCATAATCCCGGCAGGAGCTTGTGAAGGCATGAGCCTCCGCCTGTCCATAATCGAGCAGCGTATCATCGATATCAAACAAAATAATGTCGTATTTCATATTCGCTTTGCTTATTTCCACTTGCATAAACACTCCTTCAGCCTATTTGCGAGAGCCTCCGCGCGGTGCGGAAACATTTTTCTCCAGCGCATACAGCTCGTCTTCCATCGCTTGCATTCGTTCGACCACTGTCGTTCTCGCATCCTGAATCGCCTGATTATAGACATGCGGGCCGAGCAGCGCAACCATATGGTCAATCAGCTGCTCCGCTGCAATGGTACCGATTTCCTCCGAGCGCTCCAGCTCAAAATAGTGCTGTACCTGCTCAATCAGCTGCTGCTTCTGCTCTCTTTGCCATTTTAGCTTCATCATCGGTTAAATCTCCTCCAGTTCACCGCGCATCATTAGAACGGCTTGTCCGCTCAATTGAACGCGATCCCATGTATTTTTCACCTTTACAAAACCGCCGCGAGCCGACGCCTGATAGCCTACCAGTTCGTCCCTTCGCAGCCGCTTCGCCCAGTAGGGCGCCAGCGCGCAATGGGCCGAGCCTGTCACCGGGTCCTCTTGCACGCCCCCTTTCGGATAAAAAGCCCGCGACACAAAGTCATAGGCTGCCTGGCCTTCGGCGCGAGCCGTCACAATGACACCCCGCCCACCTAGCAAGCTCAGCTGCGAGAAATCTGGCTTTAGCCCGCGCACCGTCTGCTCACTGTCCACTTCAACAACATAATCCATACGGTTGCGTCCCGTATAACGCGGAATGAGCCCAAGCCCCTCAATGAGCGCCTCGGGCGCTTTCGCCGGAGCTGGCGGCTCCGAAGGGAAGTCCATCGTTATCTCCGCCTCATCTTCCCCTAGCTCTACAGTCAGCACGCCGCTTTTCGTCCAAAAGGCTGCCGCCTGACTGAGCCCCAGCCGCTCCGTCTTCCACAATACGAAAGCAGCCGCGAGCGTAGCATGTCCACATAAATCCACCTCCTGCGTAGGCGTAAACCATCGCAGCTCATAACCGCCCTCGCGTGGTGCGACAAAAGCGGTCTCGGGCAAATTCATCTCCGCCGCTACTTTTTGCATCCATCCTTCATCACTCAGTGCCTCCAGCAGACATACCGCTGCCGGATTACCTCCAAACGCCTTGCTTGTAAACGCATCTACTATGTAAATAGGCACCATGCTGGCCTCAGTCCCCTTCCTGCTCATGTTTATCAACAAATAAAAAGGAGGCGTCCCGCTCAGGACTCCTCTCCTATTATAACGCTTCTAATTTGTCTGGCACAGCTGGTTCTAATCGGCAAGCGGAATAAGAAGCTCAACCGCTTCCTCCTCCAAATGCTGCTCCTGAATATAAAAAACTTCAAGCGCGACAGCGCTCTGATGCTTCTCAAGCTCCTGCTCGTTCATCCAGGCAAATAGCTGCTCGTAGGCTTCTCCAATTCGTTTGTTCGTCGATGCAACCATCGCATAACGATGGGTTGGGATGGTGAACTGCACCATGCCAACCGGCACTTCCTCTGACGGCGGCATTTCGTAGCAGGCCCAATAAGTGGCAAATACTTCGTTGCCAAAATACGGGCTGTACAGCAGCGGTGCCTTCGACGTGGTATTCAGCTCATGCTTGCGGGCTAGAAACTCGCTTTGCAGGCGAATCGCCTCATCCGGAAAAGTAGAATACGGACCGCAATAACTAATCCCTACTAAATGAAGCGTTGGCTTCGTAATAATTGAGCAGTTGTCCACGCGAATTCCCCCTTTTCATCGGTCAGAACAGTTGCGTTAGGATGAGCTTTCACCCGCCAATAGTGTAACATGATTGCCCCCTGAGCGGTAGCCCTTTATCCCGAAGCGGCAGCAAGGAATAAAAGCAAACTAGTTGCAGCTGCTTTTTCATTTTCGTTTAAGCAAGCTGGGATATGATAGGCTCGCATCCCATCTTCTATAAAAGGCGAGTGAACCGCATGGGCTCCGACGATTTGTTTTCCTCATTCCCTTTTCTGCATACGAAAAGATTAACACTACGCCAAATGGCTGTGCAGGACGCCGCAGACCTGCATGCTTTTTATTCGGATATGAAGGTGACTCGGCATTTGGACTGGCTTGGCCCAGACTCCATTGAAGCTTGCAAAATGCTGATTGAGTCTTGGAATGAGGCCTACGCGGAGCGCAGACTCATTCCATGGGGCATTACGCTGCAAGGCAGCGCACCTATTATGGGAACGGTTATGCTGATGCCGACAAGAGGCGAATTTGAGGTAGAGCCCCGTTATCCGCTTACGATCGGTTATGACCTTAAGCCGGATTATTGGAACAAAGGCATGATGTCCGAAGCGCTGCAGGCTGTGATGGATTTTAATGACAAGCATATTCATGCCCGCCGCATTCAAGCCGAGGTCCACCCTGAAAATATCGCTTCGCTCCATGTGCTCAAAAAGCTCGGCTTTCAGCAGGAAGGCGTGCTGCGGCAATATTTAATGCATGAAGCCACCAAAAATTTTCTTGATGTTATCATGCTCGCTCTATTATTTAGTTAGGAGATAATCAAATTATTCACAAAAAAAAGAAGCACTCGGCTAACCTAGCCGAATGCTTCTTTGTGTATAAGCAAGGTGGTGATATTAACCTCGCAAGGCTCTCTCCACCAAATTCATTCTATACTAAAAGTTAAAAACAAAATCATCATCGTTCAATTGCTCGACGTGAATCGTCCGTACGTAGCCATTGCCTTTTTTGGAGAAGAAATCATGCTGCTTTGTGTGTGTGCTGATGCCATTGAATACGATTGGATTGACCGGCTCATCGGGGAACACACCGTCAAAGCCAAGATTCATCAGCGCTTTATTCGCATTATAACGCACATACGTTTTTACTTCTTCCTCTAGGCCAAGCGGCGAATACAGCGAATCGGTATAAAGAACCTCATTCTCGTACAGGTCGTTAAGCAGTTGATCCAGCTCAGCCTTAAGCGAAGTCTGCTCCTCCGGCGTGAAGGTGTTAAACAGCTCCTGTGCCAGCACGCCAACGTACAAGCCGTGGATGCTCTCGTCACGCAAAATAAGGTCGATAATTTCGCCGCTGCTCGTCATTTTGCCTTGACCTGCCAAATAAAGCGGGTAGAAGAAGCCGCTGTAGAACAAGTAGCTTTCCAAAAATACGGAAGCTGCCATTGCTTTATACAGATCCTGCTTTGTGCTAATGCCTTCATACCATGAGGAAATAAGCTCCGCTTTTCGTTGCAGCTGCTCGTTTTTCTCTACCCATTGGAAAATCTCGTCGATCTCCTCTGTAGACGCGAGCGTCGTGAAAATGCTGCTGTACGATTTGGCATGAATTTGCTCCATCATCGACATAAAGGACAACACCGCTTTGCGCTGCAAGCCATCTACATGCTCCAAAATCTTTGGCATGCCAATACCGCCCTGAATCGTATCCAGCAGCGTCAATCCGCCAAGCACGTTTTTATATAAGCTGCGCTCGGCGTCGCTCATTTCCATCCAGTCCATTTTATCGTCGGATAGAGGGATTTCTTCGTCCGTCCAGAATTGCATGACGTTCTGCTGCCAGAACGTCAGCGTAAAATCATCATCCGGGCGGTTCCAGTTAACTGCCTTCATTATATATTAGGCTCCTTTGTAAAAGGCTGCGTGACGGCACCTAAAGCGGCCGCCCCACAACCTCATCTTTTTGCGCAAATCTATAATCTTGTTGTTAAACCGCGCAGCTTGTGCACTCTTCTACGGATAGACGTTTCGTTCTTGTGTAATAGAGCGACTTCAGTCCTTTGTGGGCTGCGTAAATGTAGAAGCGGGCAAGCTCCCGAGTCGTCACGTTGCTGTTTACGTGCAGAACCGTGGAGATACCTTGATCCACATGCTGCTGAATTTCTGCAATCAGGTCAATGAGCTTGAACTGATCGATATTGTAAGCCGATTTGTAGTAGAAGAAGTTGTCCTGCGACAAAAACGGCATTGGATAATAGGTTGTCGAGTTCGCATATGTCCGCGTCTCGATATGCTCAACGATCGGCATAACGCTCGATGTCGCATTTTGAATGTACGAGATGCTTTGCGTTGGCGCGATAGCCAGACGATAAGCGTGGTACAGGCCGTGCTGCTGTACTTTCGCCTTAAGCGCAGTCCAGTCCTCAGGGGATGGAATTTCCATGCCTTCGAACAAAGCTTTCACCGCAGCGCTGACCGGACGGTAATCCGTCTCTTCATAACGTGCAAAGTATGTGCCCTTCGCATATTCGGAACGGTCAAAATCCTTGAACGTTTCGCCGCGCTCTTTGGCAATTTCCATGCTTTGTTCTAGCGAATAATAGTTCATCATCATGAAGAACGTGCTAGCGAACTCCTTCGCCTCATCGCTTTCGTAAGCGATGTGGTTTTTCGCCAGATAGCCGTTCAGGTTCATCGCGCCAAGGCCGACGGAGTGAAGCTCCTCGTTCGCTTTGCGCACGCCTGGGGCGTTGTCGATATTTGAAAGATCGCTGACTGTTGTAAGCGCCTCGATACCAACATGAACCGATTCCTTGATTTTCTTAAGCTCCATGACGTTTACGATGTTCAGCGATGCCAGGTTGCAGCTAATATCGCGCTGAATCAGGTCATCCGTACCGTAGTCATTAATAACCGACGTCTCTTGCAGCTGGAAAATTTCCGTGCAAAGGTTCGACATCTTAACGCCGCCTACATCTTTAAGCGCATGAACGCGGTTCGCATTCGATTTATTCATAATGTAAGGATAGCCGGATTCCAGCTGGATCGAAGCGATTTTCGTCATCATGTCGCGTGCATTCATGACCACTTTCTTTTTCACCAAATCGTTCGCAAGCAGCTCCTCGTACATTTCATCCATATCCATATCGTCCAAATATTTGCCGTAGGCTTTATTGACGGAATGTGGTCCGAAGACGTACAACGGCTTGTTTTGCGCAGCCAGCTCATAAAATTTGTTCGGTATAATGAGGCCGATCGACAGCGTTTTGATCCGCGTTTTCTCATCGGCATTAATTTTTTTGCAATCGAGGAACTCAATAACGTCCCAGCCAAAAATATTATAATAACCTGCGCCAGAACCTTTGCGCTGTCCCATTTGATCGGCATAGGAGAATGCATCCTCCATCAGCTTAAGCACAGGCATAATGCCCTTCGCCGCACCCTCGACGCCTTTGATCGGCTCGCCGCGTCCGCGCAGCTTCGAGAGGTTGACCGCTACGCCGCCGCCGATTTTCGACAGCTGCATGCACGTGCCAATTACATAGTTGATGGAATTAAGCGAATCGTCCATTTCCAGCAGGAAGCAGGATACCATCTCGCCGCGGCGGCTTTTGCCCGCATTAAGGAAGGTTGGAGTTGCCGGCTGCAGCCGCTGCTCAATCATCGCCTCCGCGATGCGCAGTGCTCTTGCTGCGTCGCCTTCACCCAAATGCAGCGCAACAATCGCAACGCGATCCGGATATTGCTCCAAATATTGCAGCTTGTCATTCGTTTTCATGGCATAGTCTTTGTAAAACTTGGAAATGGCCATATACGACTGAAACTGGAAGCTGCTGTTTGCCGTTAAATCAAATACAGCCTCAACTTGCTCATATGTATAATGGTCAAAAACGTTGTCGTAGTAGTCATTGCCGATCAAGTAGTCAAGCTTCTCCTGGAGCGAGGCGAACTTCACGCTCTTCTGCTCAACTTCCTCCATAAATGCTGCTACTGCCTCTTTATCCTTGTCCAACTGGTAAAAGCCGTCAGCTCCGCGCTGCATCAGCTCATTATTCAACTCAATATGCTTCAATGGTTCGCACCCTTTCAACAAAGTTTTCCGTATCGTATTTCGTTCCGGACAACTCAAATTTAGAAATAACAGGGACATTGTATAGCTCGGCAATCGTATCTGCGCTTTTGGCAAAGCCCGTTCCCCAATTGCGGTTGCCGCTGGCGGATACGCCGCGAAGATGTTTGCTGTTGCGCTTCAGAAACGACATGACCCGTTCTGGCACCTGTCCAAAGCCTGTCGTATACGTGATGAGAACGAATGGCTCCTGAATCGCTTCCTGCTCTTCAATCGGAATAACGCGCATATTCAATTTGTTAATAAATCGTTTGACGTTGCCCGTCTTGGAATCATAGACAACCAGCATATATTTCTCTCTCCCCTACCGGATATCAGCAATAGAAAAGCGCTTCTGACCTTGAAAAAGCGTCAGTTGCGCTAGTAGACTTAAAGTGTCGTTTTCCGTGCTTCACAACAAGATGTAGTTGCTGAATTTGATTCTACATCAATATATAGGTGGAGTCAAATGAAAAAATACGCCTATCTATGAGTCCCGGTTTTAGGCCACTCGACTATTTTAACAGATACGGATATGATGTGGTAGAGTCATTTTTAATTGATACGGAGGTTAATATGAACAAAATTTTATCGCCTGAACAGCTCCGAGAGGCGCTGCATAAGCTATTTAAGGATGCCGGATATACGAATCCCGAGCTGCTTGAAAACATCGAATTATTAGCGGCAGAGAACGATCGCTTGAAGCAGGAAGTTAAAAAATGGCGGCTCGCTGCTGCACGTGGGGCAGCTGCAGGCACTTCCATGAACAGCCGCTTGAAGGACGCGCTTCGAGAATGATTTTGAACCAAGTAATTCAAAAAGCATACAACCTTCACATTGCATCGCAGGGTAATCCTGCTAAAATGATACAGGCACACATGGACTCAAGGTGAAACGGCTATCGCCGTCCTTTGGCCGCGCAGCACGTTTCAATCCGAGAAATATAAGCCTAATGATAAGTGCAAAACTTATAAATGCTTATATTTCAAGTGTAAGGGAGAATTAGGCCATATGGATAGAGGTTGGATTACGGTCATTATCGGCCCGATGTTCTCGGAAAAATCCGGCGAGCTCATAAGGCGCTGTCATAAATTGCTGCAATATGGCCGCAAAAAAGTCAGAGCGTATAAGCCTGCGGAGGATAATCGGTTCGGCAGCGAGGAAATTGTTAGCCGCATGGGCTACCGCCTGCCTGCCTTCAACATTCCGAAGGAGCTTACGCCCGAGATGGCGGAGCGCATTTTGCAGGATACCAAGCATGCCGACGTCGTCGCTTTCGACGAGGTGCAGTTTTTCTCCAAAAGCATCATCCCTCTTATAGAGGAGCTTGCCTATAACGGCAAACAAGTCATTGTAGACGGCCTTAATATGGACTACCGCGGCAAAGCCTTTGGCTATATTGGCGGGCTGCTCGCCATTGCCGACGAAATTGTGAAGCTGACTTCCTTCTGCGCCGTATGCGGCGACGCGAACGCGGCGTTCACGCAGCGCGTCATTAACGGCCAGCCAGCGACGCTGGGGCCAGTCATTTTAATCGGCGATACGGAGAGCTACGAGCCCCGCTGCCGCCGTCATTTCGTCCCTCCGCATAAAGCGGTGGAGGAAGCAGAGGAAGAGCATACAGACGCTGCTGCGCACCTCTGATTGCAGAGCAACATACTGTAGCGAAATTGCGACAGCAACCTCTCAAGCAACTTTAATATGAGCACAATAAAAGGCTTGCGCCGCCGCTCTGCTCCTGATGAGCATACGGCTGCGCAAGCCTTTTGGCGTTCTAGCAGAACGCCGTATTAAGATTTTACCGCCGCAAAAAACAGTCGCTCCGAGCGCTCGTCTTGGGGCTGCAGCTTGAAATCGGCAAAACGCTCGACCTTGCTGAACCCTGCCGCCTGCAATTGCTCCGAAATCCAGTCCGCCTCATAAGCCCGCTGCACATGCATTTCTTCAAAGCGGCGAAACCGCTCTCCGCTTTCATGCGCAAAGATTGTCAAATGATGCTCAATTTCGCAGCGCTCCTCGTCCAGCTCGCATGTCCAAATATAGGCCGCATTGTCCTCGTCCAGCACGAAGGGCTGCTCCTCCGCATAGCGAATGAGCTGTGCCTTCGGATGCACATCGAATAGAAATACACCGCCAAGGCGAAGCGCCGCGTATGCCGCCTCGAAAGCGGCAATCACATCCGCTTCCTCCGTCAAGTAATTGACGCAGTCGCAGAAGGAAATAACCGCGTCCACAGGCGTGCCCAGATCAAATTCCCTCATATCCTGCTGCACCCAGATGGCTGAGCCTGTACGTGCGCCATGGGCGGCAGAAAGCGCCTCATCCCATTTGCTGCGCGCCACGCTCAGCATATCCTCAGACAAATCAATGCCGTAAACCTGCATACCGGTCATAGCAAGCGGTATCGCGATAGAGCCTGTCCCACAGCCAAGATCGGCAATAACAGAAGGCTTGCCATAACGCTCCCAGCATTGCTCTGTGAACCAAAGCCATTCCTCATAAGGCATGTCGCTCATTAGCTCATCGTATACCGCAGCGAACTCGCCATATGACTCCACCTAGATAGCCCTCCTTAATCCTCAGATGAGCCTTCGGAAGCAGAGGCTTCGCTAGTGTTCGACTTAACAGCATCGCCTGCTGCTTCGCTGTCTCCAGCCGCTTCCACTAGATAGGTCCAACTGCCCTTCTGGGTAATCAGACGCTCGCGCATCAGCTTGCCAATCGCACGTTTAAATGCCGATTTGCTGATGCCGAATTTTTGCTTAATGATGCCCGCTTCCGTCTCATCGGAATAAGGCATGCCGCCGCCCGGACGCTCCTTCAAAAAGGCAAGCAGACGGTCGGCATCCTCTAGACGGCCCACTTCCTTCTGCTGGCCCATCGACAGATTCACCCGTCCATCCTCGCGGATAAAGGTAATGCGCGCCGATACCCGCTCGCCAAGACGAAGCGCGCGCACGCGATCCGGTGCCGGAATAAGACCATATGCGCCAAAGCCGACAACTCCGCCGTCAATCAGGACGAAAGAGCCCATTTGCAGGGACTTTGTTACCCAGCCATGGATCCACTGGTTGCGCCAGGAATCTGGTGCCGCAAATACGAGCGGCCCAAGCTCATCCTCGCCTGCAAGCCGGGCGATAAGTCTGCCGCTTTTGTCATGGCCCAGCACAATGTGAACCTCATCACCCGGCAGCGGACGATAATCGACATTTTCCGGCAGCTCCGAAAGCGGCAGCAGCAGCTGGCGGCCAAGCCCGATTTCGAGAAAACAGCCCAGCCGCGGATGCACATCCGCTACCTTTAGGCGAGCCAGCTCGCCGAGCTTCACCAGCGGACGCTTCATCGTTGCAGCCAGTCGATCCTCGGTATCAAAAAATATAAAGACTTCAACCTCATTGTTAACTTTGGGCTTGCTTCCGACCAGCTCCGTATAATGCATCAGCACCTCGGATTCGCCATCGGTCAAAAAATAGCCGTAGGGCGACACTTCGCGTGCCACCCTTAACGTTATTGTTGTACCGGCAATCAAGCTCATGCGAATTCCACAACTTTGGCGTCAGACCAAAGCTTTTCAATATTATAATAGTCACGCTCGTCGCGGTGGAATACGTGAACAACCACATCGCCAAGGTCAACCAGCACCCAGCGGGCCGAATCCATGCCTTCAATCCCGCGAACACGAACGCCGCGCTGCTCCGCCGATTTACGAATTTCCGTCACAATCGCCTGTACCTGTGTATCCGAATTACCCGAGCAGATTACGAAATAATCCGCTACCAGGGAAATTTCCTGCAAATTCAAAGCTACAATACGCATAGCCTTCTTATCTTCCGCTGCAGCAACCGTTGCTTGCAGAAGCTCCTCCGAATGTACCGTCATAACTCAGCCTCCTGTTTTTAACTCTTCTATTAAACCATTACGTGCTTCTATTGTCAGTGGAAAAATGGCCTTGCCTTTTTTGAGCAGCAGCAGAATCGTCGAATCAAATCCCGCCAGCAGCGCCTGCTCCAAGCTATCCTTGCTCAGCCTGCGGATGTCGTCGACACCGGGAAAATCGCGCCCAGGCTCCATATAATCCGCCAGACAAACAACCTTGTCCAGACGCGTCATCGCAAGGCGGCCCGAAGTATGGAAGCGAATGGCATTGAGCACCAGCGCATCTGTCACGCCATATTCATGCTCCGCCACCCAGGCGCCCACTTCGGCATGCCATAAATTTTTATCCTGTGCCAGCAATTCGGGAGCCAGCTGCTGATCGCGCAGCACCTTCTCCATGCGGTCGACTGGCCAATATTTCGCCACATCATGCAAAATTGCCGCCAGTTCAGCCTGCTCCGGGTTTTCACCGAACCTTACCGCTAGCGCAGCCGCCGTTGCCATCACGCCTTCGGTATGCTTCCAGCGTTTCTCGGGCATTTGCGCCTTCACCGACTCAATCATTTGATCGCGCTCCATAAAGGCCCCTCCTCGTAATGAAATGAAACACAGCCTCCGGTACGAGATAGCGGAAGCTGCCGCCAGCTTGAATCGCTTCGCGAATCGCCGTAGATGAAATGCCGATTGGCGGCATATCCACAAACGTCAGCCGCTGCTGCAAGGAATCCGGCAGCGCGCGGCCTATCGCCTCCGTGCCTTCCCGGTTAAGCCCGATGAAAGCAACTCGCTCTGCCAGTTCCTCAATCCGGTGCCACCCGGGTAAATCATTGACCCGGTCGGCTCCAATTATATAAGAGAAGGAATCCTGCGGATGCAAATGCCTCAGTTCCAGAACCGTATCGATGGAATAGCTGAGCCCGCCTCTTGCAAGCTCAATATCCAGTGCACGAAAATGGGGATTGCCGCTTATCGCTTCCTGCACCATCTGCAGCCGCAGCTCGCTGTGCTCGCCAGGCTCATGGCTTTTGAGCGGAGGCAAAAACGAGGGAATAAACCACACCTCATCCAGCCCGCAGCTTGTACGCGCTGTTTCTGCGGCAATGAGATGTCCGAGATGAATGGGATCGAACGTTCCGCCCATAATGCCGATTTTACGCATAGCCGCAGTCCTCCTTGTCTGTAAACTTCGCGCTTAGTCATTGCGGTGAAATAAATTCCGCTGCATACTTTGCCAGCAAAAGCGAGAACTCATTTCCTCGCGAGCCCTTAGCGTCCCGCTTTGACAGCTGGCAACTCGATTTTGCGGTTTTTCTCTTCCGATGCGCGTTTGTATAGCACAATCGTTTTGCCGATAACCTGTACCAGCTCGGCTTTAGCCGCTGCCGCTACTTCAACTCCGATTTCCTTCGGATCGTCCATGCAGTTGTTCAGCACGGATAGCTTGATCAGCTCGCGAAGTTCAATCGACTCATTAATATGACGAATAAGATGGTCATTCGTTCCACCTTTGCCGACCTGAAAAATCGGCTGTAAATGATGCGCCATCGCGCGCAAATAACGTTTTTGTTTCCCTGTAAGCATCGCTCTATGTTCCTTCTTTCAAATAGTAATAAGAAAAAGTTGCTAGCCCTGGAGGGCAGCGAGTACCGTTTCGCGCATCGCTTGAACAGGTGCAGGCTGCCCTGTCCAATATTCGAAAGCATATGCGCCTTGATAAATAAACATGCCCAGACCGCCATGGGTCCGGCAGCCATGAAGCGCAGCATCCTGCAAAAACTTCGTCTGCAGTGGATTGTATATTAAATCGCTGGCGACGCAGCCCTCTTTCAGCCACGAAGCATCAAGCGGACTTTCGCCCACATTCGGATACATGCCTAAAGATGTCGTATTGATCACGACGTCCGCGTCCGCGCATACCTTGCGCAGCTCGTCATTCGTGACCGCCGCGATATCAGCGCGGCGCTGCATCGCTGCAGCCAGTTCCTCAGCCTTGCCGAGCGAGCGGTTCGCGATTGTAATGCGCTCCGGCTGCTCGCCTGACAGCGCATAAACAATGCCGCGCGCAGCTCCGCCAGCGCCGATCACAACAATCTTTTTCCCAGCAAGCTCCGGCTCCGCCTCTTCCTTAAGGGAACGAACGTAGCCAATGCCGTCCGTGTTGTAGCCAATCAGGCGTCCGTTATCGTTGACAATGGTGTTCATCGCCCCTACCGCTCGCGCGCTTTCGTCGATTTCATCCATTTCCTTCATCATATCCAATTTATGAGGAATCGTCACATTCACTCCCCGAATACCCATCGCCCGAACGCCGCTAACGAAAGCGGACAGCTTGTCTGCCGTAATGTGGAAAGCCAAATAAACACCGTTAATGCCCGTTTCCTGAAAAGCGCGATTCAGCATAATAGGCGACTTGGAATGATGAATGGGGTCACCAATTACTCCGTAAAGCACCGTATGGCTGTCAATGCGCTGCATTGCTGTATGGATTTCTCCCGCACTCATTTCCGCCAATATCCCCTCTCAGCTGCCCATGAAGTGTAAGCATGATGACGAGCTTAACCCATCATAGCCGTTAAATCAATGAATCCCTTAGCAGCACCTTGATGCCTTTCGGGGCATATAAATCGAGCAAGGCGCCTGCATCGCCGTTCACCTGAATCCAGCCTAGGCCAGAGATGAATACATCCTTCCTTGCTCCCCGCGGCACGCGCAGCGAGTGGCGCGTCCATGCTGGCATCTCGGCAAGCTCTTCGCGAGAAGGTCCGCCGAGCAGTTCGCCCTGATGATCCTCATAAAGCGCATCCGCGCGCTCCATCTTCGTCCGGTGCACATTCAGCGCATTGGAAATGTACAGCGTAAACGATTGGCGTTCACCCTCTACAAAATCAAAACGGACCAAGCTGCCGATAAACAGCGTCTGCTGGTCATTAAGCTGGTACACAAGCGGCTTGATTGGCTTGTCCGGCAGCAGCGACTGCAGAAATCCACGCGGCACAATTTCCGTCATCCGCGTCGGATAGACGATGCCGGGCGTATCGATGATGAACCTGTCATCATCCAGCGGAATGTGTACAGCATCAAGCGTCGTTCCCGGATAGCGGGATGTCGTCAGCTCGCGCTCCAAATCGCTGTAATCTTTAATCAAGCGATTAATCAGCGTAGATTTGCCAACATTGGTTGCGCCGACCACATACACATCGCGCCCTTTACGATGACGATCAAGCGCCTCAATAACATGCTCGAAACCAATGTTGCGCTTGGCGCTGCACAGCACGATATCCAGCGTACGCAGCCCCTCGCTCTTCGCCTGCTGCTGCACCCAGTTGCGGAGACGGTTCAGGTTCATTGATTTTGGCAGCAAATCGACTTTGTTGACGACCAGCAGCACGGGATTGTTGCCTACAAAGCGCTGCAAGCCCGAAATCAAACTGCCCTCAAAATCATACAAATCGACAATATGCACAACGAGGCTGTCCGTTGTTGCTACGCTGCTGAGCAGCTTCAGAAACTCATTTTGGTCCACCGTCACCGACGATGCTTCATTATAATTGCGAATACGGAAACAACGCTGGCATATGGCCGGCTCCCTTACTACTGCCTGCTCTGGCACAAAGCCAGGAAGCTCTGCATTTTCCGTTTGCAGTTTTACGCCACAGCCCGCACAAGACTGTGCGGCCAGACTAAGCTGCTCTTCCTTCACTTCTTCTCCCCCTCATTCCATAACCCATTTTTGCCAAGGCTCGATTTGGCGATACGCTCAATTCGGCGGTTGACCCGGGTCATGATTCCTTCATCAGCAGGAGCAATTGGCGCTACAAGAATCGTATATAATCCCATTCGATTGCCGCCCAGCACATCCGTCAGCATCTGATCGCCAATGACTACCGTCTCTTCCGCTTTCAGCTCCAATACCTTTAGCCCTTTGCGAAACGACGTGTTAGCCGGCTTGCGCGCAGCATGAATAAACGGAATGTTCAAAGGCATTGCAAATTTGGACACTCTGGTTACATTATTATTCGATACGATAACGACTTTAAAGCCGCGCTCACGGACATCGTCCAGCCATTTGACCAGTTCGGGCGTTGCAAGCGGCACCCGCGCTCCCACAAGCGTATTATCCAGATCCGTAATAATGCCGCGAATTCCATTCTTATGCAGCTCATCTAATTGAATATCATAAACCGTATCCACACGCATATGTGGCAACAGTTTCTTGAACATAAGCGTTAAACCCCTTTGCTATTCTCCTGCTATCTTACGAAACTATAACATAAAAAACGATTTTGTTGCAAAAAAATACCGCTGTCCATTGCTTGGGCAGCGGCAGGCTGAATTTTTCCTTCTATATATAGTCGGATAAAAGCTATTCATTATAATAGCGAAATGACATGCTTTACTTTGTTCACAAACTGCTCCGCCTCTTCTGGCGTTGCCGCTGTGCCACTGTATTTGGCTCGTTCAAAATCATTCAGCAGCTGAGTGAGCTCGCTGCGAATATCTGTACGATGCTGCGCAAAGCGCTGCACGGCTTCCCGCAGCGTCTCATGCTCGGAGCGCTTTAGCCCCTTCCTCCGACAAACGCGGAGCAGGCGCTCCGTTTCCCATACGATGCGGTCATTCGCCGTATAGGAGCGGAACCGGAAGCGCAGCCACGCTGCCTTCAGCGCTTGACGGCGTACAATTAAGCTAACCGCCAGCAATAATACAAGCAGGGAAATACCTGCAATATAAAAACCTTTGTACGAAACATCTGTTTTTTCGGCAGTTGCCGCCTTGTCCGCCTCATCCGTGTCCTCTTCTACTTCTGGTGTAGGCGCTGCCGCATCTTCTCCGGCAATTGTATAAGGAAAAGCAAATCCTGCCGTCGGCTCAAAGGAAACCCAGCCATAACCTGCAAAATAGATTTCCACCCAAGAATGGGCATCGGAATTGCGAACCGTATACGTGCCTTCTCCTTGTAAAAACGTATCGATATCGAAGCGCTCCGCTGCATCAGCACCGAGGACAGGCAAGGCCCCTGGCGCAAATCCCTTCACCCAGCGCGTAGGCAGGTCGACGGAACGGGCCAGCACCGCCATAGCCGTAGAAAAATAATCGCAGTAGCCTTCCTTGATTTCAAACAGAAACTGGGCGACAAAATCGTCAGAATCACCCGTCAGCTTGCCCAGATCAGGCTCATTCGTATAGGCAAAATTCAAACGCAAATACGATTCCAGCATTTTTGCCCGATCATAGTCATTAGTCGCATTTTTAGTCAATTCCTCGGCAAGCTGCATGAGCTCGTCAGGCAATTGATCTGGAAGCTGTGTATAATGTTCCTGTTCACTAGAGCTATCTAAGCGCGCATCGGTACTGCGGAGCTTCACTTCATCCAGCACGGGAACAGTGGAAACGACAGAGTAGCTTTCCGGATATGGCTGCCTTCCCCTTCCCTGCAATGGAAAACGCAGCTCCTGATCGTCAGGAGCCCAGGTGAGCCGGTAGGACAAATTCGCTTCCGGATCATTGATCCAGTGAATTCGGTTAATCGGGGCGGCCGCAAATAAAACGGGATACTGGTCTTTACGTATCATCGTCACCGTCTGCTCCACTTCAATCGTATCTGCCAGCTTGCGGTCATACGGCAGGGAAAGCTCCTGCTCCTTTTTCAGCTGATTGACGTTGTTAGGCTCCGCTCCCTCATCCAGCTCCAGCCAGCCGCTGCCGGTATAAAACGATTTTGTTTCCCCTCTCCAATAGCTCCGATGGGAGCTTGCAACCGTCATGACTGGCGAATAATCGAAGTTAAAGCCGCCGCCAAGCTGGTCATCATCACGCCCGTAGCCGGAGCTTGTATCCAGCGTTACCCCTCCCGGATCCGAGCCTTTTTCGCCTAAAAAAACATTAACCTTCTCGCCCTTCGATTCTTTCCATATCGTATACGGGTCCCGCAGTACGGGCGAAATCGATGGCATAATCAGGCCTGCGGCCATCAGCAGCGCAAGCACCGCCGCGATAGGCATAAATAATTGCAAAGGATAATGCAGCAGCTCCTTCCAGCTTCCTGGATGGTGACGCTGAAAATGATGCAAATGCCCCGCTGCCAGCCATATGAGCCCCAGCAATACGACCCAAGCCACATTGTCCCAAAGCCAAATTGGGGTAAACGAATCGGCTACGGTCAAAACGAGCAAATTCGCCCCAATAAATCCGAATATGCGAATACGTGACGTCGTCCAGACACTGAACAGCCCATACATCGCAAGCATAACCAAGCTAAACCAAATATAGGGGTGGAATTGGAGCAGCAGGCTCCAAAGAATAGCGGCGATTTTCCGCACGCCTTCCTCTGAGCCGGAAAAGCTGGGAGATGCGCCTACCACTATCCATGTTGATACGACGATGAGTAACAGTTGGAGCGGCATCCGCAGCCTGCGCCTCATCGCAGGAAGCAAGACGTCAACTGCACCCGCAAGCAGCAGCGTCATATAAATACAGGTAAACGTAGATTTCCACCAATAGTTTTCAAAAACCGCAATCGAATTGATCAACGAAAAAATAATAATGATCCGCGATATTCGCCCATACCACTCGAATGCGGCATATTCTTTCAATCTATTCATTCCGCTTCTCATGCTCCGCCGCCTCCTTCAAGCACAGCCGGCAGCTCAGGCAGCTGCGTAAGTGTGAATACCGGCCAGCCTCGGGCGCGCAGCAGCTTCTGCCAGTCTTGGTTCATCGCTGCAGCTAGGCCGCCCACGTCCGCAATATGGAGCAGGCAAGGCTTTAGCCCTTTGCGTGCGAGCCATTCCAAGCTCGTGCTCGCCTCCTTGCCCGGTGCTGCGGAAATCACAAGCGCGATGGATCCCGAATCAAGCAGCGACTCCGACGCAAGCAGCGTCTGAAATAATGGCTGCTCCGCATCTGCATTCACCGCCGTTAAATGCTGCATAATCGCGCCCCGTTGGTCGGCACCCGACTTAGGCGGGAAGATGGCCCGCTGCGATCCGGCAGACAGCAGTCCCATAGCCGTGTCGCCTCGCCCGCCGCTTTCAATGAGCGAAGCGGCCGCTGATACCACGAGCTCAAAGCGCTCTGCCCGCGCTCCGCTGTACGCCTTGGCCTCGCGGTCGATAATAATGAGCGTTCGTGGCAGCGACTCCCGCTCAAACTCCTTGGACTTCCAATGTCCCGTGCGCGCCGTCGCATGCCAGTGAATCCGCGACAAGCGGTCGCCAGGCACATATTCGCGTACGCCATTGATTTGCGTCGTCTCCTTTGCCGAGCGTGAAGCGATAGCGTGGGAGTAAGGTCCGCGTGCGCCAAGCTGCAGACCTCGCTGCTGGCGCAGGGGGACGATTTGGGGCATGACGCTGAACACCGATTCCTCCATAAAGCTGCCCGAATGCTCAAACAGCCCGAATACGTCATGGGAGGAGCATGCGGTAGCTCCGAAGCGGTATTCACCGCGCTGCAGCGGAGGTGTCGTATACAGCACTTCGCCGGAGCGCTTCAAATTCGGCACGAAGGAGGATTCGAATTGCAGCGCTTGTCCATTGTTGCGCAGCAATTGATCACGGACCAGCACAAACGGTATCGGATAATAACCGGGCACCTTCACCGAAAGCTTGACCGTAAGACAGCTTCCGGCCGCCAGCGCGTAATCGCCATGGCCGCCATCCGATTTGCGCAAGCTTCGGGTGCCGCTTACTTGGCTTATGCCGCTAAAGCGCCCTAGCATCAAATAAAGCAGCAGCCCATTCATAATAACGAACAACATCACGGCCGTTTTGCCGCCTTGAAATAATAAATATAGCAGCGCTCCTCCATACAGGAACGCGCTTATGAGCAGTCGTCTGCGTTGCAGGCTGAGCGTCAGCATTTCCATATCAGCGCTCCAATCTCACCGGCACTCTTACCTGTTCCATGATTTGATCTACCAGCTCGCTCGCTTTGTGGCCGTTCATTCTAGCCTCCGTATGCAAGGAAAGCCGGTGAGACAGCACATGCGAAGCAAGCTTCTTCACATCATCAGGAGTAACAAAGCTGCGCTGATCCAAATAAGCAGCTGCTTTGGCTGCCCTGGCAAAGGAAAGCGCAGCACGCGGGCTAGCGCCAAGCTGAATGCCAGGATGCTCTCGCGTAGCTCTGACAATGCTGACCAAATATTTTGCCACGGCCTCATCCATATGGACCGCCTGCACCTGCTGCTGAATGCGGATCATATCGTCCACATCGGCAATTTGGGCAATCTGGCTTTCCGGAAGCAGCCGCACCTCGCTGCCCATAATCATCTTCTGCTCGTCTTCCTCGCTAGGATAGCCGAGCGAAAGCTTCATCATAAAACGGTCAAGCTGCGCTTCGGGCAGCAAATAAGTACCTTCAAACTCAATCGGATTTTGCGTGGCAAGCAGCATAAACGGATGCGGCAGGGCGTAGGTGTCGCCATCTACTGTCACATGGCCCTCCTCCATCGCCTCCAGCAGCGCGGATTGGGTTTTGGTCGTCGCCCGATTGATCTCGTCAGCCAGCAGCAAATTGGTCATGACTGGACCTGGCCTGAACAAAAACTCCTCCTGCTTCGGATGATAAATCGATACGCCGGTTATATCGGTGGGCAGCAAATCCGGATTGCACTGAATGCGCCTGAACTGGCCGCCGATTGAACGGGCCAGCGCCTTTACGAGCTGCGTCTTCCCCGTGCCGGGAACGTCCTCTAGCAGCACATGCCCGCCGCCGATCACGGCAATCATCAGCCTTTCGATTTGCTCTTGTTTTCCCAAAATACTATAATTTAGATTAGTAAGAATAGATGCGCATAATTGCATGTCAACCTGACGCGTTTCCATATGAATAACCTCCCGCAGCATATCAAGATGGATAAAGGCATATAGTTCCATTTTACAGCAGTCCAGCAAGTAAGTACAAATGCATCAATTTCCAAAAAAAACTGGAGGATCCCACAGGACCCTCCAGTTTTCCAATCTATTACCCCTTTGGCCGAATAACCAATGCCGCCAGGAACGAGAAGATAATCGCAGCCGAGATGCCCGAGCTCGTCACTTTAAATATGCCGGAAATAACGCCAATCCAGCCTTGGTCATGCAGCTCGGTCAAAGCCCCGTGCACCAGCGCATTGCCGAAGCTCGTAATCGGGACCGTCGCTCCTGCTCCGGCGAAGGCAACGAGCGGCTCGTATAAGCCGATGCCATCCACCACCGCCCCAATAACGACCAGTATTGCCATCGTATGCGCCGGGGTTAGCTTGAATACATCGAACATAATTTGCCCTAGGACGCAAATAGCGCCGCCAACTAGAAATGCCCATAAAAAAATCATCGCCTTACCCTTCCTTTCCGCAAATAGCGACAGCATGCGCAATGCCGGGAATGCTCTCGCCCTGCTGGAATGAAAGCGGCGACAGCAGCGCTCCCGTTGCAACGACCAATATGCGCTTCAGCTCGCCCCTTGCGAGCCGCTTTAGCAAATGGCCGTAGGTAACAACTGCCGAGCAGCCGCAACCGCTGCCGCCCGCCTGCACCTTCTGGCGGTTCACATCGTACACCATTAGGCCGCAATCGCCAAATACCGTGTCATTCATCGGCACGCCATTTTGCAGCAGCAGCTCATTGGCGAGCGGATGCCCTACACCAGCAAGGTCGCCTGTTACGATTAGGTCATAATCGCTCGGGGAACGGCCCGTATCATTAAAATGCGCTTGAATCGTATCGACGGCCGCTGGCGCCATCGCAGCGCCCATATTAAAGGGATCGGTGATGCCAAGATCGACGATTTTGCCGATCGTGGCACATTCGATGGTCGGACCGTCCCCCGAAGCGGCAACGAGTCCGGCTCCAGCGCCAGTGACGGTATACTGTGCCGTCGGCGGCTTCTGCGAGCCATATTCCGTCGGGTACCTGAACTGCTTCTCCGCTGTGCAGTTATGGCTGCATGTGCCCGCCAGCACGTAATCGGCAGAGCCGGAGTTGACGAGCATAGCGGCAATCGATAGCGATTCCATTGAGGTCGAGCAGGCGCCGAAGACGCCAAGATAAGGAATGCCCAGCGACCGTGCTGCAAAGCTGCTGCTTATAATTTGGTTCATTAAATCGCCGCCGACAAAAAACTGCACCATTTCCTTGTCTATTCGGGCATTCTGGAGCGCAAAGTCCGCAGCCTGCTCCAGCAGCAGCCGCTCGGCCTTCTCCCAGCTTTTCTGCTGCATATCCAGCTCGGGATGCACAAGGTCAAAATCCTCAGCCAGCGGGCCATCGCCTTCGTCTGGCCCTACTACCGTTGCCGCGCCGATAATGACAGGGCGCTTCTCGAACCACCAGGTCTGTTTGCCACGCAGCATATTATTGCCCTCCTGTGCCGAGAATGAGATGGACGATGCCGACGAAGAAGGCAGCTACGACGCCGAACACGATAACGGAGCCCGCCAGCTTGAACATATTCGCGCCAACGCCAAGGACCAGCCCTTCAGCACGATGCTCCAGCGCCGCCGAGCACATCGAATTGGCGAAGCCTGTGACGGGCACAGCTGTGCCCGCTCCTGCCCACTGGGCGATTTTATCGTACACGCCAATGCTCGTCAAAATAACCGAAATGATAATGAGCACAGCAACCGTTGGATTGCTCGCATCCTCCGCTTTCATATGGAGCAAATGCATGAACAGCTCCTGAATCACTTGTCCCACCACACAAATTCCGCCGCCAATAATAAAGGCTTTCAGACAGTTCGTTCCTATGGAGCGGGAAGGCTCCCGCGTTTTGGCAAAATTCTGGTATTCCTTTGATGACATCGCCATCTTTTTATATTTTCCTTTATCTGAGCTGCTTGCTGTCATAACTTGCCCCCCTTTCCGTTATGCCCTGCTGCACAAAGCTAAACCCGAGATGCGCGGACGCATCAGTTCAGGTTCATTATTTGCCATGGGAGGGGCTATTATGTATGCTGCATATCATTTTCCTTTAAAAAAAGAGCATTCGCCCGCTTTAGCCGCAGCTAAAACAGTCGAATGCTCCTTCTTATTTCTATCCTCCGAACTAGCACGGACATCCAGCTTAAAATAATAGTGAAATCAACAGCAGAACGAGCAGCACATACAGCGCCAGCACGAGCAAAATCAGCTCCAGCTGCTTGCGACTGCTTAATACATTTGCTTTCTTCATAGGCGGCCCTCCCTATAGCTATGCTTCTATACGTTCAGCATATGCGGGCAGGGGCAAATGCGGAGCTTGTCCGCTGCTGTTGTATTGGCTGCTGCCTAGCTTTCCAAAATCGCTACGCCCTTCGCCCCGATTGCAAGCGATCCGTTTACAGCTTCCCCGCTCAGCAGCTCTTTCGTGAACGTGCTAGGCAGCTCCGAAAGCTGCACCGCTTCGGCATTATGATTCAAAATGAAAGTAAAGGTGCTGCCGTTAATGGCCCGCTGCGACACTTCAACGCCGTCTGGAGTCACAAGCAGCGATTCAATGCCAGCGGCCTCGCATAAATGGGCCATGAAGCCTTGCAGGAACGTTTTGTCTGGGCTCGTTGCCATGTACCAGGCTTTGCCCTCGCCGAACGAATTAACCGTTACCGCAGGCATGCCTTTATAAAACTCGGAGCCATATTCAGCAACCACCTCAGCCCCTTCCGTATGAATCAAATCGCATAAAATACTGCCGGAGTATATCCCGCTATCAAGCGCTCCAAGCGGTTTATTTAGTACAATGTCATTATGCTGGCCCGGCAGCAGAGCATCGATTTCCTCCGCCCAAATGCCCAGCACCTTGCGCAGCTTGCCCGGATATCCGCCAAGCGTCACAATGTCATTTTCATTGACGATGCCGCTGAAAAACGTCGTGACGAAAGTGCCGCCGCGCGCAACGAAAGCTTCAACCTTTTCCGCAAAGCCCGGCTTCACCATATACATTACGGGAGCGATGACCAGATCGTAACGATCGAGCTGCTCCTCCACGCTGATCATATCCGTCTGAACATTCATTTGGAATAAGGCGTCATAATACTTATGCACCTCATCGAGATATTTAAGCGCAACAGTCGGGCCGCTTGACAGCTCAACCGCCCAACGATTTTCCCAATCGTAGACGATCGCTGCCTTGGAATTCACGCGCGAATCGAGAATGCGGCCAGACAGCTGCTGCAGCTGAGCGCCCAGCTCGGCGCATTCGCGGAATACGCGGGTATTCTCATGGCCGACATGCTCAATGAAAGCGCCATGGTATTTCTCACAAGCACCGACCGAGCGGCGCAGCTGGAAGAACAGCACCGTATCCGCACCGCGTGCCACCGCCTGATAGCTCCACAGCTTCATAACGCCTGGACGCTTAAGCGAGTTGTACGGCTGCCAGTTTTGCTGGCTCGGCGTCTGCTCCATCAGCATGAACGGCTGGCCGCTTTTGAGACCGCGCATGAGATCATGCGTCATCGCCGTCAAGCTGAACGGCGTATCCATCGACGGATAGTTGTCCCATGAGACGACGTCCATATATTTTGCCCATTCGAAATAGTCCAGCTCGGAATACGTACCCATTAAATTCGTCGTCACTTGCAGGTTAGGCGAATGCTGCTTAATCGCTTCATATTCCAGCTTGTAGCAAGCAAGCATGCTTGCCGACTGAAAACGGCGGTAATCAATGGAGATGCCCTGGAAGTTCGTGCGGTTATGTCCCCACTCCTCGCTAAGGGAGTTAGGAGCAACGATTTCGTCCCAATCGTAAAAAGTATGACCCCAAAACGCCGTATTCCACACCTTGTTCAGCTTCTCCAGCGT
Source organism: Paenibacillus sp. FSL H8-0537 (assembly GCF_038051995.1). NCBI lineage: Bacteria > Bacillati > Bacillota > Bacilli > Caryophanales > Paenibacillaceae > Paenibacillus > Paenibacillus sp. FSL H8-0537. The sequence goes on along the minus strand of NZ_CP150290.1, from coordinate 2,365,572 downwards.
GCCATAACGCTGCTCCAGCCAAACGCGGAATGACGCCTCGCAGTTGTCACAGTAGCAATAGCCGCCGTATTCATTTGATACATGCCATACGAGTACAGTAGGGTGATCTTTATAGCGCTCGGCAATCGTGCCAGCCAGACGCTCGGACAGCTTGCGGTAAGTCGGACTGTTTGGACAGGAATTGTGGCGTCCGCCGAATTTGCGCTTGCGTCCGTCGTAATCGACACGCAGCACATCGGGGTGCTTTTTCGCCAGCCATGCCGGATGAGCACCTGTACTCGTCGCCAGACAGACATAAATACCGTCCTTGTACAGTCGATCAATGATGCGGTCCAGCCATTCGAGATCATAAGTATTCTCATCTGGCTGAATACGCGCCCACGAAAATACATTGACGGTCGCCACATCAATGCCCGCCAGCTTAAACATGCGAATATCCTCTTCCATAACAGATTCATCCCACTGCTCCGGATTATAGTCGCCACCGTACCAAATTTTTGGCAATTTTTCATTAATCAATGTAAAACAGCTCCTCTTCCATTTTGACTAGTCTTTTATTGACATAGCATGCCTGCTTACAGAAATGAAGGAGAGAACTCATTTAAGAGTCCTCCCCTCCACAGAAATCCCTTACTTTTGCGCCCAGAAATCAACGCGGTCTTTAACCATTTGCGTGAACTGTTCGTTCAGCTTGCTGGCACCTGCTTTGTCGAGATCTGCTATGAAGTCATCCCATACTTTGTCGAAGTTTTCCGGCTTCGCCAAAATCGCTTCTGGAACACGCTTCTTCATAATATCTTGTGTTTTTTGGAAAATAACATCAGCTTCCGAGCCTGTTTCAAAATTCAGGTTCCACGCTGCGCCGTAAGGACGCTCAGGGAACGCATCGTCGGCAGGCCAGAATTCTTTGTACATTTCCACTTTATATGCAGCAAGAGTCTTTTTGTCCGCTTCCGAATATTCTGCTTTAAACTGCTCAGGGAATTTCGTTGTGTAGTAGTTGCCTGTGGAATCCTTAACGCCATCGCCATAACGAGCCGATATCAAGTAATTTTCAATACCTGTCGTTTTCTTGAATTTATTTCCATCGTTTGTTTTGAGATCTTGAATTTCTGTTTTGAATACGCGTTTGCCATCCACAACCTCATAATGCTTGCCTTCAATTCCCCAGTTAACGAGAATTTGGCCTTCTTCAGAGGCAAGGTAATCCAGGAACTTGATTAGACGAACAGGATCTTTAGCCGATTTTGTAATCGCAATACCATGTCCTGCCATGTAGCCTGTGCCTTGGTAAGAATGATCTTGATAGCTTTCATCCAGTGTTACAGGGAAGCGCGCATAAGTCGCACCGAATTTGCCCTCTGCTTTCAGCGAGTTTTCCGCTTGTGCATAGTCCCACTTCTGGTCGATAATGCCGATTACGCGGCCCGTTGCAATTTTAGCTTTGTACTGGTCATATTTTTGAACGAAGCTTTCTTTATCCAGAAGACCGATATCGTTCATATGGTTCAGCCAGCGGAAGTATTCTCTTTCTTCCTCACGTTGGTAGTGCAGCTTCGTCTCGAATGTTTTCTCGTCAATAGCGAATTCGCCATTATCCGGCAATCCCGTTGCGTAGAATGCAGGGTTTGTAACGGAAATTAAAATTTGCCATTCGCCGCCGTTAAGCGACAAGCCGATTCTTTTTTGTCCATCCTCCGTTGTCGGGTTTTGCTCCATGTACGATTTAATGGCATTTTCATAATCCTTAACGGTTTTAATTTCAGGGTAGCCCAGCGCCTCAAGTGCCTGATGCTGAATTTCGAAGCCGCCTTCGGCATCAAAATAAGTTTGGCCTACACCAGAAGACGGTAGCTCATAAATAGCTGGATCATCTTTGCTATAACGAAGACGGTTCAAATATTCGCCGTATACTTTTTTAATATTAGGGGCGTGCTGTTCAATCAGATCCGTCAGGTCGAGAAGCGCGCCAGCGTCAACCAAGCTTTTTACGCTGCCCTTCGCCATAACCATGTCCGGATACTCTCCACTTGCTGCCATCAAAGCGAACATGTCGGTATCCGATCCGCCAACCGGGAACTCCTGCTGCAGCGTAATGCCTGTTTTTTCTTTCAGGAATTTACCGATGTCGCTTTCCATGTTATCCCAATCTGGGTTAAGGTCGCCAGCTACCAGTCTTACTGTAATTGGCTCTGTGGAATCCCCTTCCCCTGCATTGCCCGTATTGCCTGTACCTGCTTCATTATTGCTGCCAGAGCCGCATGCTGTGAAAGTCAAAGCCGTTGCAAGCAGCAAGACCATTAGAGCGGTTTTCTTTTTCTTCATCTTTGGTTGCCTCCCTTTTAATCGGTATTAAATATGAAGCGATAAGCTTGTATATAACAGGAAACCTGCTATTACCATATGGAAGTCCTAAGGCTCGCCCACTAGCTCTTGACGGAGCCGAGCGTCATCCCTTTGACAAAATATTTTTGCAGGAAAGGATAGACGACTAAAATAGGCAGCGTAACGACCATCGTAATGGCCATCCGGATCGACTCCGGCGATACTGCCGCAAGGTTCTGCTGCACACCGGCATCCCGATAATTGGCGCCCGACTGCGTCGATTGCAGCACCTTCATCAACTCGTATTGCAGTGTTGTAAACTGTGCGGCCTGCTGGTTGTACAAATACGTATCGAACCAGGAATTCCAGTGCTGCACTGCAATGAATAGCGCGATTGTCGCCAGAACAGGCTGGCACAGCGGCAAAATAACCCGCCAGAATATCGTAAAGTCATTGGCGCCATCGATTTTCGCCGACTCTTGCAGGGCGTATGGCAGCCCGTCAATGTAGGAGCGAACGACGAAAATATTCCAAACGCTCAGAATAAGCGGAATAATGTATACCCAAAAGCTGCTCATCAAACCAAGATTTTTAATCAGCATGTAGATGGGAATCATGCCGCCGGAGAAATACATCGTCATCGCGAAAAGCGGTGAAAACAGCTTGCGCGCCTGAAATTCGCGGCGGCTAAGCACAAACGCCATCATCGAAGCCGATAGCACGCCTACGACCGTACCGATAATGGTACGCAGCACCGAGTTTTGGAAACCGGTCAGCAAGGTTTTATACTGAAAAATCGTAATATAGTTTTGCAAGGTAAATTCTCTAGGCAGCACCGTAATGCCGCCCTTTACCGTGTCCATCGATTCATTGAATGAGATAGCAAGTACGTTCAAAAATGGATATATTGTTATTAGTCCAGCAAGACCCATCACAATGTAAATGATGACGTCTGTAATAATCTCTGATCTAGCTCTAATGGTTCCCTGCATGATTGCTTCCTCCTAAATAACCGATTCTTTCGTAATGCGTTTGTAGATGGCGTTAGCGCTAAACACGAGTATAATGCTGACGACGGAGTTGAATAAGCCGATCGCCGTACCGTAAGAGAAGCGGCTCATTTGAATGCCATACTTCAGCGCATATAAATCGAGTACCTCGGAATAATCGACAACGAGCGGGTTGCCGAGAAGGAATTGCTTTTCAAAGCCAATGCTGATCAAATGCCCGATGGACAAAATAAACAATACCATAAAGGTGGTACGAATACCGGGTAGTGTAATATTCCACATTTTACGGAATCTTCCTGCTCCGTCAACGGTCGCTGCTTCGTATTGCTCGGGATCAATGCCCGCCATAGCCGCCAGGAATATGATCGAGTTCCAGCCGGTTTCCTTCCACATATCGGACATCGTTACAATGCCCCAGAACCAGCTGCCTTTTGCCATAAATTGAATCGGCTCGTCTATAATATTCAGCCACATGAGCAGGTCGTTGACACCTCCGCTATCTGTGGACAACATTTTGCTAACAAGGCCAGCGACGACAACCCAGGATACAAAGTGGGGCAAATACGAAATCGTCTGGATGGAGCGTTTGAAAAATTGGCCTCTGATCTCATTGAGCATTAGGGCGAAAATAACAGGTACGGTAAAGGAGACGATTAGTCCCATAATACTCATGCCCAGCGTATTGCGCAGGACGAGATAAAAGCGTTCATCTCCAAACAACATAATGAAGTTGTCGAGGCCGACCCATTTTTGCGCAAAAAATCCTTTGGCCGGTTTATAGTTTTGGAAAGCCATCAGCCAGCCCCAAAGCGGTACATAGCTGAATACGAAAACCCAGATGACGAACGGAACGGACATAAAATACAAGTATTTCTGCTGCTTCATCCGGTCCCAGAAACGATTGGCTTTGCTTTTGTTCACATTAAGCGGGTGTTCTACGTTTGGTAACGATTTCATCTCTGCTCCTCCTAAAAACTTCACTTTCACACTACATATCCGTGAATTTCTCTCTTTATTATGTTCTCATCATAACCGATAGCGTTTTCGGCTCGGCACCCGACAAATTCCACCTAAAATCATATAAAAATACGTACAGGCTGCTTTTTATGTGATTTTGATATGATTTTTCTGCAAAAAAGGAGGGATTCCGGCTGGATCATTAGCTAAAAATGACGGATTTCGTAAAAAAATGCCCTCCGCTTGAAAGCAAGCAGAGGACATTTTTGGAAAATAAAATATGTAATTGGAAGTTTATTCATCTGCTTCGTTAGGACTCTACAATGGCAATCGCACGCACCGGCGCGCCATCGGCATTCCGAAATTTGAGCGGCAACGCACAAAAAGTAAATACCCCTTCGCCTATTTGATCCAAATGAATTAAATTTTCGACGATAACCATTTGCGATTGGGAGAAGATTTTGTTATGGATCGTTAAATTTGCATCCGAAATCGGGTCAACGCCAATGACGTCGAGGCCAACGCCTTTTTTACCGCTGTTGATTAAATAGTCGGCTACTTCCTCCGTCATATAGGGATAATCGCCAAAATACGCATCCGTTCCCCAATGCTTGGACCAGCCCGTATCAAAAAGCAGAAAGTCCACCGAATCGGCCAGCGGACGAGCCTGTTCAATATAACGCATCGTAATTTGCTCACCAGCCTGTAAATCGCTGCATGAGAGGACAAGCGCTGTCCCGACGAATTGCTGGGCAGGAATATGCTCCAGCGTCGTTCCATCCGCGAATATATGGGCAGGCGCATCCATATGTGTGCCGGTATGAGACGCAAGCGTCAGCAGCGTTTCTCTAAACCCGTCCTTCTCATACGTGCTCAGCGTTTCAAGCGTTGGCTGCGGCGTGCCGGGATAAACGGGCGTTTGTTCAAAAATGGTATGCGTCAAATCGATGATTTTCAATCCGTTTTCCCCCTTCACTTGACGTCTAGGACTCCTGCCGCTCGGCATCTGATTTTACCATGCCTTTGAACGAGGAAGGCGACAGCCCTTTATATTTTTTAAATTTAGCGTGAAAATAATCGACGTTCGCATAGCCGACCAGCTCGGATACTTGATGGACCTTGAGCCCCTGCTGCAGCAGCTCCACCGCATGGCGCAGCCGCACCTGATCGAGATAGGTATTGAAATGCTCGCCGGTGAAATTTTTAAACATTTTGCCCAGGTAGCCGCTATTGTAATTAAACAGCTCTGCCAGCGTTTCCAGCTTTAAATTTTCCGCATAATGGCGCTCAATAAAACCGGTAATTTGCTTAATGACCGATACATTGCTGGAATTTCCAAGACGGAACGCAAGCTGCGATAGGCGGTCCTCCAGCAGCATCATCATCTCGTCATAGTTCGTCTGCTTGTATAAATCCGTTACAATTCGCAGCTCGTCCTGAATGGCCAGCTGCACATGAACCGCCGTCAGCTTGTTCAGCACAATCGTCAGCATTTGCGCAAAGCTGGTTTTAATGCGCTGCTCGGAAAGCCGGCTCGTGCTCGCCAGCTCCCCTGCTTCCTGCAGCATCAGCCGCACGCCATCCTGGCTGCCGATGTCGAGCATATAATACAGCTTCTGGGCCAGCTCCTGCAGCCGTAATTGGAGCTGCTCCTCATCCGCCTCTGCGTGCACAGCCTGCTCCTCGCCACTAACAAGATGAAGCTCGCCGCTTGACAGCCGGAAGCTGTGCTTGATGGCCGCAAGCACGGCTTCATAGCTGCTCGGCAGCTGTACAAGCGCAGGCACTGCCTCGCCCACGACAGCGATATAACGCTGCTCCTGTGCCGCTTGCTGAACCCACTGCCGCAGCAGCTCGCCCGTGCCTTTCTGCACGACGTAATCTTTCAGCAGCACAGCGGTATACGCGCCTGAGCTAAATGTCCAGCCTGCCCGATTGCTCTGTACGACACTTGTCAATCTGCGCCTCGCCGCAATGCTTGCCGCCGACGTATGCTCCTCCGTTCTTGACCACTCGATGAGCAGCAGCTGGTAGCTCTTCGCCGAATCGCCCGTAAGCTGCTTCAGCTCCTTCCATATTTCCGGATAACTGGCCGCATCTCCCGATACAGCAAGCTGCAGGAGCTCCTCCCGGCGCAGCGTCTCCCGGTGGCCGAGACTTGCCGCCTCCTCAGAACGCTTATCGAGTACTCCCGCGATGCGTACAACGTTCTCATGCAGCTCTTCATCATCAACCGGCTTCAAAATATAAGCATCAATGCCGAACTGTATGGCCCGCTGCGCATAGCTGAAATCAGCATGCCCGCTCAAAACGAGAAAATGGCAGGAGCTGTCGATTTTGCGAATTTCCTCAATCACCTGCAGACCATCCATCCTCGGCATGCGTATATCCATTAAAATTAAATCGGGGGATAGCTGGCCGTGCTTAATAAGCGCCTCTGGGCCGCTAGCTGCTTCTCCTACCCATACAAATCCAAGGCTTTCCCAATCAATAATCGAGCGCAGCCCTGCGCGAATCATCGGCTCATCATCAACGATAAGCAGCTTATGCATCCTCTTGCCCTCCTTGCGCTTGCGGGATTTCAAACGAGATGGTCGTTCCGCCGTCTTCCCCGCCGCTCTTAATCTGCAAGCCGGAAGCTTGTCCATAGAGCAGCACCAGCCGCTGATGAACATTGCGCAGGCCAATGCGATATTCCTGCTCCTCGTCCATATCCCCCAGCGCCAGCATAATTTCATCCATTCGAGCTTCCTCAATACCAATGCCGTTGTCCGATACTTGCACATACAGCACCCGATCCTGAAGCAGCGTCGTCACGGTCACACAGCCACCCTCATCGATGTTTTCCAAGCCGTGAATGACCGCATTTTCGATCAACGGCTGAATGATCAGGGGCGGGATTTCCAATGACTGCGCACCCGGGTCCAGCTCCAAATTAAAGGTGAGGCGGTCATTGCCATAGCGGAACTTCTGTATTTCCAAATAGCAGCGAACAATTTCCAGCTCATCCTTCAGTCGTATTTTACCAGCGCCAATTTCCAAATTGCGGCGAATAAGCTTGCCCAGCATGTGCACAATCGAAGAAATTTCCGTCTCGCCGTTTACGTGGGCTTTCATGCGAATCGACTCCAGCGCATTAAATAAAAAATGGGGATTAATTTGGCTGGCCATCATTTTCAGCTTAATATCCTTCTGCCGCAGCTCCAGCTGATCCTGCTGCCGCTGCGACTCGGAAACCTCGTCCATCAGCCCCCTGATGCTGACCACCATATTATTGAACTGCCGCGAGAGCAGCCCAATCTCATCATTGCCGTCTACCGTAGACACCGTCGTCAAGTCGCCCATTGCTACTTTGTTAAGATTTTTGTGCAGCAGCAGCATACGGGAAGAAAGCAATCCCGAGAAAAAATAAATAAGCACAAACGCAATGGCCAGACTAATAGCCATAATCGTCAGCCCCAAAATACTAATGTGATTTGCTTCGCTGACGATGCTATCGATCGAGAAGACGGATACGATGCGCAAACCATTGCGGCTTGATTGTGGTGTGAGCTCCTCCATGACAAGCCGAGAACGCTTGCCTTCATAAAAAATTTCAAATGTGCCCGCCCCTTTCCCAGACAATTGGCTGGAGAAATCGAGCTTGGACAAATTCAGCCCCACCTGCTTTGGATTGCTGGCCGCCACAATATAGCCGGAATCATCAAAGATCATCGTATCGAAAGGCTCCTGGCTAAGCAGCGCATTCAGCTTCCCTTGATTAATGCCAATGACCAGCACGCCGCTTGAGCGAAAGGTAGGAAAAGGTATTTTTCGAACGAGGCTGAGATAATTGTTATTTTTCTTCGTCTCATCCTTCATGTACATCCAGTGGATGCCGTCTTCCCCCATCGCACTTTGGTACCAGGATGCCTCTTCAGTGGCTTTGCTTGTTTTGATGAATTCCCAGTTATCGAGAATCGTTTGGTTTGTCGTATAGAAGCGAATATTGTTGATTTCCGAATACAGCTGCATATAATCTTTAAACGCCCGAAACTCCCACAATGCGCTTACAGCCTCAAACGTAGATTCATAATTGGTGTTCACCGTGCTGCGTAGAGAGGTATCAAACAGCATCTTATCCGAAATCGTAATAGGCATGCGAATGATGTCATCCGTCTGCTTCTTGATCTTCTCAACGTTGTTCAGCGTCTGCTGCGTCGCCTGACTCAGCACATTTTGGCGAAAGGCCGCCGTTAATATAATACCGACTAGCAGCACCGGAATGCAGACAACGAGCAAAAATGAAATCATCAGCTTATGCTTAATGCGAACATCGTTCATTTTCCTGACGATTAAGGGTTGTTTCTTCACTTTAGCAAATGCCCCTTCTTCAGTTACTTCATATATTTCCAGCGTAAAACCGCGATGTACATGTAAGAAAGCGTTCTCGAAAGCCCCGCCTCTATTATAAAATGCAGCATCCCAGATGTACACCCTGCCCGCCGCTACTGGCAAGGTGAAACGGCTTCCGCCGCCCTCTAGCGGCGCGGCGCGTTTCATTCCGAGAAATATAGAGAAAGGATGGCGAAATCATATCCTTTTCTATATTTAAAAAAGACCGCAAGTTCATAAAGAGCCTGCGGCCTAACGATCCTTGATATGCTTTTAGGAAAAAATAAAGCGGCGGAATAATCATCGTAGTTTTCCGCGCGCGTCAGCTGCGTCAGCGTTCTTGGCGGAATGCTCTCGCCTTCGATGGACAGCTCTGCTGTCAAGCAGATATTTTTTCCTCCAGCGTCAGCCGCGATACGAGATCGCGCACACGCTCCTCTATGTCCAGCTTCCCGCCTAAAAATGGATACTGCTGTTCTGTCATGGTTTTCCACTTCTCCCTTATGCTAAATCTTCTATATATAGGCGTATGATTTAAGCTTACAACGCTACCTTAGGCACAACGGTGTATACAGCGCCAGCTGATGTTTCAAACGACTCGCCCTGCTTTGCTGCAACTGTGCCTTCGCCTTCCGTCCGCACCGCCAGCTCCAGATCGCCGCTGCGCACCATGCATGGCGAGCCTGAGAGCGACTCGATGCGGGCCGACGCAAGACGTCCATTTTTCCATTCCATATCGATAATGAAGCCGCCGCGTGCCCGCAGCCCTTGTACGGAGCCGTTCGGCCATGCTTTTGGCAGAGCTGGCAGCAGTGAAAGCTCCTGCGTATGGCTTTGGAGCAGCAGCTCAGCGATGCCCGCTGTCCCACCGAAATTCCCATCAATTTGGAACGGCGGATGATCGTCGAACAAATTCGGATGCGTCGAGCGGGAAAGCAGCGTCTCAATAAAATGATGCGCCTGCTCCGGCTCGCCCAGCCTTGCATACAAGTTAATGAGCCATGCGCAGCTCCAGCCCGTATGGCCGCCGCCGCTTGCAATCCGCTGTCTCAGCGATTCCCGTCCAGCCTCCAGCAATTCTGGCTCCTTCTCCGCATTAATCAGAAAACCCGGATACAGGCTAATTAAATGCGATACATGGCGATGTCCCGGCTCATGATCCTCAAATTCCTCAACCCATTCCATCAGCCTGCCATCTGAGCCAATCTGGAATGGCGGCAGCTTCTCCAGCGCTTCCTGCCACTCGCTGCGCAGCGCTTCATCCTCGCCTAGCAACTCAGCTGCATGCAGGCAAAGCGTGAATAGCTCTTTAATAAGCGAAATATCCATAGTCGTTGCCAAAGATACGCTGCTTGTTCCGCCGCTGCCATCAGGCAGCTTGTACATATTTTCCGGCGAAGTTGCCGGAACCGTTACAAGCACGCCATCCTCCGTCTCCTGCAGCCAGTCCAGACAGAACAGCGCAGCTTGCTTCATGACCGGATACGCACGTTCGCGCAAGTAGGCCAGATCTGGATTAAACGCATAATGCTCCCAGAGATGCAGGCAAAGCCAAATGCCGCCGAATGGCCAGAAGGCCCAGCTTGGATGCCCGCCCGAAGGAGTTGAAGCCCGCCATAGATCCACATTATGATGGGCGACCCAGCCGCGCGCATTATAATGAATAGATGCTGTACGGCTACCGGTCTGGCTAAGCTCGCCAATCATATCAATCAGCGGCTCATGGCATTCGCCCAGCCCACAAATTTCCGCATGCCAATAGTTCATTTGCGTATTGATGTTCGTCGTATAGTTGCTGTTCCATGGCGGCTGTACCCGGTCATTCCATATGCCCTGCAAGTTGGCTGGCTGCGTGCCGGGCCTTGAGCTCTGCATAAGCAAATACCGTCCATATTGAAAATATAGAGCCTCCAGCTGCGGATCAGCCTCTCCCCGCTTATAGCCTGCAAGCCGCTCATCTGTTGGAAGCAGCGCATTCGGGCTAGTACCGAGATCGATAGCTACCCGGCGGAAAAGCCGCTGATGCTCGGCAATATGCTGGCTGCGCAGCTCCTCATAGCCAAGCTCCGCTGCAATCGCAAGCGGCTGCTTGTTTTTAAGCGCCAATGCTGCGGAATCGTTAACCGGCATTACCTGATAGCCGGCAAAATTGGACGCGGCCGCCAGCAGCAGCGTAATCGTGCCATGCCCGCTTACAACAAGCGAACTGCTGGTACCATCTGCTCCATTGACGATATTGGCCGAGCCTGCACCGAGCACCTGCAGCCTTGCCTCGAAGGAAACACCGCGGCCCTGCTCATAAAGCACCGACCTCGGATGGTCCTGATGATAGTTGTCGGCAATATGAGATGGGCATGTCCCGCTCAGTACAAGCGCACCGCCGCTGCCTTCCGCCAGCTGCACCGGATGCGGCGACTCCAGCCCTGCCGCAAGGGAAATCTCTCCTCCGTCCAGCGCTTCATAGCGAATGCACAGGACTTGGTGAACAGCGCTTACGAATATTTCATGGCGATAGGATCGGCCTTCTACTGAATAGGCAGACGAAGCAATTCCTGTACCCAGGTCAAGCTCCCGGCGATAAGCAGACGTTTCGCTTCCGCTCCCTAGCTGGCGATGCTCCATATAAAGATCGCCCAGCGGCTGATAAGCCTCCGTGTTCATGCCTAGCATTTTATCCTGCACAAGCGTCTCGGCCTCGCCGTATTGCCCGGCGAAAATAAGCTCGCGCGATTTTTTCAAATACCGCAATGCTTCATAATTGTTCGTATCGCGTGGAAATCCAGACCATAACGTATCCTCGTTAAGCTGCACTCTCTCCTTGCGCGCATCTCCAAATACCATGCCGCCCAATCGGCCATTGCCGATCGGAAGCGCTTCCTCCCAACGGCTCGCTGGCTGCTTGTACCATAGCTTCCATGGCTGAATATTTTGCTGTTGCTGCGTTGTCACTGCGATGGTCACTCCCTTAAGTTTATGGTTCGTCGCTGTTGCAGCGCCGTGGCTCAAATCCGTCGCCAAGCTTATATATTCATCATAAGCCAGACCTCTTCCTTTGCAGTACCCTCAATATTAAGGACAAAGTCATATATAAATTAGTACCTTTTCCGTCAAAAAACGCTTAAAAACGACAGCAAACACGCCTGTTTCCCAGCGTTTGCTGCCTGCTGGGACACTGACGTGCCTGCTTGTCGCCCTCCATTAGCGGCTTATTTGAACACTTGAGACAACGCCGTCACATAATGCGGCACCGCCTTAATCTCATGAAACGCTGCGATTTCCACGCCTTCAAAGCGCTCCACGAACGCCTGATTCACAAACGTATGCGTTGTACCTTTTCGTATGGGAGTAATGGCGAGCTGCAGCTCATTATCCAGCAGTTCATTTTGGAAGCCCTTCAGCCCAATGGGCCATGCTTGGCCATAATGGATATGGTCCGTCAGCAGCTCATTATTCAAATACGCAGCGGCTACATCGCCATCGTATTCAATATGAAGAAACAAATCAGCTACTTGGTCTGGCCAAGCCGCATCGATTTGCACAGCCGCATGACGATTTGACGTCTTGTTGATGAGAAGCTGCGGTTCATAAGCTGCTACCTTCACCGTATAAAGCTGGAGCAAGCCTTCGGTTGCTGGAGAAAGACTGCCTTGGCTTGATTTAATATCCGCTGCGGCTGCCGGATACATGGCAACTTGCCATTCCGCCTTGCCAGGCGAGGTGCAAATAAGCTGCTCGCCGGATACATAGAGATGGCTGTCGCTGATTAGCAGGCGTTCCTCTCCCCACAAGCGGAGGCAATATGTGCCCAGCGCCTCTTCTCTAGAAAGGATAAGGATACGGACGACATTTCCGTCTTTAAGCCTTACTTCAGTTAAATGCTGTTTGCCTGCTGCCGGATGTACAATATAAACTCCGCTTTGCTGCTCCACTATACCGCCACCATCGCTCGTTACACCCGCGACCATTTCCTCGGAAATAACAAGCTCTGGGATCAGGCCCTCATGCGCATAAAAAACAAGCAGCAGGTTCTCTGTATTCGTAAGCTTCGTCAGTGGCTGAACGGTAGCGGAAACGATATGAATGCCTGCTGCTTCCAAGTGGAACGGCAGCACCGCGCTAATTCCTTGCTTTAATCGCAAGCTGCCCGTATGAGGAAATCTCGCCTGCCCTTTGGACGATTCCAACGTCACACTTACATCTTCCCGATCAGGCATGTCCACATGATCCTGAAAATTGTTCAGAAATAAGAAGCCTGAGCCATCCTTTTGCCGCAGGCAATAACGCAGTGTCTCCGTATTTTCAGGCTGCAGCTCCGCCTGTCCTTCCGGCAGTACCGTTCCCATTGGCGCCAAGCTTGCCCCGTAAGCTTCCATGAATAGGCTGAGCGTACGAATACGGTCATATGATTCGCCAATGCGTCCAAACTCGCCCAGCGGAGACTGGTAATCATACGTTATTTTCGGCAAGCCGTATTCATTGAGAAAACCATTTTCTCCGCGCGGATTTGAGCCTCCATGATACATGTAATAGCCGAGCAGATTGCTGCCGCTAGCCAGCTTCACAAGCGTCATCGCTTCCACACTGTCCGGGCTCACATGCGGCCGAGCCGTGTAGCTGACCTGCATACCTCCTGCCATCTCGCAATAGGCCACCGGATATTGTGCAGAAGGATAATTGACCTGCTCCATTGGCGATCCATGCAGATCGCGGAAAATATATTCGCCGCTCGGCGGCTGATTTGGAATCCATGGCGTATACGCATAGCCTGCAAGCATCGGGAGCGTGTCCGTCTCAGGCACCGCTGCTCCTCCCCATGCAGTAGCTGTAAAGAACAGCGGGCGAATGCCCGATTGTGCCGCAATCGCTTTGAGCTTGTCCAAATGCGCATTGCCGCCCGTGCCTGAAGACATGAATACGCCGTTTTTATAGCCCCATGAGTCCAGCGGAGCGCCGCAGTGCATAAATTCATTTTCGAGCTGAATCGCAATAACGGGGCCGCCGTCTTGAAACAGCGAGCCTTTCATCTGCCTTGCTATTTCGCGGTACAGACGTGCTGCGTATTTCAAATACAGCTCATCATTCGAGCGAATGATGAGCGGCTTTTCGAACACCCAATCCGGAATGCCGCCATTACGCACCTCGCCGTGGCAGAAAGGGCCGATTCGAAGCACGAGCGGCAGCTCAAGCTTCGCGCAAAGATCAATAAAATGGCGGAGATTGCGGTTGCCATTCCAATTAAAGCGCCCTTCCTTTTCCTCATGGTAATTCCAAAATATATAGGTTGCGATTATGTGCACACCGCCCGCCTTCATCTTGAGCAGCTCTTCCTCCCAATACAAATAAGAGAATCTGGAAAAATGAAACTCGCCGACAATCGGAATAAACGGCTCACCATTGCGCGTCATGTAAAAATTCGTAAAACCGAAGCTTTCCCCTTTCGGATTGCTTCCATTATTGCTCGACAATATGCCCGTCGTAATTTCCTTATTGTACTCATTCAGTTTTATAGCAAAATGATGCTTACTCATTACGCAGTTACCTCCTTTATCTTCCTCCACTGTACCGTGCCTGCGCCCGCCTTTCCATTGACAATTGTCTGTTCCTAATGGAGCATATTCTGATTTTGCGCGAATGCAGCGCTTGCGGCTGGAAACCCCCTCCGCTTACAATATAACCATAAGGAACGAGGAGGCTTGCTTCACCATGCTCAACAAAAAAACACAAGGCTTCGAGACGGAGAAGCTGATTGTTTTGCCCCCCTACCAGCTGGAGGAGATGACCAGCCATCCGATTATTCGCCAAGCCTATGTAACGGATATCGGCTATTTTCACCGGGCCAAGCATCATTATCGAGAGCGGCCTAAAGGCTGCGATTCTTATATTTTCATCTATTGCACGAATGGAGAGGGCTGGATTAAGCTCGGCAGCGGGGAGACGATTCAAGTAACGGAAAAAACCGTCTCCATCATTCCCGCCTTCACCCCTCATAGCTACGGAGCCAACACGGCGAACCCATGGAGCATCTACTGGTTTCACTTTCGCGGCGAGGAGCTGGTGCAGCTGCTGGAAAGCCTTAGCCTTGAGGCAGCGCTGCTTCACGTGTCGCTGCCGGAGGCAGAGAAAATCGTCGAGCTATTTAACCAATGCTACGAGCTGCTGTCGGCCAAATCCTATTCGGTTATTCATCAGCTGCATATTTCGCAAACGGTTCGTTATTTGCTGAGCTTCATTTCGCTCATTCCACGGCGCAAGCAGGATGAGAAAATGCTCGCCTATATTGAACAGGCTATACAATATATGAAGGAACAGCTGGAGGGCCATTTAACCTTAGAGGATTTGGTTACGCGAACACGCATTTCCAAGCAGCATCTTAATCATCTATTTAAGCAATCTACCGGCTATGCTCCAATTGACTATTATTTGCGGATGAAGATGCAGCGGGCCGGCCAGCTATTTGACCTTACCGACCAAAGCGTGAAGGCGGTCAGCCTGTCGCTCGGCTTTAAGGACCCGTATTATTTTTCCCGGCTGTTTAAGAAGATTATCGGCGTGTCCCCTACGGATTACCGCAGGCAGCTGAAAGGCTAGATCCCTCTAGTCCATTGACCATAACCGATATATTCACCAACTTTCGTTTGATAGATTAAGAGACTAGCACATCTCCGTGCCATTTTAATAGAATGTATAATCCGAAGCAGAAGGGGGATTGCATTTATGGAGCTTATCCGGGAGCTATTGCGTGCACATGCCGCTGCTTTGCTCTCCGCAAGCATCCAATCGGGTAACAATGAGGTAATATCGGGAATCAGGGCAAAACCGTTAGGCTGAATGGGAGACACCAGCGGGAAAAGCGCCTTGCCCTGTGTTATGCAGGCAAGGCGCTTTTGGTTTGGCTATTTGCTAACGCTTCACTCCTTGAAAAATTCCTTCCAGAGTGAAATTCCGTTCAAATTCCTATTTTTTCAAGCTTTTCAAAAACACCATCAACCCATACTTGGTCATCCCATAGTTTTGGATCATAAAGCTTTCTATCAGCGGGATGTCCTGTTGCAATCGTATCTACACCATCTTTGTTTCCAAAATACAAATCAACGATTTTTAATGCCTTTTTTTCAGCTTGAACCAACACTTGAAGATTCATTCCAGACCCTTGGTTTGAAAATGGTAAACTTACGTAGTAGAGATTTTCATCACGTTTCTTGAACTCTGCTTCCTTGAATTCATTTTCCAAGCCGAAATCACACGATTTACTCCCTTTAATAGTTTACTTTGCTCTAACTCTAACATCTTATTTGTATATTCAAGAAGATTCTCGTTAGATATGTAGTTTCTAAATGATACTGTTTCTTGTTCTGCAATGGCACCGGTATATAACAGATTCCCATTCAAATTGTCTCAGTATTTATCAATCTTGTACCAGAATATCGGTAGTGGAAACCATCCTGCGGGCGCAGTAACTGCCATATAACGACTGTGCTGTGTAAGCAGAAGCGCCTGAGCCTGCTGCTTAGTAAGGACAACTGCATCTTGCTTAGCAGAACGCTCGACAGTCACGCCGCTCGCATCCACTCGCGCAGTAATCGGTTGACCGTCCATGACTGCGGAGAACTCCCCCTGGACAATCCCTGTGGTCTTGAACTTAAGAGTCAGATAAGCCTTCAATACATTGGCAAAATCCAGAATATGATACATGTCGGATGTCTCGATAACATAGTCTTCAGCAAGGCTGCCCAGAGTCGAATTCAGATAAATGTCATATTCTGGCGTAAAAATAGAAATCCGCTCTGCTCTGCTATATTGCATATAAGCCTTGATAGTCCGCGAAATATCGTCCTTATTTTCCATCGCGAATTCAGATATTTCATCGCCTGCTTCGTTTACGATCAAGTACCCGATCAACTTACCATTATCCAGGACGCCCAGCGCATTTTGATGAAGAGTGTTGAAAATAAGTGGCAATTGCTGTACGTTCCGTTCAACATAAGCAAGCCGCGAGGTGTTCATGCTATGCGCAAAGGCTTCTGCTCCTTCAATCTCGAATAACGGGCAGAAGGATATTCCTGTGTCGTTCACCTGTCCTAAGGCATGGCGCACATTGGCCTCTCCCACGAAATACTTGAACTTTACACCGCCAAGAGTGAAGCCAAAATACTCATATCGTTGTCGTTGGCCATATAATACGACCATATCATACGTATCGCGCAGTTTTTCAAGCCACATGTTCATGAGCACCTTCATATGCCCCTCGCCACGCGCACGAGGATGGACCGATACGGTACCCAAATAGCAGGTTCGCAGCGTATAGTCGCATACCGTCATAGGCTCTGGAAAAACGGCCACCTGTGCGCGCAGCCTGCCTTTCTCATCCGCAGCAACCATATGCATCGCTGAAGAATCTACGCTTTTTTCATACGCTTTGGGCATCAGAGTTTCAAAATCTAAGCTAAAAGCATAGTTGGCTAAATCTATGTATTCATCACGCTCATTCGGAGCTGCCATTCTGTATTCAACCATTTTCTCCTACCCTTTCAGTCTAAAAATTGAACTACCTTCCTACAACTATAATTCTAGAAGCATATTCATTATCCTGCCGGGCAGCTCGGGCAGCTATAGTAGAGATCGACAAGGAACTGGCGACATCGAGAGCCCCCTTCACACCTTGCGAAAACTCATTTTATTGGGTACAATTACCATAAAAAATTTGTAGGAGGAAATCAAATGCATCCAAAAATAGTCCCCCGTTAAGCCCGAGGTCCTCCATCCATGTGTTAGTGAATATTCACCCAAATAAATCAAAGGGAGAGACACGCTAATGCACATGAATGGACCTGTAAATATTTCTCGAAACGAAAGACTTGAAACCTGCCACGAAATTGCTTCGAGATTACACGAGGTGTACGGAGAAAAAATCGTTGCCATTGGAGTATACGGTTCTGTTTCCAGAGGCACAGACGGCCCTTTCTCAGACATTGAGATGTTTTGCGTACTAAGTGAATCAAGCGAACCCGTAGATTTTAGCTATGAATGGTCGGCGGGGCCTTGGAAAGCAGAAGTCGGCATTTGTAGGGAGGACGTTCTCCTTAAAACCGCCTCTACTGTTGAAGGAAGTTGGCCATTGACGCATGGGCCATTCTTTTCTCAACTTAGCTTATATGATCCCAAAGGATTTTTCCCAAGATTGAAGGAAGCTGCCAAATCACCAGCAAGGGAAGATTTCCGGTGTTCAATCAACGAAGTCCTTGTAGGGGAAATGTACGAATTTGTTGGGAAACTTAGAAACGTCAGTATAACTGGCTCCTACACCTACTTGCCATACTTGGCAGTGGAGTTTGCCCAATACGGAGCTATGTTAGTCGGGTTACACAACCAAAAACTCTTCTCGACTGGCTCAATGGTTCTACTAGAGGCATTAGAACTGCCTTGTCGTCCAGAAGGATTTGACAATGTTGTGCGAATGGTTATGTCTGGTGAGTTATCAGAACCTCCAAAGATCATTTCAGCTTGTGAAAATTTCTGGAATGGCCTTGTGAAGTGGGCAGCGGAACATGACTACGTAATAAGTACAAAACGTATCCCATTTTGACCGGCAAATGCAACACTTACAATTTTCGCAGGCTGTTCAACTGAACAATAAAAAAAGACGCCAGACCGCCGCTGGCGAACCAGGCGTCTGACGTAAGCTAGATTGAATTGAATTGAATTGAATTAATGCAGTCCCTCAAGCCCCAATTCCTGCTTGCTCTTCTGCTCTTCTGCTCCAGCCTGTACTTTCACTCTGCGCAGGAACAAGCCGAGGAAAATGCCGACGATGGCAATGACTAGCATAATACCGAACGTATAGCCGAAGGCTTCCGGCGCTACAGCAAGCGTCGCTTTCTGTACTTCTGCAGGCGTAGTAAGCGGCAGCTGTTGATCTACAATAAGCGTCTTAACTCGTGACGAGAGCACCGTAACTAAAGTAGCAACCGCGAAGGAGCTAACAACTTGCTGCAAAGCACTTGTCAGCGATGTTACCCGGCTGACGAGGTCACGCGGCGCTTTTTGCAACAAATGCGAGTTGAGCGGCATCATCATAAGGCCCGAGCCCATGCCCGCCATAATGAGCGGAAGCAGCAAGTCGCTGCCCTCAGTCGTCAAATCAACCTGCGTATATTGAAATATCGCGCCGGATACGAGGCTGAGGCCGATAACGACAAGCCATCTTACCCCGATTTTATCAAATAAATAGCCGCCAATCGGCATCATAAATGCGGAAGCAAGCGCCTGTGGGAACAACGTAAGCCCCGTATCAAAGGCGCCGTAGCCGCGTGCCTGCTGTAAAAATTGCGGTAGCAGGAAAATCGCGCCGAAAAGTGAAAATTGCAGCAGCCACTGCACAAAAATGCTGAACGAGAAGTCGACCGAGCGGAACACGCGAAGCTCCAGCAGTGGCGTTTTTGACCGCAGCTCTACGATAATAAACGCGATGAGCGCGATACCGCCGATAACAAGCCCGCCAATCGTCTTATCGGACGACCAGCTTTCCGCGCCTTGCGTAACCCCATAAGATAAGGAAGCAAAAGCAAGCGGCCCTAAAATCATGCCCGGAATATCAATGCCGGTTACCTGCTTGCGCTCCGTCTTCGGCAGCTTCCAAAGGCCGAATATAAGGCTGAAAATGCCGACCGGAATGTTAATCAGAAATATCCAGTGCCAGGAATGATATTCCACGAGCCAGCCGGCCAAAATCGGACCAACCGCAGGCGCGAGCAAAATCGGCACGCCCATCATCCCCATAACTTGCCCCACCTTATTCGGCGGGCTTAGCCGAAATACATAAGCCATAGCAACCGGCATAACGAAGCCGCCGCCGAGGCCTTGAATAATCCGAAATACAATGAGCCACTCGGCGCTGCTAGGCAATGCGCATAGCAAGGATGCCAAGGTGAAGGCTACAACCGAGCCCAAAAATATATTTTTGGCCCCAAAACGATCCGAAAGCCAGCCCGAGAGCGGAATGACCGCCGCCGTCGCCAGCATGTAGCCCGTTACCGTCCACTGAATCGTTGGCAAATCGGTATTAAAATCAATGACGAGCCTGGACAACGCGACATTCATCGCTGTTGAATCCAAAATAACCATAAATATGCCTGAAATAATGGCGATCATCGGTACGATGATGCTTGCCAAGCGGAATTCAGGCTCTGCGCCGCCCTTCGATGCTGTTTGCGACATTTATTCTCCCCCTCTAGCCTATCAACACAAGATGACTTACATACTTATTTCCCAATGGACATCTGTCCCCTCACATATAATAAGGGCATTTTACCTTATTGTCAAATATTTTAGTTGTTAAGTATTTGTAGGTTAAGCATTTCGGTTACTTGACCTTATAAACCGTTTATAAACAGTTGCCCAGCCGTTTCCAAGCAGCACAAAAACCGCCATCCCGGCAGCACTTGCACCCGGATGGCGGTTTCCATTTTATATCCAAATGGCTTTATTTCTA
Source organism: Paenibacillus sp. FSL H8-0537 (assembly GCF_038051995.1). NCBI lineage: Bacteria > Bacillati > Bacillota > Bacilli > Caryophanales > Paenibacillaceae > Paenibacillus > Paenibacillus sp. FSL H8-0537. The sequence continues at coordinate 2,345,418 of NZ_CP150290.1, read as the reverse complement.
CTCGGTTACAGTTCCGTAGATCAAGACAGGAGCTTCGACTTTATCGCCGATACGGATATTGTCATATATTTTCGCGAGCACATCGTCCACATTTTCACGATTGGCATGAATGGTTACGAGCGATTCGCCGGCTTTGACGGTGTCGCCGACTTTTTTATTCAGCATCAGGCCTACTGCCAGATCGATTTCCGAGTCCTTCGTCGCGCGTCCTGCGCCCAGCAGCATCGCTGCTGTACCGATTTCGTCCGCAACAATCTCTGCTACGACACCATCCTGCTTCGCTGGAACTTCGATCAGATAAGCCGCTTGCGGCAGCTTCTCCGGATGGTCAACAACCGAAGGGTCGCCGCCCTGATTGGCAATAAACACTTTGAATTTCTCCAGCGCCTTGCCATTGCGAATAACTTCCTTCAGCATTTCCTCCGCCTCTTCCAGCGAGCTTGCTTTGTTCGCCAAATAGACCATTTGACGCCCTAACGCCAGACAAAGCTCCTCCAAATCTTTTGGACCTTTGCCTTGCAGCGTATCAATCGCTTCCTTTACTTCCAAAGCGTTGCCGATTGCAAAGCCCAGCGGCTGGCTCATGTCGGAAATGACCGCCATCGTTTTGCGTCCAACGTTGTTGCCGATGCTCACCATTGCGTGCGCAAGCTCCTTCGCATCGTCTACCGTTTTCATGAAGGCGCCTGCGCCTGTTTTCACGTCAAGCACGATAGCGTCGGAGCCGGCAGCGATTTTTTTGCTCATGATCGAGCTTGCGATTAGCGGAATGGAGTTGACGGTAGCTGTAACATCGCGCAGCGCATACAGCTTCTTATCAGCTGGCGTCAGGTTGCCGGATTGGCCGACGACCGCGATTTTATCCTTGTTCACGAGACGAACGAATTCTTCCTTCTCCAGTTCAACGTGAAAGCCAGCAATCGCTTCAAGCTTATCTGTCGTTCCGCCGGTGTGGCCGAGGCCGCGTCCCGACATTTTCGCAACTGGAATATCCAGCGCTGCAACGAGTGGGGCTAGAACGAGCGTCGTCGTATCGCCAACACCGCCAGTGGAGTGTTTGTCTACCTTCACGCCTTCAATGGCCGACAGATCGATCGTATCGCCGGAATTAACCATTGCCATTGTTAAATCAGCGCGCTCCTGCTCCGTCATATCCTTGAAGAAAATCGCCATTGCCATTGCGCTGGCCTGATAATCAGGAATTTCGCCTTTCGTATATCCTTGAATAAAAAAGTTAATTTCTTCAGCGCTCAGCACTGCACCATCGCGTTTTTTCTCAATTAGGTCTACCATTCTCATGCTGCATTCTCCTCACGATTTAAAATAATAGCTATAAGCCAGGCTACCTTGCCTATTACAGGGAAGTTACCGTTTCCAGCGCCACTTCCATCATGTCATTAAATGTGCTTTGTCTTTCAGCAGAAGTCGTTTCCTCGCCCGTCAGCAGGTGGTCGCTTACGGTCAAAATCGTCAGTGCATTGACGCCATATTTTGCAGCGAGCGTATAAAGCGCCGTCGTTTCCATCTCAACGCCAAGCACATTGTGCTCCATCAGCTTCTCGACAATGGACTTATCATCCCGATAGAAGCTGTCCGAGCAGAAAATATTGCCGACATGCAGCTTGAGGCCTTTGGCTACGCCGCGCTCGTAAGCCGCCTTTAGCAGCTCAAAGCTGGCAATTGGCGAGAAGTCATAGCCGCCGAATACGTGGCGATTCATGCTGGAATCTGTACAAGCCGCTTGCGCCAAAATAACCTCACGCACGTTTACGCTTTTTTGCATGGCGCCGCATGTGCCGACACGAACGAGATTTTTCACCCCATATTCACGAATGAGCTCATTGACATAAATGCTGATGGAAGGTACGCCCATGCCTGTTCCTTGCACGGAAATACGCTTGCCTTGGTACGTTCCTGTAAAGCCCAGCATACCGCGCACTTCGTTGTAGCATGTTACATTTTCCAAATACGTATCCGCAATATATTTCGCTCTTAGCGGGTCGCCTGGCAATAAAATCGTTTCGGCGATGTCGCCCTGCTGTGCATTAATATGAACGCTCATTGAAATATCTCCTCTGCTTCGTTAATTAGTTACTTAGTTGCTTCGTCTAAATGAAAATCCCTGCAATCGTCGCCGACAGCACGCTGACGAGCGTTGCGCCATAAAGCAGCTTCATGCCGAAGCGCGCAACAACATTGCCCTGCTTCTCATGCAAGCCTTTTACCGCGCCTGCAATGATGCCGATGGAGGAGAAATTCGCAAAAGAAACGAGAAACACCGATACGACGCCGACTCCTTTGGCCGAAAGATCAGGATATTTGCTAATTTCGAGCATCGCTACAAATTCATTCGATACCATTTTCGTGGCCATAATGCTTCCCGCATCAACGGCATCTTTCCACGGTACTCCCATAATAAAAGCGAAAGGAGCGAAAATAAATCCAAGGATTTGCTGAAAAGAAATACCGAGAATGCCAAGAAACAAACCATTGACCATGCCAATGAGGGCAATAAAACCGATCAGCATCGCGGCGACGATAATCGCAACCTTGAAGCCGTCCATAATATATTCACCCAGCATTTCGAAGAAGGTCTGCTTCTCCCCCTCCTCCTGTACTTGCAGCACGTCTTCGCCTTCCTCTACCGTATACGGATTAAGAATCGAAGCGATAATAAAGCCGCCGAACAGGTTGAGTACGAGCGCGGTCACGACATATTTCGGGTCCAAAATTTGCATATACGAGCCGACGATCGACATCGATACGGTGGACATCGCCGAGGCGCACAGCGTATACAGGCGATGCTTCGGCAGCAGGCCAATTTGCTTTTTGACCGAAATGAATACTTCCGATTGGCCTAAAATAGCTGAAGCAACCGCATTATAAGACTCCAGCTTGCCCATGCCATTCACTTTGCTTAACACAAATCCGATGCCCTTTACGATAAAAGGAAGGATTTTTAAGTATTGCAAAATGCCAATTAGCGCGGATATGAAGACGATGGGCAGCAGTACCGACAGGAAGAAGGAAAATTGTCCTTCATTTAAAATACCGCCAAATACAAAGTTGATTCCTTCCTGCGCGTAGGAAAGCAGCTGTTCAAATACGCCGGAAAAACCTTTAATCAAGGTCGCGCCCGCAATCGTATTTAATAGGACAAAGGCAAGAACCACCTGCAAAATGATCATGATGGCAATCGGCTTGAAACGAATATTTTTCTTATTGTTGCTGACGATATAGGACAATCCTAGCACAACCAGCAGGCCTAATAAAGCTACGATGTATTTCATAGTTGCCGCCTCCTATTTTTTCATGATTATGGAAGTTGACTGGCTGAATAGAGCGCTTACAAAGCTATGTTGATGCCTCCGCTCTTGTATTTACCGTGAAAAGCGGGCCGCCCCTTCGGAAAGGAGCAGCACCGTGTTCTATGGTTACTTCATTAATAAGCGGCGCTGGATTGCTCGCCCTGCATTATTTTTACACCAGAGCTTGCGCCAATGCGAGTTGCGCCTGCTTCGATCATTTTTTTCATATCCTCAAGTCCGCGTACGCCGCCCGATGCTTTCACTCCGAGCTTGCCTTGGACTGCTTTGTGCATGAGCGCTACATCTTCAGCTGTCGCTCCACCAGTGGAGAAGCCTGTCGAGGTTTTTACGAAATCAGCCCCGGCTTTCGCTGAACGCTCGCATGCACGAACCTTTTCTTCATCGGTGAGCAGGCTTGTCTCAATAATGACCTTCACAATCGCTTTGCCTGCAGCCGCATCAACAACTGCTTTAATGTCCTGCTCCACATAGTCATCGTTGCCATCTTTCAAGGCGCCAATATTGATGACCATATCAATTTCATCTGCACCATTTGCAATCGCGTTGCTCGTTTCAAAAACTTTAACGGCGCTCGTCGATGCCCCTAATGGAAAGCCGATAACCGTGCAAACTTTGGACTTGCTTCCGGCTAGCTGCTCAGCCGCAAAAGCGACCCAAGTCGGATTTACACAAACCGAAGCAAATTCATATTGTTTCGCTTCCTCCGTCAGCTTAGCGATCTCTGCTTTTGTCGCGTCGGCACGCAGCAGCGTATGATCAATCATTCCAGACAAATTTAACATGACCTGTTCCCCTTCCCCATATACGAATTCCTCAAATACAAACTTAGTTTAGCATGAATTTGATCATATGTAAATATACATATGGACTTATGTTCATTAATGAAGACAAGAAACACCGAATCCCACCTTTTCACCAACTATTTTAATATTTTACCCATTTACGCTGTCTATCACTCATCAAATAATGAACAAATGTAAAATTTAATTTTTAACAAAAAGAAAAACGTCTCCGCTCACACGGTTCCTGCAGCAGGAACCGTGTGAGCGGAGACGCGTTACGCTGCTCCTAATACTGTTTTTGTCAAACTACGTACGACAGTGCGTCCTTGTGGGCTTGTTAATCTTTGAATTAAATTCAAAGGGGCCCCTCGCTTCTGCGCTGATCGTTTAATTCATAATTCCTGCGATCATCGATTTCTGTCTCATGAATTTTTTCTTGCCAACCAGGCGTGATCCTTATCATTGTGGATCCTCCACAATCTCTTCGTCCCTGCCATGACGTTCAAATAATAAACCTCATAGCCCGGAGGGGCGTATACCGAGTGGTAGCCCCTTGGCACCAATACAGCAATATTGCCTGCGTGAATTAAAGGTTATTCAGATTGAACTGACCAACCGCGTATTGTCTGGCTAATGGTTCTTGCAGCGTCGCTTTCATCGATACCAGAGCCATGGGATTCACTCCTTCCCTCTCCAGTCGAGACTCCCGCTTACCAGCGGGCCGTTACCATTTTCTTGCGCGTATAGAATTCCACTCCGTCAGTACCATTGGCGTGCAGATCGCCATAAAACGATTTCTTCCAACCCGAGAACGGGAAGAACGCCATCGGCGCGGGTACGCCTAGATTAATGCCGAGCATTCCGGCATCAATGTTTTCGCGGAATTTCCGAACGTTGCTGCCGTCTTGGGTGAATAGACAAGCGCCGTTAGCAAAAACGGACCGATTGGAGAGTTCGATCGCTTCCTCCAATGTGTTAACTCGAGCAATCGATAGAACCGGAGCGAAGATTTCGTCTTTCCATATTTTCATTTCGCTCGTCACGTTATCGAAGATCGTCGGTCCGACAAAGTAACCGTCGCCGTTGACTACCGTATCGGTGCGGCCGTCGCGGAGCAATGAGGCCCCTTCGTTCTCGCCCGCTTCGATATAATCCAGCGCGCGATCCTTATGGGGACCGCGAATTACGGGACCCAGGAATACGTCTTTATCCATCCCGTTGCCAATCGTCAGTTTGTTGGCCTCATCAACCAGCCTCTCGATGAGCGGATCCGCAACCTCGCCAACGGCTACTACGACCGCGCAGGCCATGCATCGCTCGCCCGCCGATCCGAATGCAGCGTTTATGATTTGCTGCACCGTACCGTCCAAATCGGCGTCCGGCATGACGATACTGTGGTTTTTGGCGCCAGCGAGCGCCTGAACTCTTTTACCGTGAGCGGTCCCGGTTTTGTACACGTATTCCGCAACCGGTTGGGAGCCGACGAACGATATCGCTTTAACATCTGGATGCTCGAGGAGCCCGTTCACGACGTCGTTCGCTCCATGAACCACGTTAAGAACCCCGTCCGGCAAACCTGCTTCTTTGAATAGCTCAGCCAAGCGGTTTGCAAGCAACGGCGTGCGTTCGGATGGCTTGAGCACGAAGGTATTTCCGCAAGCGATGGCCAGCGGAAACATCCAGCAAGGAACCATCATCGGGAAGTTAAACGGCGTAATGCCTCCTATAACGCCGATTGGATAGCGAAACATGCCCGATTCAACGTTCGTGGCGATGTCGGAGAGCTGCTTCCCCATCATTAACGAAGGCGCTCCGGCCGCGAACTCCACGCACTCAATGCCGCGTTGGACTTCTCCGTAAGCTTCCGAGTAATTTTTGCCATTTTCCATGGTGATGATCCGGGCCAGCTCTTCCCAATTGTTGACTAGCAGCTGCTGGTACTTGAACAGGACTCGCGCTCTGCGCGGAACAGCCGTTCGACTCCATAAGGCAAAAGCTTCTTTGGAGTTCAGCACGGCTGCGTCAACATCCTCCCTAGAAGACAGGGGAACTTGGGCGATCGTTTCGCCGGTAGCCGGATTGAATACCGCATTGGTCATGCCCGAAGCGGAAGCAACCCATCGACCGCCGATGAAATTTGTGATCGCTACATGCGCGTTGGTTTGGGTCATATTGGGTATTCTCCTCTCAATTTAAGCTTCCTCAGATTCTCGCATAAATTCTTCTACTTGTATAAACGTCGGCATGGCATCCGAACAGCTGTGGCTGGATATGACGATGGAAGCGCACGCGCTGCCGAATTCCATACTGTGGCGGATGCTCCATCCCTTCATGAGTCCGAAAATAAAACCTGCGGCGTAAGAGTCGCCCGCTCCGAAAGTTTTGATGACCTTCGCGGGGAAAATCGAACCCCTGTGTGAGCTTCCGTCTCTGGCGTAAGCTATCGAGCCGTCCTTGCCGTGCTTGATGACGACGATTTCCGCATAGTGGTCGAACCATTGCGCGGCCGTCACTTCGTCGCTTCGTTCGGCCTTGCCGTCGAACTGCTCCAACATGTCGAACTCCTCGCGGGTTCCAATAATAATGTCGCTCTTCTCCGCAGCGGCGTGATAATAAATCGCCGTTTCCTGCGGGTTATGCCAAGTATAAGGTCGGTAGTCGATGTCGAATACGACCTTCGTGCCATGCTTGCGCGCATACCGGAGAGCCAGCAGCACCGCTTCCCGCGAAGGACTCTTCGCGAGAGCCGTTCCGGATACAAGAAGCACCTTGCTTGCGGCGATCAACGATTCGTCCACTTCGGCTGGCTCAAGCAACAGATCGGCTACGTTATCCCGGTACATAAGGATGCTGCAGTCCTCTGGACTTTTAATCTCCGTAAAAGCCAGGCCGGTCACGGCCCCGGTCCGATCCGTTATGATGTTTGACGTTCCGATGCCATTGTCGCGTAAATATTGGAGGATATAACGTCCCATTTGATCGTCGGCCACTTTACCGATAAAGGCCGACTTCATGTCCAAGCGGGACATGGCTATAGCGATATTGGCGGGGGAACCACCGACATATTTAGTGAAAGTCATCGTCTCTTCCATCGGACGATTGATTTCGTTCGCATTCAAATCGATGCATAGACGGCCGATCGCCACGAAATCGAGCGATTTGCCGGATGCGAATGTTACGGGCATCATCGAGATCCCTTCTTTCTTGTCCGTTAGTAAGGCCGTGCCGCTTGAATCCGCTTCTGCATCTCGGCATGCGCCTTTAATACCTTGTCATCCTTAGACACTTCCGGCACACCAACATTCCACCAAGAATCGTAGCCCCCAGTGTTCGTGCCTGGCAGTACCTTAATCTCGACTAGGACAGGCCCTTGCTCGGCTTTCGCCTGACTGAGCGCCTGTTCCAATTCCTCCGCATTGCGTGCGGTATAGGAAGCGGCACCCAAGCTGCGAGCATGGGCTGCGAAATCGATCGGCATATAATTGCCGTTCAAACGTTCCGTTTCCTTGGAACGGAAACGGAACTCGTTGCCAAAGCCGTCACTTCCGTGTCCGCGCTGGAGGTTATGAATGCATTGGAAGCCGTGGTTGTCGAACAACAGAACAGTAAACTTAACGCCTTCCTGAATGGCGGTCACGAGCTCCGAATGAAGCATTAGGTAGCTTCCGTCGCCTAAGACCGCGTAGACTTCACGCTCCGGCTCCGCGAGCGCTACGCCGAAAGCACCGCTGACCTCGTATCCCATACAGGAGAAGCCGTATTCCATATGATAAGTTTTCGATTCGGTCGTTCTCCACACCCGGTGCAGGTCGCCCGGTAAACTTCCTGCGGCCGCGACGATGACGTCTTTCGAACCGATGAACCCGTTGACGACGCCAAGAGCACGCGTCTGCGTGAAGCCTTTGGAGCTCTCCAGCGAATAAAGACGGTCGACCTCTCCGTCCCACTCAGCTTTGAGCCCCTTCACGTAACCTTCCTCGTATCCAGAACGATAACCGCTTTGCGACAGTTGCTCATGAAGGGCTAAGATCGATACCCTAGCATCCGCGGTCACAAACTCCGCTTGCATTTTGATCGAGTCGAACGCGCTTACGTTTAAGTTCAGGAAAGCGACGTTCGGGGAGCGGAAAGCGGATTTGGAAGCCGTCGTAAAATCGGAATAACGCGTGCCAACGCCGATAATCAAGTCGGCTTCCGCCGCAATCCGGTTCGCTGCCAAGGTGCCGGTAGTGCCAACCCCTCCAAGGCTGAGAGAGTGGTTCCAAGGAACCGCGCTTTTGCCTGCTTGCGTCTCTGCTATCGGAATGCCGAAAGCTTCAGCGAATGCCAGCAGTTCCTTTTCTGCTCCGGAATAATGAACACCGCCACCTGCGATAATGAGCGGTTTCTTCTTGCTTGCGATCAGTTCAACGGCTCGCTCAATAGCCTGAGGCGCAGCCGGACGGCGATCCAGTCTATGAACTCTCTTGTCGAAGAAGTCCATCGGATAATCATAAGCCTCCGCTTGAACATCTTGCGGCAGAGCCAACGTTACGGCGCCGGTATCCGCGGGATCGGTCAACACACGAATCGCCTGAAGCAGCGAGGACATCAACTTCTCCGGACGGACAATGCGGTCCCAGAACTTGCTAACCGACTTAAATGGGTCGTTCGCTGATATCGAATAGTCGCTGGGTACTTCTAATTGCTGTAAAACGGGATCTGGTTGACGGGAGGCGAAGTTGTCGCCCGGCAGAAGCAGAACCGGGATACGGTTTACCGTAGCGGTTGCAGCGCCGGTGATCATGTTCAGAGCACCGGGACCGATTGACGTCGTGCAAGCGAATATTTGCAGACGGTTCTTCTGCTTGGCATACGCCGTCGCGGCATGAACCATCCCTTGCTCGTTTTTGCCTTGCAGAAAAATCAGCTTGCCGGATTCCCGTTCGAGCGCTTCGCCAATTCCGATCACGTTGCCATGTCCAAATATACCCATGACTCCCCGGACGAATTTGGTTTCTTCTCCATCTACGGAAATGTACTGTTGATCCAGAAATTTAAGCAATGCCTGTGCCATTGTCAATCGAATGGTTTTCATTAGCAAAACCTCGGTTTATTATAAATTTGGATGATTCCCTATAATGGTGAATAAAGCGGAAGCCCGCAATTCCGTAGGGAACGTACGGGCTTCCGACTCGAATCTCATTTCCTTGCTCGAAAAATCAGACTTGGAGATGAACGATAAAGGTTTTGATTTCATAAGGCTTCAGCTCGAACTCAGCAACCGAAGACAAAGCCGCACCGAACGGCTTTTCCATGAGATCGCATTCCTGCAAGGAAACGATGCGGAAATCACTGTCCAACCGGACCATCGACCGAACGCCTGCGAATTCATGGATGCGCAGCACGAGATGATCCCCATCTTCCCCTTTTTTTACCGCATCCACCATTACGTTAGAGGCGGACAAGCGGAACAGCGAGAACGCGTCCCTAACGGGGGCTCCTTCATAAGCCGTCAATGAATTGTTGAGCGACCAAGCTTCCTGCACGGTACCGCCTGCATACCAATCTCCTACATGCGGGAAGAGAGCATACACGAACTCGTGTTCTCCAATATCGGCATCCGGGTCCGGGCTGATGGCCGATTTCAACAAGGACAGGCGGAGGACGTTATCCTTGATGTCATAGCCGTATTTGCAATCGTTCAGCAAGCTCACGCCGTAGCCGCGTTCGGACAAGTCGGCCCATTGGTGCCCGACCGTCTCGAAGCGTGCCCAATCCCAGCTCGTATTCCAATGCGTCGGACGCTTGACGTTCCCGAACTGAATATCGTAAGTGGCTTCCGTTGAACGGATGTCTACCGGGAAGGCGACTTTGAGAAGCTGCTGATGCTCCTGCCAATCGATATGCGTGCGGAAATCGATCCGTCTGCTGCTGGCGTAGACCATCATTTTCTGCGTGATCACGGACTTCGCGAAACGCCATTTGAACTCTACGACGGCCGCTAATGGTCCAGCATCAACAAGCTCCGCGGAAACCAATTCGGAAATTTCTCGCATTTTCTCTTGGTAGAAAATATCGATATCCCAAGCTTCGAAGTTAAGCGGCTTATCCTCGAACACCTGCAACACGTTGCCAAGGGAATGTTGTGCGAGTACGTGCCGACGATTGTCCAGATCGTAAATCCGGGATAGTTGTCCGGCTTCGTTCCACTCGATTTCATAATGAGGCGTCTTCAGCACGCGTCCTTCCTTTTGGAAAGGAATATCTGCTGAGGCAACGGACAATTGCGTCGATTCAGCCTTATAGTGTATGGCCGCGAATCCTAACGAAGGCACCTTGGACGCGGCCACAATCCAACGGCCATCGGAGTATTGGGATAATATGTCATTCCCCTCCACATCCGTCCAGACGCTTCCTGCAGGAACGTTGTCTACCTTGATGACAAGCAAATCGTTACGTTCCCAGGGAGAGCTATTGAGCACGGTAAACGTTCCTTCTGTTTTCCGGTCCCCTACGACGGCTGCCGCTTGGTACCAAACGTCCGTTGCGATGGACATCGCTTCGGCATACTCCTCGCGGCTGTCTTCATAAACTTCCTTAATCGAGGAACCTGGAATAATATCGTGGAACTGATTGCGTAGGATAATCGTCCAGCCCTGATTCAGCTTCTCTTGGCGGTACTCGCTCCAATTCCCTTTCAGAACGCCGGCCAATGCGCTTACCCATTCCGTCTCACGATAAAGAAGCTCCAGCTTCCGATTCATCCGTTTATTGTGAGCTTGGCTCGTGTAAGTTCCCCGATGGTACTCAAGGTACAACTCGCCGTCCCAGGTGTGAACGTAGCGATCCGTCTCCTTGAATGTTTGTTGCAGCCGCCCGAAGTATTCATCCGCGCGTCCCGTCTTCACGTTCGGCAGGCCTGGCATCTTATCCAGCCGCCGACGCATTTCGAGCATTTCTCGATTCACGCCTCCGCCGCCATCTCCGTAGCCATAGGAAAGGAGCAGTTCTTGGTTCACTTCTTTTTCCTGATAGCCATCCCAAGCCCCTTTAACCGTCTTGGCCGTGACCAATCCGTTGTACGTATAGAAGAAGGAGTTAGCTTCCTCCCAATCATCCGGCGTCGTGATGAAATGCGTGAGCACTTCCGATCCGTCGATTCCCCGCCATTTGAACGTATCGTGCGGCATTCTGTTGAATTGGTTCCAGCTGATTTTGGTAGTCATGAACGTATCGAAGCCGGATTTCCGCAAAATTTGCGGTAATGCCCAACTGTATCCGAATACGTCGGGAAGCCATAAATACGTGCTTTCCACGTCGAATTCCTCGCGGATGAATCGGGTTCCGAACAGAAATTGCCTGACCAATGATTCTCCAGAAGTCAGGTTGCAATCGGCTTCGAGCCACATACCTCCGCCAATTTCCCAACGCCCTTCACGCACGCGCTCGCGGATTTGCTCGTAAATCTCTGGGTAATCCTGCTTGATGTAGGCGTACAACTGTGGCTGCGTCTGCAAGAACACGTAATCCGGGAACCTTTCCATCAAGCGAAGAACGGTTGAGAACGAACGGGCGCATTTCTCGCGCGTATGCTTCAGTCTCCACAACCAAGCCACGTCGATATGGGTATGACCGATGGTTGTAACCGTAACGGGGTGATGCTTCTCGAAACGGTTCAGTTCCGCCAGTAATTGCTCGCGAGCTTCGTAAACGGATTCGCGATAGGTATCGGAACCCGGTTCGGACCAATCCACTACAAGAAAAGCACGGTCAAGCGCTTTAACGAGACCCACTCGATCGGGATGCGCGGGGCCAAGCGCTTGAATCGTTTCCAGCACAGCTCGGCCCGTATAGTAGAAATCGTCGATTTTTTCGTCCAACCAGCACAGCTCGGCCCGGCTCACCGTGTGCTTCATTTCGCGCGGCTTGCCTCCGCCATCCAGACCCGACCATAAGCGGATGTCCATTCTGCCAACCGCCCCGACAGCTTCATCCGGCAGGAATACTTCTTGATGGTTGGAATCGACGCCTTGGTATGGAGCGCCGTTCCAGTAAAGCAGCGACTCGAAGCCGTCGTTGTTTCCCCCGCCTGTCTCTCCGAAGTCGAAGCGTCCGAGAACGGTTTTTCCTAACCAATCCCTGGGAATCTCGACGTTACTAGATAACCAAATATAACGGTCGCGTCCCTTCCAAGTCTCGCCGGTTTTTAATTCAAACTCAGGTGATTGGGCAGGCGGCCGGGCTCCCGTTGCACCGGCCTCGTCTTCAACGGCAGAAAAGCTCTCCAAAGGCATAACGTCGCGATAACGGGTTTCGCTTAATTCGAAAAGCCTCGCTTCCAGCTTCTTTTCTGTGAACAACATGTTTATCCTCACCTTTTTCCCGGGATATTAAATCAAAGGACTTTCTCAAGCTTCAAGAGATGCTCCAAACTGGTAGCCAAGCTATCCATCGGATTGCCCGGACAATAGTCCTGCTCCACCGCAAACCATTCAACGCCGCTTTCCAGTCCCCATTTCAAAATCGGCGCAAAGTCAATGAGGCCACTTCCAATCTCGGAGAAATATTGCCGGCCGTCTGAGGTCATGTCTTTCAAATGAAGGATCGGCATACGGAAAGCATAATTCCGGATAAATGATAACGGATCATGGCCGGCCTTCAGAACCCAATAGGTATCGATTTCAGCATATATGGAAGTATCCTCCAATAAATATTCCAGTGCGAATTTCCCGTCGATCGTCGTGTGAAATTCAAAGTCATGATTATGGTAACCGACCCGATATCCCGTGCCGTCGACTTTGGCGGCAACAGCCAGTAAGTCTTTCTTTACGCTCGCGTACCCTTCGGGCGTTTGAAGACCGTCCGGCAGCGAGTGGCAGATGAAATCTTTCGTATCGAACAGGAGGGCTTCCTCCAGCACGGCATTCAGATCATGCTTCATCCGCTCCAAGCCGACATGCATGCCGGCGGTCTTCAAGCCTGCTTCCTTCATCACCGCAGCAATATCCCGGGCGGGGTATCCATGTAGACCATCGATTTGAACGGCCGCCCATCCCATTTTGCGTAAATCTTTAAGAACACCCTCGAAATCCTTCTTCACTTCGTTTCTTAAGGTGAATAGCTGGGCTGCAAGTTTATGTCTGATCATAATGCTATATCCCCCTTTTTCAGATCTAGCCATTCGACTTCCTGAGGGCTCAGCTCAAGATTCATTGATTCGATCGAGGATTGGAACTCATCCGGATTGCGCGGACCGATAATCGCACAAGTTGGAAATGGCTGGTAAAGAACGTACGATAGAGCAATCTGGATCGGAGTAACGCCCTTTTCTTCCGCCAGCTTCACGGCACGGCGGTACCGCTCCCAGTTATTGTCGCTGTAGTATACCCTGACCATTTCCTCGTCCGTCCGCTTATCCGGCGCGAAGTTCCCAGAGAAGAATCCACCCGCTTGTGCGGACCAAGCGAGCAACGGCAGTTGAGTCTTGGCGTGCCATTCGCACGTTTCCTCGTCCGCCGAGATGGCACCCTCCCACCTGGCTTCGAGAGGCTTGGCCAGGCTCAGATTCGGGCTGCTGAAGGAAAAGCCTGTCAAGTTGCGGTAAGCAGCGTATTCATTCGCTTCTTGAATTCTCTTGTAGGACCAGTTCGAGGCTCCAATTGCGCGTATTCTCTTCGCTTGAATATGCTCGTTCAACTCTTCGATAATCGGGCCGACCGCAACGGTCGGATCATCGCGGTGAAGCGCGTATAGATCGACATATTCAGTGCCTAGCCTCTCCAGGCTTTCCGTCAAGTCCTTCCGAATTGCCTGGGGATTCACGCGAGGTCCTGGGCTCCCGTCATCGTGATGAGCGCCTTTCGTTAAGATGACCATCCGTTCCCGAAGTCCCTTCTCAGCCAGCCATTGGCCGAGAACGAGCTCCCTACCTCGATATTGATGAGCGGTATCGAAGGCGTTGCCTCCAGCTTGGATATACGCATCCAGCATGATCTGTTGCGGTTCCTCCAGCTTCCTTAAATCCCCCGTCCCCATGAACAATCGGGAAATCTTCTTTTCGACGCCTTGGATTTGGATATATTTCACTCGTTAATTCCTCCTCGGAAGTTCCTCTATTCATCTTCTTTAAAAACGGGCATCAAGCATAGCTCATATTGGAATTCCTTTTCGTTCAGACGGTAAGGCTCGGCCAATTCCGGTCCGCAGGAATTCGATCCTACACCGCTCATCTTGTAATCGAGGTGTACTATCGTTTCCTTTCTCTTCTTCTTCGCGAGCTCCCAATCGTGCTTAGCTTCCGTCAGGTCCTCCGGTGAGAAATGGGATACGTTGAACGAGAAGCCATCTGGTGCGGAGAAGCGAAGGCCCATGCCCTGCGCGTTGGACACGACTGCCCATTCCGTACCATATCTGGAGCCGTTCTCTTGCGGCATGATGTAATTCTCGAACATCCCGTCAACCGTCGTAAGGAATTGGCCTCTCCTAACGCTTTGGCGTTTGTCTATATAACTCTCATGCGGTCCGAAGCCCGAATATTCCACCTCTTCCATTCCCGAAGGCATCGTCAAGCGAAGGCCGAACCGCGGAAGGTAAGGGTATGGCTGGCCTTCTTGAACCTTTACGTTCAAGTGAAGGCTCAGCTCCCCGGAAACGTTAACCTTCCAGCGCGCTTCACCTGCAAGGATCGATGCACGGCTGTCTGCCCCTAATGAAAACCGGCTTCTTAGCTCGATACCCCCGTCCTCGATTTTAATCCAATCGCAGTCGTACGTTTTCATGGCGGCACGGTCATAGCCTTCCGCGAGCCACTTCCCTTTCGCGTGCATGTCGTTATCCGTCGGCGCCCTCCAGATCGCAAACTCCGAAGACACGTCCAGCATGTTCACTCCGTTCCTCGAAATTTGACGTAAGGTTCCGAGCTCCATGTCGAACACATGGCGGAAATCAAAGCCTTCGACGGTCAGCCAGCGTCCCGTCTCCTCCGTTTGCAATGCGGGAGATGGCTTAACAGAGATGTGTCGAACGTCATCGTCGAACGCCAAACTCGGCTCATTGCAGCTCCATTCCATCTGCTCGAATGAAATCTCATGGCCGGCTTCGGCCCACCGAGTTTCCTCCTTCAGCACGATGGAGAAAGTAAGGACATAGCGTCCGTAGAACTTTTCAGGCAAAGTAAACGGCAGTGTCATAAGACGAGTGTTTTGCGGCATTATTCCGTCTACATCTAGCTGTCCCTGTTGCATCAGCCGACTGTCCAGCTCTACCTTCCAGATAACGCTCAAATGGGAAAGGTCGATAAAATCATAGAGGTTAGTCACCTTAATCTGACCAGCTTCTATATCGTGTCCCTCGATCCGAATAGGCGCGAGCACCTTCTTCAACTCTAGAAGGCCCGTATGCGGCTTGCGGTCCGGGGTAACTAGCCCGTCTATGCAGAAATTTCCATCGTTAGGCTTATCTCCGAAATCGCCTCCGTAAGCAAAGAAAGGCGTGCCGTCCTTCGTCTCCGTCGCAATACCATGGTCGTTCCATTCCCATACGCAGCCACCGATAAGCTTCGGATAACGGTATATGACGTCCCAATAGTCCTTCAAATCCCCAGGACCGTTGCCCATGGCATGACTGTATTCACATAAGAAAAGGGGCTTGATGTTGTTCTCGTCCTTGGCGTAGGCTTCAATTTCTTGAACCGATGCATACATCCGGCTTTCCAAGTCTAGGCACTCCACTCTCGGACTGCCTTTGTAGTGTGGAGCAGCGCCTTCGTAATGAACAGGAACGGATGGGTCTCGTTCTCTGATCCATTCAGCCATCGCGATGTGATTCGCTTCATATCCCGCCTCGTTACCCAATGACCACATGACGACGCACGGATGGTTCTTGTCCCTCTCTACCATTCGGGCCGCTCGATCGATGAAGGCCGCCTTCCAGTTGGGATCGCGGGATAGAGTGTGCGACGATCCTTCTATGTGGTCGTTTCCGATGCCGTGACATTCCAAATCGGCTTCATCCACAACGTAAAACCCGTACTCGTTGCATAAATCCATGAACCGTGTATCGTTCGGATAATGAGAGGTACGGATTGTATTCACGTTATGTTTTTTCATCAAAACAAGATCTTTGATCATATGGGTTACCGGAATCGTCTGTCCGAGCTCCGGATGGAAATCGTGCCTGTTGACGCCCTTGAGCTTAACGGCCTGTCCATTGATCCAGAACACGCCACCTTCGACAGTCACTTGCCTGAACCCGACTGGAAA
This sequence comes from Paenibacillus sp. FSL H8-0537, assembly GCF_038051995.1. Taxonomy (NCBI): domain Bacteria; kingdom Bacillati; phylum Bacillota; class Bacilli; order Caryophanales; family Paenibacillaceae; genus Paenibacillus; species Paenibacillus sp. FSL H8-0537. The sequence continues at coordinate 2,329,065 of NZ_CP150290.1, read as the reverse complement.
GCGCAGTACCTCGGCGCCGCCGCGAACGTAAAGCTCATAGAGATAAGGCGCCTCGGCGCTCCACATATTCGGATAGTCCAACTCGAACCGAAGAGTCCCTTTACCTTCGACTACGGCTTTGGCCGAAGCTACGACTTTCCCAGCGGCATCCTTTAGGTCGGCGCATGCATTCAAGTGCCCATTCGTCTCGATTTCCGTCGTCAGAACGGCTTTCCGAAAACCATCTTCGAACTTTTGCTTATTGAACACGTCCCTTATGTGAACGCGATCGCGCGCAAGCATGTACACATCACGGAAAATACCTGAATAACGCCAGGAATCCTGATCTTCCAAATACGAGCCATCACACCATTTCAATACAATAACGGCAACCCTATTTTTCCCAGGCTTAAGAAAGGAAGAAACGTTAAATTCTGCTGGCATTCGGCTGCCTTGGCTGTAACCTGCAAATTGTCCGTTCAACCACAAGTAAAAACAGGAATTGACCCCTTCGAAGACAATGTACTTATCTTTGCCCTCCCAACAATCCGCAACATTGAAATCCCGAACGTAAAGCCCAGCCGGATTGTCATTGGGTACGAATGGGGGGTCGTTAGGAAAAGGATAATCGATGTTCGTATATTGAAGCTGATCATATCCGTTCACTTGCCAGCAGGACGGAACGATCAAGTCGTCCCATCCGCTTGTATCAGCCGTTTCCTTGTAGAATGGCTCATCCACGTTTAAGACGCTGCTATAGTATCGGAACTTCCAAGTCCCGTTTAAAGTTTGATAGAACGGGGATTTCCCTCGCTTTCCTGACTTCGCCGAAACGTCTCCCGCGTAGGGAATATAGGAAGCCCGCGGAGCCTCTCTGTTCACTTGAAGAACGGTTAAGTTCTCCCAATAACGATTCAAACGTATCATCGATTGTCCTCCATCCATAAAAAATCATTCCCTATTAAAAAAACTATTCTCATCAAACATTTAATGCGTTAGCATAGGGATTGATATGAATATAAACGATTTGGCGGTGAATTAAGCCCTCGATTCTTCATCCTTACTTCTCGCTTTTCCCGTCTGTCATGACTGGATGGATTGTTTGATATTTTGATGATCGCGAATAAATTGTTCGAGTTGATCGAAAGTCGGCGTATTCGTGCTCCCGCCAAATCCGCTGACAGAAAGTGCCCCACAGGCATTACCGTATCTCATGCTCGTTTCGACATCTTTGCCAGACAAGAATCCAAATAAATATCCCGCATTAAAAGAGTCTCCCGCTCCCGTCGTATCGACTGCTTCAACCACATAACCCGGAAGGCGTTTGATGATTCCGTTCTTAACGGAAATGGCCCCTTCTTTTCCCAACTTGACTACGACATGGCTGCAATATGCGCTCATATATCTCAGACTATCTCCTAGGTTTTCCATGCCTGTATAATGAAAACACTCAGTCTCATTCATCAAGAAAACGTCGAAATACTTCATTAATTCGAATACTCCTCCATCCCATTCGCCGGAATCATCCCAGCCCACATCGCAGGACAAAGTAACTCCATTGTCCTTAAGCGACTTTACCAACGTTATATATTGTTCATGATTTCGTTTCCCTTTATAACCAGTCAAGTGTACATGACTGCCTTGGACAATTTGCTCGATATCCAAGTTATCGAACCGAAGTTCTATATTGGATCCCCAATAAGTGATGAAGGATCGATCCGATCCGGGATTAAAGGCAATCGAGATGCCCGTATTATGCTCTTTGCTTGTTTGTACCATTCTGGTATCGATACCATATTCGGCAAAACGTTCCCTAATATATCGGCCATGGGTATCATTGCCCAATACGCCGTTAAATGCGACTCGAATTCCTAGTTTTGCAAGAGAGACCGCGAATAATGCAGCTCCCCCGCCTACGTGCATTGCAATATTATCGACTAAAATCTCCTGGCCGGGTTGAGGAACTTGATTGCACCCCGGCACGACTAAATCGATATTGGCATCGCCAATCACAACAGCATCGAACATTCTCAATTTATTCTCCCTCTTCCAGTCCCTATTATGTTTAATCCTCTCTGTTGACGTACTTCTTGCTGCTGTCGCGGACGACTAACATGTGCTTAAGAATAACGTCATCTATACGCTTCGCCTTGTTGCCTGATATTAAATCTAGAAGCGTGTCTACAGTTACTTTCCCCATCTCTAAGATAGGTTGCTCCATGGATGACAATCGCGGACGCACCTGCTCTGTTAATTGGCTACCGTCGAACCCGATAACGGATATATCATCAGGAACGGTTAACCCATAATCATTAATGCAGTTCATGGCTCCGACAGCCATATCGTCGCTTACCGCGAATATCGCCGTCGGGCGGGATCGGCAAGCTAAAATTTCCTTCATCATCTCGTATCCACTACGCGTTTTGTAATCGCCAAACCGAATGTGACCTTCTATTTGTTCGATTCCGAAGTCTGACAAGGCGTGAATATAACCGAAGTAGCGGTTCTGGCCCGATGTCACGTCGTTCATGTCGCCACCGATGAAACCGATGCGCGAATGCCCGAGATCGATTAAATGTCTCGTTGCATCGTATGCAGCCGAGTAATCGTCGATGATTACTGAAATGAAGGGTTGATCTGTTGGCTTTACGCTAGAGAAGATAATGGGTATCCCCAACTTGTCTAACAATTTGCGAATTTCTTCGTTTATTTTCTCATGCATAATAATAATGCCATCCACGCGCATTTCTTTGAACACTTGCAAATATTTAAGCTCTTTATCCGTATCTTCGATGATGTTGCAAACCAAAAGATTATAATCGTTTAGGCTCGCGGTTTTCTCGATCGTGCTAAGGATCGTGGAATAGAAGCTTGAAGTAACATCGGGGACAATCACTCCGATGAGATTCGTTTTCTTCCGTACGAGACTTCTTGCTATATGACTTGGCGAGTAACCAAGATCGTCTATCGCCTTTTGAACCCTGGCTTTCAGATCGTCCTTTACGTACTTTTCTCCGTTTAGTACCCTCGAGACCGTCGTAACGGAAACACCCGCGTACTTGGCGACATCCTTAATTTTCGGCGCCATCATCGTCACCCTGCTTTCGTAATTGCTGAAACGGTTGTTTTAAAAATCATTCCTAGCTTTTGACCGCCCCTTCCATGATCCCCTCGATAAATTGACGGCTTACAATAAGGAAGAAAGCGATTACCGGGATGGTGGCCAAAAGCGTTCCGGTCATTACCATCGAGTAGTCCCCGGTATGAACTGATTTTAATTGCTGCAACGTTAACATTAAAGTAAATTTTGATGTATCTGTCAACACAATTAACGGCCATAAATAATCTTCCCAAACCCCCATAAAGGTCGAGATGGCAAGGAATGCAAGCGCCGGCCGTAGAATCGGCAAAGCAATTCGCCAGTATAGCCCAAACTTGGTACACCCATCTATGCGGCCAGCTTCGAGCAAATCGTCATGAATGGCTAATGCGTATTGTCTAATCCAGAAAATCCCGAACGCGCTTGCCATGCCCGGAACGATCAAAGCTTTATAGCTTCCGAGCCATCCGATCTCTTTAATGATGATGAACTGCGGAACGAGCAGCATTTGAGCCGGAATCATCATCGTTGCCATCATCAGAAAGAAGAGCACCTTGGATCCCGGGAATTTGAATTTAGAGAAAGTAAATCCAGTCAATGAATTGAAAAACAATTGGAGCAGGCTGCTTACAATCGCAATAAAAAGGGTGTTGAAAAGCGCGCGATAAAAATTAATGTTATCCATGACGTGACGGTAATTCATCAAGAAATAGTCACCGAACACCAATTTCGGAGGAAATGCAAAAATCGCACTTGTTTCATTTGTTGACATAACCACGAGCCAATAAAAGGGGAATATCGAAAATATAACACCGATTAACAAAAAAGTATGCACGAATATTTTTTTTACTGTCACCTTTAACGCTCCTTTCCATCAATCATCAGACTTATTGAAAAGCTTCCAGTTCAACACGGATATAAGTCCAATTATGACAAACAAAACCCACGAGACGGCAGCCGCATATCCATAGTTCTGATAAACGAAACCTTCTCGGAACATGTAAAGTACGATCGTTTCCGATCCCGGATACGGAGATTGATTTCCCGCGAGCACCTGAGGTTCGGTAAAAATCTGGAATCCCCCGATCGTCGACATCATAACCGTAAACAATATGATCGAGCGAAGCATCGGAAGAGTTATCTTCGTGAAGGTCTGTACCATCGTCGCCCCATCGAGATTCGCCGCTTCATACAAATCCTTAGGAATTCTTTGCAATCCGGAGAGATAGATGATGGCATTATAGCCCAAATATCTCCAGGAAATCATTAGTGCGATGACAACCCGAACTCCTGTGCTGGAATTAAACCATGCCACTTTATCCAGCCCTAGCTTTTCCAGGAAGAAGTTGATCAGCCCGTACTCGTTCCCGAACATGGACTGAAATATAATGACAACCGCGACCATGGCAGTAATATTCGGAAGAAAAAAAGCGATTCTGAAAAACCCTTTGAATTTTACGATCGACAGATTAATCACGTATGCGATAATCAAGGCGCATGCAAGCATGGGACCGTTAGCCAACACCCAAATTGCTACGTTGTTGATCAAAGCTTGCCAGAAATTCGGATCCTGAAGCATATAAGTAAAATTATTAAAGCCTACCGATGTCATATTCCCGATCCCGTCCCATTTATGAAAGGAGAGATAGATCGAGAAGAAAATAGGAAACACCGAAAAGATCAGGAACAAGATATAAAATGGAGAAATAAACAGATAAAGCATTCTGCTCTTGTATATTTCCTTTAAAAGGCCTCCCATATTAGTCCTCCGATAATCCGATGCGGCAGGGGGCAAGGTACGCTTGCCCCCTGCCGCATCCTCTATTATATTACCTTATTGCGTAATTACCAATTAGCGCGAAAGCTGACGTTTAATTTGTTCTTGAGCTTCATTCCATGCTTGTTCCGGATCTATTTTCTGTGTGTCTACCGTGCCGAGCGCTTTCGTAATTTCGCTGAGTACCATGTCATCTCTCGTATCAGTATGCGCCACTTTAACATCCTTTGCGGCATCGGCGAACACAGTGCTCAGATCTTGATTCCCGAAGAAAGCATTTTCATTCACCATTTCCGGCTTTGTGTAAATTTCCGGAGTCGATGGATAGTTACCAAATTCCTTATAGCCTACTATTAAATTTTCGGGGCTTACGAGGAATTTGATGACTTCATATGCTTCTTTCGGGTATTTCGTTGATTTCAAGATACCCATGAACGAGCCGCCTTGATTGCCCACGCCACCCGGCGGATACGCGATATTCCACTTTCCTTTCGTATCCGGTGCTGCCGCGATTACGTCACCGACAGCCCATGATGCCCCCGAGAAGGAAGATATTTTACCGTTGTTCATTGCTGCGTTTTTCTCGGAATCGCTTGAGAAAGGGAACGTCAATCCATCTTGATAGGCTTTAACCGACGAATCCCAAGCGCTCTTGATATGCGCCTGATCTCCAATGTATTTTCCGTCCTGATCGAAGAATGCTTGGCTGCTTTGTCCGAAAAAGCTTCTGAAGATATCCACGATAGTCCCCGATTGCGATCCCGTCTTGTCTTTAACTTTCTTGAGAACATCAAAGTAATCATCCCACGTTTTCACTTGATTCTTGAATTCTTCAGGCGTACTTGCCACGCCGGCTTCCTTAAACAAATCGCTACGATAGTAAAGCACGACTGGAGCAACGTCGATAGGCAAGGCGATTAAATATTTGTCATCAGGAGTTGCGCCCATTTTCCATTTCCAATCCAAGTATTGAGGCTGGATGTTACGTGCTCCTTGATCGTATAAATTTATGAATTTGTCGTTATAGCTTAACATCGAGGAAATCCAACTATCCATTGTGACAATATCAGGACCGTTATCGCCGCCCGTAATTGTTGTTTTTAGTTTCGTTAAGAAGTCACCTCCGGATGGAAGCTTTTCCGCTTGAAGATCGATATTCGGAAACTTCGCCTTTGCAGCCTCAATCGTTGAATCCGAGATCGCCCCGTTCCAGTACCACATCTTTAATTTAACTTTCCCGTTTGCAGCATTGTCATTTCCATTGCCACTAGAGCCAGATTCGCTTGATTTTTGACTGCATGCTGTGACGGAAAGGATGACTAAAATGGCTAGCAAAGCAATTGTCAAGGACTTAATTCTCATGATTTTGTTCCCCCCGATAATGAATGTTTAGAGTACAGTTGTTTGCCAAACTCGCTACATTAATGCAGGCCCTTTTTCATTAAGTCATTCGCTTGAAGAATTCGCTTCTTACTATTGAGGTTAACCACCACCTTTACAGATGTTTATAAGCAGATCACTTGTCATTTTCTCGAGTGAAATCAATAATATGGAATCGATACCATATTTACAGACACATTTAGTTGTTTTCTCCGAGTTCGTAAAATCCGAAACACCATTTCCGATTGATGGATGCGGACTCACCCTCGAATTTCCAACCCTGTTCATTATGGAATCGATACCAGAAAATTGATTTTGATACCGCTTTCAATTGGATATGTGAAAAGTATAGTCTCAAAACATTCTTTTTACAATAGCCATTTATAATTTATTTGTATTACCAGAATTTAATCCAGTTCTATTTATCCGCAGATGGATATGGTTGTTTCAAGTCGTGGAAAAAGCAAAGCTTGCTAAGCCACATTCGCTGAGTGTAATACAAGGTTCTACCACGCGATCAAAATGAAGGATCGTATTCCTCTTGGCAGCGAGGGACGAATGAAAATGCGAACGGACTGCTAGACTTTCCCAAAGGCTATGATTTCGCAGCTACAACGAATAAAATAAGCCACCTTCTTACACGAAAAGTGTATAATGGTGGCTTATTCAAAAGGTATACACAGCTTTTATGCTTTTGCAAACAAAATCCTTGACTTGCAGCTATTTAGTATGTGATTTACCTTTAGCATGATGCCCGTTTGCTTGCTTGTATCCTGGATTGTTTCCTATTTGTGCTGCTGCTCGCTAAATCTAGCAGCATGAAAAGCTTTCACCTGCTGCCGAACTTCCTCAGCCGTATCGAGGTCAAGCACGTCGCTTAGCAGCTGCGCGCTATCCTGCGCATTTAGTCTGGACAGTGTAAACTTTTGCTTCGCGACAGAACCTGCATCCATGCTCCATTCATCGAGCTCCATGCCGAGCAGCAGCGGTGCTGCAAGCGGATCGCCCGCCATTTTCCCGCACATGCCGACCCATTTGCCTTCCTTGTGCGCCGCTTGGATGAGGCTGTGAATCGAACGGATAACCGCTGGATGGAAATAATCATATAAGTGCGCGACCTTCTCGTTCATGCGGTCAACAGCGAGTGTATACTGCACTAGATCGTTTGTGCCAATGCTGAAAAAGTCAACCTCTTTGGCGAAACGGTCCGCCAGTTGAATAACAGACGGAACCTCGGCCATAATGCCGATTTCCAGTTTTTCATCAAAGGTGATCCCCTGCTCCTTCAGCTCGTCCATGACTTCAAGCGTCAGCTGCTTGGCAGCGCGGAACTCCTGCATCGAGGAGATCATCGGAAACATAATTTTAACGGTACCGAAGGCACTGGCACGAACAATCGCCCGCAGTTGGGTGCGGAACAGCTCCCGCTCATTCAGGCAAAGGCGTATTGCACGATTTCCGAGAAATGGATTGTCCTCATGCGGCAAATCCCAATAGGACAGCTCCTTGTCCCCACCTATATCCAGCGTACGGATGACGATCGGCTTGCCTTGCCACGCTTCGGCTAGCTGCTTATACACAGCAAATTGCTTTTCTTCATCCGGAAAGCGGTCCGCATTCATGAACAGAAATTCCGTTCGGAACAAGCCGACCCCATGTGCCTCGTCCACAAGCCCTTCGCGCATTTCCTCCGGCATGCCGACGTTTACCGCGAGCTCAATCAGCTTGCCATCCTCCGTCTTTGCCGGCAGCAGCCTGTATTTCTCAAGCTTCCCGGCCGCCGATTGCTCCTCCTGCTGCCTTGCTTCATAATCCGAACGGGTAGCAGCATCGGCATTTAACACAATAACGCCGTCCGTACCGTCCAGAATTAGCTCATCACCGTGGCTCAGCTGCTCAAAAGCAGCGCCAATGCCAACAACCGCAGGAATGCCCAGCGAACGGGACAAAATTGCAGTATGCGTCGTTTCTCCGCCAACCCGTGTCACAAAGCCGAGCACAATGCTGCGGTCAAGCTGTACGGTAACGGAAGGCGTTAAATCTTCCGCTACTAATATAACGGGCTCTGTAATACTTGCCAGATCTGGATAAAATACTTGCTGCAAATGACTCATGAGCCGATCTGCAACATCCTTCACATCATGAATGCGTTCCTTTACGTATGCATTGTTCATCTTCTCAAACAACGCGGAAAGCTGGGCCATCACGGTTTGGACAGCTTGTTCAGCGGACGCCTGCTTGCGCTTAATTTGACCGCGAATATCGCCGTAAAAGGCGGGATCATCCAGAAAGCTCAGCTGCCCCTCGATAATTGCCGTTTTATCCTTCCCCAGCTTCGCCTCGGTTTTGGCGATGATCGCATTCAGCTCTGCTGCCGACTGGCGCTTCGCCTGCTCCAGACGTTCAAGCTCCGCCTCTACCTGCTCCGGCTCAATCCGCTGGGGATAAGCCGCCTCTACAGCAGGAGCGCCATAGATGAAGGCTTTCCCGAAGCGGATACCTTCCGAAACGCCAATTCCTTTAATGTGCTGCTCGCTCATTGCTCTCCGAAACCTTGCTCGAATAGTTCAGCAAGCTTGGCGACAGCCTGCTCCTCGTCTTCGCCATCCGCCGACAGCTTAACTTCAGCGCCTTTTTCCAATCCGAGCGCAATGATGCCGAGCACGCTTTTCGCATTAGCCTCTCCACCGCCAGCCACCTCTACGTAAATATCGGCTGCGAATTGTCCTGCTGCATTAGCCAGCACTTGGGCCGGACGCAAATGCAGCCCTTCTTCATTTATAATCGTCAATACACGTGTTTGCATCGCACGGTCTCCTCCTTTAGTCTCGCTGTGCTTACAGGGCGCTTTCCAATGTTTCCAAAATATCCGCGGCGCTTTGGCCATCCAGCAGCTCTTGGCGGAAGCTTTCGTGTATCAGCTTGCGCGATACCGAGGCCAAAATCCGCAAATGCTCCTTGCCCGCATCCGATTCCGGAATCGCCAGCAAAATAATCGAAGTGACCGGCTTGCCGTCAAGGGAACCCCACTCAATCGGCTGCGCTAGACGGGCAAATGCCAGACCAGGCTTGATGACACCAGAAGATTTGCCATGTGGAATCGCTACGCCAAAGCCAATGCCTGTTGAGGCATGCTGCTCACGCGCTTCAACCGAAGCTAGAAAAGCAGCCTCATCGTTCAAATAACCAGCCGATTGCAGACGCTCCGCAAGCTCTTTAATAACAGCCTGACGATCACCAGCAGTCGAATCAAGAATAATGGTTTCTATGTTTAATAAGGTTTGGGATGACATTGTAATAACCTCCATGTGATGGGATTTAAGCCGCTGCCGGCTTATTTTTCTTGAGCAAGGATACCGTTACAGCTGTTACAACTGAACCAATGACAATCGCTGCGGCATAAGCGCCGAGATGGGTCACTGCATTAGGAATGGCGAGTACGAATGCCCCTCCATGCGGCGCTTGAAGCGTCGCGCCAAATACCATGGACAGCGCTCCTGCTACAGCTGAGCCGAGGACTGTGCCTGGAATGACACGAAGCGGATCAGCAGCCGCGAATGGAATCGCTCCTTCGGTAATGAAGGCCAGCCCCATGACTCCCGCCACCTTTCCTGCATCGCGCTCTTCTTTGGAAAATTTGTTTTTGCGAATGACGGTAGCTAGCCAGAGGCCGAGCGGCGGAGTCATTCCCGCTGCCATAACCGCTGCCATCGGGCCATAGACGTGGCTTGCGAGCAAGCCTACAGCGAATGTATACGCTGCCTTATTAAGCGGACCGCCCATATCGAACGCCATCATTGCCCCAAGCAGCAAGCCGAGCAAAATCGCATTCGTTGAATTCAGCCCCGTCAGCCATGTGGTCAAAATATCCATCAGCGTCTTCACTGGCGTTCCGACAACATAAACCATCATCAGCCCGACGATGAGCGTTGACAGTACGGGAATAATCAAGATCGGCTTTATGCCTTCCAGTGATTTCGGCAGCTTGATCGCATGCCGCAACCATTTTGCCACATAGCCGGCAAGAAAGCCTGAAATAATACCGCCAAGGAAGCCGGCTCCCAGCTGGCTTGCCAGCATGCCGCCTACAAGCCCGGGCGCTAGACCAATCCGGTCTGCGATAGAGAAAGCAATAAAGCCGGACAAAATCGGAATCATTAAGGCGAATGCCGCCCCGCCACCAATGCTCATCAATGCAGCCGGAAGCGTACCTTCCTCTTGAAATGCTGTTATGCCAAAGATAAACGAAATGGCAATAATGATACCGCCTGCCACCACGAGCGGCAGCATGTTGGATACGCCTGTCATCAAGTGCTTGTAGGCACCGGTTCGAACGGAGCTGCTCTCTTTTTTCGTCTGCTCCTGCACGGGTGCAGCCGCCCCAGCCTGAGCCGCTTCTTTCGCAAGCGCCTGCTCGATCAGCCCTGCTGGATTACGGATGCCTTCGGCAACGCCAACCTTAATGATCGGCTTGCCTGCAAATCGCGATTCCAATACGTCGGTGTCCGCTGCCAAAATAATCGCATGCGCCTCGGCAATTTCCTCCGGTGTGAGCTCATCCTCTACCCCAAGCGCGCCGCGCTTCTCCACCTTCAGTGGAACGCCTTTCTCCTCTGCCATTTTAAGCAATGATTCCGCGGCCATATACGTATGGGCAATGCCAGTGGGGCAAGAAGTTACCGCCAGCAATTTCTTCATGTCAATTCCTCCCTTATGATGTCGCTATTCGCTTCGATATAATCACAATGCTTGAATATAAATATCTCCTGCCCGGCTGCGAATTTCCTCGAACTCGCATACTTGGGTGCCTGCTTTGGAAGCCGTTATCGTTCCTGCGGCCGTACTCCACCTCGCTACATCCTCAAGGCTGCTATTTTGCAAAAGCGCCTGCGCAAGCACGGCTACCATCGAATCGCCAGCGCCAACTGTGCTCAGCGCCTCAATAGGGAACGGCTTGGCCATATAGGCTTCTTCACCGCTCATGACGATGGCCCCATCTGCGCCCATCGAAATGATAACGAGCGTAATCCCCTGAGCAAGCAGCTGTTTTCCAGCCCGTACGATTTCTTCTTTCGTGTCCAGCTTGCGCTGTACAAGCTGCTCCAGTTCATACTGATTAGGCTTGACAGCAAATGGAATCGCTTTAATCCCGGTGACCAACGCCTCGCCATCCGCATCCAGAATCGTTCGTACGCCCAGCTTGCGCGCTTTTATAATAAAATGATGATACAGCTCAGGTGGTGCTCCCTTCGGCAAGCTGCCCCCAAGTACAAGGACAGACGCTTTCGGCAGCAGCTCATCAAGCAATTGGTTAAGCTCAGAAAGCTGGCTCTCACTTACCGTAAAGCCTGGCTCATTGACCTCGGTCGTCGTTCGCTGCTTCTGGTCCACAAGCTTCATATTCGTCCGCGTCTCGCCTGGCACTTCAACGAAAGCAGTATGAATGCCCGAACGGTCCAGCTCCCCTATAATTCGTTTGCCTATGCCGCCAGCGATGAATCCAGCGGCGGTGACGCTCGCTCCGAAGGTGTGAACGATTCGCGCCACATTGATGCCCTTACCGCCAGGGTCAAGACGGATGTCCTCTGCACGGTTGAGCCCTCCTACCTTCAGCTCCTGAAGCATAATCGTCTTGTCCATGGAAGGATTCAAGGTAAGTGTAATAACTTGCTGCTTGGACATGCTGTTATGCCTCCTTTCCTTCCGAGGTGCGATACACCTCTACGCCTCGCTCTTCCAGCTTCCGGGCAAAATCCTCCGGCATCTCCGAATCGGTAATGCATATATCAATATCGCTCCAATCAGCAAAGCGCGAGAAGCTGACCTGATTGACCTTGCTGCTGTCGCTGAGTAAAATAATGCGGTCAGCGCGCTTGATCATTTTGCGCTTGATGTCTCCCTCGACCACGTTCGGCGTGCTTAGCCCTTCCTCCAAGTCCATGCCGTTCGTCGCTATAAATGCCTTATCAACCTTAATGAAATCGAGGCTGCGCTCAGTTATCGGCCCCACCAATGACAATACGCCAGGCCGGTAAGCCCCGCCCAGTACAATGACATCGATGCCTGGCGGCAGCTCCAAATCCTGCGGCAGCATAAGCGAATTGGTAACAACCGTCAGCTTCGTAAACGCTGTCAATTGCTGCATCAAATAAAAAGTGGTCGTGCCTGAGTCAAGCAAAATCGTATCTCCATTGCTAATCCATTGAACCGCTTTCGCTGCAATCGCTTTCTTTTGCTGCGTTGATGTAATCTCCTTCTCGGAAAAGCTAGGTTCAAAGTTAACGCTGCGAATGGAGATCGCTCCGCCATGCGTGCGCTTAAGCAGTCCGGCTTCCTCCATCTCCCGCAAATCCCGGCGAATCGTCGACTCCGATACTTGAAATTTTTCACATAGAGCCTGCAAGTCAACACGTTTCTGTTCTTCCACTAAAGCTAAAATTAAATTTTTGCGTTCCTCGCCAAAAATGTTCCTCACCGCCTATTTGATCGTTTATGATATCACCCAGTCAATCAAATGAATGTTTATGAACGTTTTGTTTATAAATCGATTATATTCAGTCAATAGTGCGATGTCAAATGGTTTCTTTATCTATTATTTTCACAAACGGTCACATTCAGTCATTTCGTGAACGCTTTCAAAGAATATGTGCTGCTTATACCCATGACGATTCGCACATTGCTATTTAGAAGCTTAAGCCTATAAAATAAGATAAGACAAGCGTAAACGGCTTTGCCGTTCTCTGGCGGCAAAGCTTCGTTTCGCGACAAAATATAGAGGGAGGATGGGAAAATCATATCCTTTCCTATATTTCAAAAAAAAATCAATTATTGCGAGGTGTTTCCTTATGCAGCCAACACTAGAAACAGAACGATTGATTTTGAGAGCGTTTAACTTAGACGACGCAAGCAGAGTTCAGAAACTGGCCGGCAATATTGAAGTAGCAAGCACAACCTTGTCTATTCCTTACCCCTATCCTGATGGGGCAGCCGAGGATTGGATTAGCAACAATACAATTAGAGCAAGCAATGGAGAGGGATTCCCTTTCGCAGTGACCCGCAAAAAAGACGATGCCTTAATTGGCTGTATGAGCTTGAATTTGAGCAAGCCGGATCAACGAGGCGAGCTCTCCTACTGGTCGGGCAAGCCTTATTGGGGGCATGGCTATGCGACAGAAGCGGCGAAGCGTGTTATTCAATTCGGCTTTGAGCAGTTGGAGTTGAATAAAATAATGGCAGCAGCCATGGCTAAAAACCCTTCTTCCTCCAATGTCATGAAAAAGATTGGCATGAAATATGAAGGCGAATTCAAGCAGCATATTTTCAAATGGGGAGAATTTGAGGACTTGATCTTTTTCGGATTGACGAGAGCGGATTATGAGCAGTTAAATAAATAATCTATCAGGCAATGAAAGAAGAGGAAGGCAGCCGCCCTCCTCTTCTTTTGCATGTGAGCCTATTATTTGTGACGACTTTTAAAATTTCAATCTCTTCTTCAAGCTTCGCAATCATGTTCCGATGGGTATCGAGCCTATCAACGATTGTTGTTGTTACTACCTCAGTAATGCGGGCTGTCTGCTCAAAGGTTGCTTCAAGCTTTAATTCCATACGTTCCAATTTCTCATTCAGCTCTCTGAAACCTTCACGCTGACTTTCAGCAAGCATCCGGTGACTTTCAGAAAGTGCTTGATGACTACTAGGGCGTGTACGCAAACTGTACAATCTGTAGAAATTTAGTAAAATAAGGGATATGAGAAGAAGATACGAGTTAACGGATGAAGAATGGAATATCCTTGACGCCCTGTTGCCCCCGGCCCGAAAAAAACAAGGAGGACGCCCACCCAAAGATCGTCGCCAGATGCTGAACGCGGTGCTATGGGTGGCTCGAACGGGAGCGCCATGGCGAGATTTGCCCAGTCACTATGGGCCATGGTCCTCCGCCTACAGCTTTTTCTGGCGTCTACAAAAAGCAAATATTTGGGATGAAATTCTGAAGCATGTCGCTATCGAACCAGATTGGGAGCAAGTCATGGTCGATGCTACCATCGTCCGCGTCCATCAACATGGAGCGGGCGCAAAAGGGGGCAGGATCGGCAAGCCATCGGACGTTCGCGCGGAGGACTAACCACCAAAATTCATGCCATGGTGGACGCGCTGGGCTATCCGCTGCGATTCGAATTGACACCCGGACAAGAACACGATTCGATCACGGGCTACCGCCTTCTTCAGGAGCTAGACTTCTGCCCAGGTGAAGTGTTGGCGGACCGCGCCTACGACACCAATGCTATTATGGAGCTTTTGCAAGTTCGTGGAATTACTCCGGTGATCCCAAGCAAACGCAATCGGAAAGTAAAGCGTCCGTTAGATGCTGACATGTACAAAGAACGGCATCTCATCGAATGCTTTTTCAACAAAATTAAAAACTACCGTCGTTTGGCTACTCGCTATGAGAAAACAGCGAATATGTTCAAGGCTTTTTTGACGCTGCTTTCCATTCGTTTATGGCTCAAATAGGTTTGCGTACACGCCCTAGCAAGCGCTTGTTGCCCTTCAGCCAGCGCTTGTTGGCTTTCAGTCAGTACTTGCTGCCCTTCTTCCAATGTTCCGACCCGTTCATTGATGATTTTAACGACAGAAAGCAATTCCTTCAATGTTGATTCAATAATATTTTTATCCATTCAAGTGGACTGAAAAATAAAGTGTTAGACTCGGTTAATTATAGTAACGTAAATAGCGGATAGTTAGTTCATTATATGAGCTAATTTCCTCTATTTTTTGTTTAATAGAAATATTAACTCTGGCTTTAAATCTTAGTATAAATTATTCAATATATTGAGGATAAATGCTTTCGTTGGGAGTGTTGTTGTGAGAGTACAAGAAGTAATTATTAATGATAATAAAAAGAGATATTTGCTATTGGATGCGGTAGGTGTTCCAGTTGTTCCTGTGATGAAGTATTTGAAATACCTCGATCAGACAGGTAAAAGCAACAACACACTGAAGACTTATTGCTATGCACTAAAACAGTATTTCACTTATCTTGAAGAGCGGAATTCACTTAAACGTAAGGTGAAAAAGCTCGAAGATGAAAATAAAAAGTTGTGAGAACAACTTAAGTTTTCTTATACAGAGGTCTATAAAAGGATTATTTGAGAGAATGTCTGTTACCCTATTCAACTACCATGAAAATTCATCCTTTGTGTTGCAGGGCTGATTATCTCGCTGCACGAATGGCTAACGGACAGGCAGGCTAGCTCCAATATGTGGTATATTTGATTTAATGACATTCTTTAAGCGGAGGTGCTTATGAATCCTGCTTTTTACACTTATACCCAATCACTGGCTGGTCGGGACGTGACCATCATCGGCGCTGGCGTCAGCAACTCACCGCTGATCCGCATGCTGTGCTCAGCAGGGGCGCACGTCACCGTTCGCGACCGCAATCCGAACCTGCCCCGGGAGGAGTGGGACGATCTAGGCGTCGGGTTGCGCCTAGGGGAGAATTACCTGGATCGCGTTGGGGGCGATATTGTGTTCCGTACTCCGGGCATGCGCCCAGACCATCCGGCGCTGGACTCGGCCCGCGCTGGCGGCAGCCGTGTGACCAGTGAGATGGAGGAGTTCTTTGCGCTGTGTCCTTGTCCCATTTTCGGTGTGACCGGTTCGGACGGTAAGACCACCACCACGTCGTTAATTGCAGACATGCTGGCAAACGGGGGGCGTAAGGTGCATCTGGGCGGTAACATTGGTACGCCACTGCTGACGCGCGTGGGCGAAATGTCGCCGCTGGACGCGTGCGCGGTCGAGCTATCCAGCTTCCAACTGATGGACATGACGCGCTCTGCCCATGTGGCAGTCATTACCAACCTATCGCCTAATCACCTCGACTGGCACCGCGACATGGATGAATATACCGCCGCCAAGCGCCGCCTGCTGGATTTTCAGAGTGCTGACGACCTTGCCATCCTTAATAGCGACAACCCGGCGACCGCCACACTGCGCGGGCGGGGGCGGACCAAGTATTTCGGCGAGCACATGGTCCGCGATGGAGTGATCGACGGTCTGGTACCTATCAGTGACATTCGTTTGCCGGGGTGGTATAACGTGGAAAACGTTATGGCTGCCATGACCGCCGTGAGGGGTTTCGTGCCGGACGAGGCAATCCTGGAGACGGTACGCACCTTTGTCGGCGTGGAGCACCGAAACCAGTGGGTGGCAACAGTGGGCGGCGTACATTACTACAACAATTCAATCGGCTCTAGCCCCGCCCGTACCGTCGCCACGCTGCAAGCGCACATGGGCCGAGTTCTGCTGATCGCCGGCGGGAGAGATAAGAAGGTACCGTTTGACGAGATGGCCAGGTTACTGCCTGATCATGTCAAGGTGTTGCTGTTGATCGGCGAAGCTGCCAGTCAAATCGAGGCTGCAGCGCTCAGAGTGCCGAGTTGCCCGCCTATTTTCCGTTGCGAAGGCCTGGTCGAGGCCGTGGCGCAGGCGCACAAGCTGGCCGTACCGGGCGACACAGTGCTGCTGAGCCCTGCCTGCACTGCGTTTGACCAATACCGCAACTTTGAAGAGCGCGGGCACCACTTTGTAGAGCTGGTCGGGACGCTGCGTCGGTCGGAGGGAAAGGATTGAATAAGACAAGGGCATTTTCCGGGAAACCTTGATTGCCCGCATGTGTGTCTAACGGGGAAGACCGATAGTTAAACATTAAACGTAAAGGGGTTCACATATTAGTCATGTACAATATGTAGAACTCTTTATTTTATCTGATTTTCTTATATTTAGCTCTTGATAAACTCGGAAAATAAAGTGTTAGACTGTCGCGTCCTCATTGAAGCTAACTGGTAGATTAGTTCAAAAAAAAACTGTACATTACATGTACCATTTTAAGCCGTTCATGCTTTCCTGACAAGCTTTTGGAGCTGCTCCTTAACGTTATCCGTACTTAATCCTCCGTGATAACAAATAACCGATTTAATGTCGAAGTCTAAATATTTTTCTAGGGAACGGAAAGCTTTATTCATATCCAGCGTGGAATGCGGATGGGGCCCCCCCAAGATGCCTTCCACACTGAACATGGCATCACCAACAACAAGGGTTTTGCTTTGTTTCAAATAAAGACTAATACGTCCAGGCGTATGCCCAGGTGTAAAGATAATTTGAATTCCCCCGCAATACGGAAGCTCTTGTCTGTCAGTCAACGTTCTGTCAACTTTGGCCTTAGGAGAATTCTCCAACAAGTAGGCCACCACTTTAAACGTTCTTCTTCCGGAAGGGATTCTAATTGCCAAGCCATACTATCGAGATTCACTTTCATAAGAGGCAATTTTCCTTCAATATATGGTTTATCCATCTCATGAGCGTATACTTTAATATTTCCATCAGCTGCCTGCAGAATTTCAGGAAGACTGCCGATATGGTCAATATCTTGATGAGTCAAAATGATTGCTTTCAACTTGTCCATGGAGACTCCACACTCGTTCATGGCTGCACGTATTTGCTCCAATTGCCCGGGCGAGCCGGTATCGATTAAAATAGCCGTTTCATCATCCCAAATCAGGGTAGGATTCAATTCTTGACGACTGCCGAATACTTCAACCTGCAATTCCAGCATTTCTACTCCATTCGAAATTTTCATCATTTCTTCTCTCCTATTATATGAATTTGTACATGACTTGTACCGGTGGCCAGTTGTTAAACCAAGGCCTAGCTTCTTTCAGTTGGATTTCGCCCTAAACACTCTTCTTATTTGTCTCCGTTTTATATTTTTTATCTCTTTCAACATATAAACGAATCGGAGCTATTTAAAGATACGGGGAGCATTTTTCAATTTTTCCGAAGTTTGGATCAGCTTTATAATTTGTAGCAATAGGGAAATTTGGATAGTGTTTATTTACGTTCATTCTTTAAGCTAACTGGGAACGTTAGTTTAATAAAACAGCGGTAGTCTAAGAATATATTTTCTTCTGACAGATGCCGCAATAAAAGAAGAGGAGGGCAGCCGCCCTCCTCTTTTCCCCACTCTCGTTATACAGCCATTCAAGTGCAATTTGCTCTTTACTTCGACGTTTATACCCGGCTGATTAGAAACTCAAAAGCCAGCTCCTGATCCGCTTGGATCAAATATTCATCATGGACAGGCGCGCCCCAGCTGTCGTCACCGCCGACACCCATTTGTCTGCCTGCTACCGTTACAACCGTATAATGCACGTTCGGAAGCTCATGGTGATGCTGCGCGCTCTCCAGCTCAAATGCGGTATAAGGCGCAATATTGCATTCCACAGGCTGAGTCGCTGGTGCCAAAATGCGAAGGCCTCGTCCGAGATCATTCGTAATGCTTACGCGGCGGACGCCAGTACGATTGCCCGATTCTTGTGGTACAACATAACCGGATACATTATCTGCGGCAACGTTTTGGAACTCGCCAAGACGCGCCCCGAATGCACGGTCAATGTAGTTTTCATCTGGACCCATCGCATACCAGTCCAGCCTATGATAGTCCGCAGGCACCTTGAACGAAAGTGCGAAAATCGGCAGCTTCGGCAAATTCGCCGCTCCCTCATAACGCGATTTCACCTGCACGCTTCCGTCACCCAGCACGGTATAGGCCACTGTCACCAATACATCAGCGCTTATGCTAAGACGATATTGGAACGTTACCGTTGCTGTTCCCGCCTCTTCTGTCAAAACAACGCTCATACATTTGCGTGTCAAGCTCGCAGCAAACCACATGCCGGAATCAAAGCCAAGGGAAAATCCTTTGTCATTATCCGTCGTTGCCCGCCAGAACAGCGGAGCCGGAGGCAGTGCAATCATCTCTTTACCCGCATAATTGACCGAAGTCAACGTGCCGGCTTGCTTGGAGAACATGATGCTGAAATCGCGGCCATGCACACCAATGTTGACATCGCCTTCTACGACGCGCAGTTCTCCTGCTGGAAGAATCACTGTTTCCTTTTGCTCCACCAAAAATACGAATTGTCCGAATGACAGCTCATATCCTGCATCCGCCCAAAGCGTGCTTGCTTTCAGCTGCAAGGACGCGTGAACAACATACTCACCCGCTTGCTCTGCTGCCGGAAGCGCAACTGGAATGTAGGCTTCGCTTTGTGCAGCAACCTGAACCTCGCTTACGCTGCGGAAAACTTCCGCGCCTTCCAGATGAAGCTTAACAACCAGTTCATAAGCATCTGTTCCTTCGAACAGATTTTCATTGACGATTTTCACGCCTTCTTGGTCAGGAAGCAGCTTAATGTTCTGATAAAGGAACTTCACTTCCTGCATTTTCGGCGATACTTTGCGATCGGCATAGACGATGCCGTTCGTGCAGAAATTATAATCTGTCGCACGGTCGTCGAAATCGCCGCCATAAGCGAGGAACTCCTTGCCGAAGCGGTCTTTTTTCACAATAACCTGATCGATGTAATCCCAAATAAATCCGCCTTGGTACAACGCATATTTTTGCTCAAGCTCTGTATATTTGTGCATGCCGCCCACCGAGTTGCCCATTGCATGCATATACTCGCAGCTAATGTACGGCTTTTGCGGATTATCATTCAAATATAGCTCAATATCGGCAGGTTTCGCATACATGCGGCTCTCCATGTCGCTCGTAGCATCATAGTCGCGATTATGGAATACACCTTCATAATGAACGAGGCGGCTAGGGTCAGCGCTGCGGAAATAGTTCGATACGTTCAGCAGCACCTCGCCTGCGTATGCTTCATTGCCGACCGACCAGATTAAGATGGACGGGTGGTTTTTGTCGCGCTCAACCATTGAAATCGCCCGATCCATTACGATAGCCTCCCACTCCGGCTTATTAGCAGGAACGTTCCACGACGGCTCTACCGCGCCCATTTTTTGCCACGAGCCATGTGTTTCCAAATTCATCTCGTCAATGACATACAGTCCATATATATCACACAGCTCATACCATAACGATTGGTTCGGGTAATGGGAGGTGCGAACAGCATTTAGATTGTTTTGCTTCATCGTCTTAACATCCCACAGCATATCGTCTGCCGTAATGGCCCGTCCTCTGCGAGGGTTAAATTCATGACGGTTAACGCCTTTGAAAACAATGCGTTTGCCGTTGATATGCATCACTTTGTCGATCATTTCGAATTTGCGGAAGCCTACGAGCTGCGGAACCACTTCAATGAGTTCGCCTGCAGCATTATAAACCTCTACATACAGTTTATATAAATATGGATTTTCCGCATTCCACAGCGATACTGCTCCTGCATCAAGCGAAGCCGTCCACGTCCCCGCTTCAGCTGCTGCTGCAGCTCCAGATACAACGGTATGACCAGCTGCATCCTTCAGCACTAGCTTCATGCTTGCGCCTTCGAGCGTACCGCTCAGCTTCAAATCTACCAGCAGCGTACCTTGCTCATAAGCCGCATCAAGCTCTGTATTCACAAACAAATCACGAACATGGATAGCCGGAACGGTATACAAATAGACGTCGCGGAAAATGCCGGAAAAACGCCAAAAATCCTGATCCTCGAGCCAGCTTCCTGTGCTGCGCTGATAAACTTCAACTGCCAGCCTATTTTCACCCTCCTGCAAATAAGGAGTCAAATCAAATTCGGCCGGTGTAAAGCTGTCCTCGCTGTAGCCGACGAACTGTCCATTCAGCCAAACATAGAAAGCTGATTCTACGCCTTGAAAGGAAATATATACCGGCTTGCCCAGCATGTTCTGCGGAACGGAAAAATGCTTCACATAGCTTCCAACTGGGTTGTCATTTTCCGGAATTGCCGGCGGACGAAGCTCATGATGTCCATCCCATGGGTACATCGTATTCACATATTGCGGCTTGCCGAAGCCTTGAAGCTGAATATGGCCTGGCACCTCAATCGCTTCCCAAGTGTCGCTATTAAAGCTTTGCTCGTAAAAAGAGGCCGGACGATCCGCAGGTCTCACGGCATAGTTGAACTTCCAACTGCCATTCAGACTGTGGCGCAGAGGCATGCTGCCATTGCCTTCCGCCTCTGCTGCTGTTTCATAATAACGGTGATCCGAATGGGCAGGCAGGCGGTTAACAGCAAATACACTTACATCAGTTAGCCAGTCGAGGCTCGGTTTTGCAGTAGTCATAAAATAATTCCTCCATAACGTAGATGATAAGTCAGGCGGCTGCATGCTCGGCATGCAGCCGCCTATCCCTTGCTTTTAAGTTGATTATTTGACCGAACCGGTCATACCTGCTACAAAATGTCTTTGCATTAGGAAGAATACAAGCGCCGTTGGAATCGTTGAAATAACGATTGCCATCATGATCATCCCGTAATCCGGCGTGTAGCTGGAGCCGAGGTTGGAGATCAACATTGGAATGGTACGCTTGTCCGGCGATTGCAGCACGATAAGCGGCCACAAGTAGTTGTTCCAGCTGGACATAAACGTAATAATTCCCGCTGCCGCATACGTCGTTTTCATCGTAGGCACATAAATGCGGAAGAACAAGGCCAGCTCGTTCAAGCCGTCAATACGACCTGCTTCGAGCAGCTCTTTCGGAAACATTTTTGTGTTTTGACGGAAAAAGAAGATGAGAAACGCTGTCGTCATCGTTGGCAGCACGACGCCCGAAAGCGTATCAAGGCCTAGAAATGGAACGCTGCTCGAAATTCCTGCGAACATTTGATACAGCGGAACCATAATCGCCGCGAAAGGAATCATCATGGACAGCAGTAAAATCGTGAAGACGATGTCCTTTGCCTTGCTTTTATAAATTTCAAAGCCGTAACCTGCAAGCGAGGCAATCAGCATCGCCAGCAGTGTCGTCGAAATGGAAATTTTAGCCGAGTTCATAAGCGCCGGCACAATATCGACCGTGCTGAACAAATTATTAATATTGTCAAGCAGCTTGCTGCCTGGCAGCAGTCTGCCTTGCGTTACATCCGAGGAGCTGTTCGTCGCGCTGACGATCATCCACAGAAACGGGAAAATGGAAATGAACGCTGCGACGCTGAGAAAAATATAAACCGATACCCGTTTTAGCTTATCCATTTTTATCACCTGCCGCTTTAAACTGAACAAATGCCAAAATAATAATCATAATTACGATAGAATAAGACACCGTTGCTGCATATCCGAAATCTGCGGAATATTTGAAGGACAGATTGTAAATGTACTGGGAGATGGACATAGATGCATTGCCCGGTCCGCCCTTCGTAATGTTCACAACCTCGTCGAACAGCTGCAGTGTACCGATTGTCGATGTAATGGATGTAAATAAAATAATAGGTTTGAGCAAAGGCATTGTAATGCCGAAAAATTGTCTAGTCGAGGATGCGCCGTCGATCTTGGCAGCCTCATAAATTGAATGGTCAATATTTTGCAAAGCTGATAAGTAGAAAATCATGTTATAGCCTGTCCAACGCCACGTAATGGCAATAATAACCGTAATTTTGGCCCAAAATGGATCTGTGATCCATTGAATAGGCGTGCCAATCAGATGCAGCTTGAGCAGCAATTGGTTCACAAGGCCGTCGCCTGCAAATAAGTATTTGAAAATAACCGAATAGGCAACAAGAGATGTAACCGCCGGCAGGAAAATCGCTGTACGGAAAAAGCCCTTAAACTTCAGCTTGCTGTCATTCAGCAGCACAGAAATAAACATCGCCAGCACGATCATAACCGGCACTTGAATGATGAGATAAATAAATGTATTTTTTACTGCGACACGGAACGTCTGATCACTGAATAGACGAATGTAATTGTCAAAGCCTACATAGTGGAGGTTCATCCCTTTGCCGGATTTGAACGATAGAAGAAGCGCTTGAACCATTGGGTAGAAATAAAATGCCGCTATTAGTACGACAGCAATGATGACGAACAGCCATCCTGTAAAGCTTGCTCGATTACGAATTTTTATGCCAGGCTGCGCTGCTTTCACGATAGCCTAACCCCTTTCTTCACGGAAATAAAATCTCGGGGCAATCCGCCGCTCCCGCCAGTAACAGTGCGAACGATACTGACGGGGCTTTGATTGCCCAAGATTTTATTCATCTGCCGTATGGTCGAATTTATTTAACTTGTGTTTCAGCTTGAGCTTGAGCATCCGCCAATACTTTGTCGATTGCTTTGCCGCCCATGAAGTTTTGCATTTCTACAACAAGAATGTCCTCGATAGCATACGTATGCATACCGTAGTTAACTCTTGGAATTTCAGCAGTCCATTTTGCGAAATCAGCTACAGCTGTTTGTCCGCCGAAGAACTCATCAGCTGCTTTATAAGCTACGCCATCAGCTGCTGCTTTCAGCGTGCCAATTGCACCAATTTCTGTTGCAAGCTTTTGGTACAGGTCAACATCAGAACCAAAAGTTTCTTTCAAAAATTCTGCTGCTGCTTCTTTGCCATCAACGTTCATTACATACCACGAGCTGCCACCAAGGTTCGAAGCGTTAACGGAATCAGCGTTGTTCGTCAGTTTAGGGAATGGAACAATAGCCCATTTTCCAGATTGCGATGCTTCTGCTTTCACGGAAGCTGTAATCCAGTTTCCTGTTGGAACGCTTGCTACTTCGCCACTGTTAAAGCCGGCTACAAACTGGCTCCAGTCGGAATGAACTTTTACAATGTCCGCTTCCATCATCTTTTTGTAAGTTTCGAAAGCTTCTTTCAATGCTACGTTGCCAGCAATATCAGGTGTTACACCATCATCCTTCAGGTACCATGAGCCAGCGGACTGAATCATCATCCGGATAATACCCAGGTCATTAGGATCTAGAGAAAGCAATTGCTTGCCTGTTTTTTCTTTAACAGCTTTACCAATTTCAATGACTTGATCCCAGTTCAGATTCTGCAAATCAGCTACTTTGTAGCCAGCTTGCTCCAAATAGTCGGTTCTTACATAAAGTCCCGCTACGCCAGAATCGAAAGGTACGCCGTATTGTTTGCCATCAAGGCTTGTCGGTCCGATTTTGTAATCAGCAAAGTCAGCCGGTTTGATGTAATCCGAAAGGTCGAAAAATGCATCCGGGTAAGCTTGCAAGAAGCTTTGCGCACGGTAATCTTCGATCAAAATAATCGTTGGAAGACCTTTTGTTGTGCCCGAGTTAAGACCTGCATTCAGCTTTTGGATAATGTCAGCTTGTGCATTTTCAACAATGTTAAGTTTTACGCCGGAATCAGGATGCTTAGCAGCATAAGCCGCACCCGCACGCTCCATAGCGCCGATGTTAAACGTTTTGTCCCATGCCCAAACCGTAAGTTCTTTTGCAGTGTTTCCTGCAGCATTTCCGCTGCCTGTGTTTGTAGCATCGTCTGTTTTAGCTGAACATGCTGTGAGCAGCACGAAGCTGGCCAAAAGGATGGCAAGCATTTTTTTCACGAAACCCAACCCCTTTATAATTGTCTGCGTAACTGAAAGCGTTTGCCGGCTAACATCATTTATTATAACAATCTGTTTATTGTGTTCGATAGCAATATCTTTATAGGGATTTGTCATTCTTTTATTTCATAAACAGTAGTTATTTTTTGCCAATAGTAATTAATTTGCTTATTGGTAATATATTTAGACGGCAGTTGGAAATATCAAGGGTACTCTTCTAAGAACTGGATATATCTCGTCAATGAGGCTCATTGCCTATTACCAATTTCCTATTTTTTATGGTTGATCACCGTCCTTCGTCATGAAAAAGATGTATTTGAATTTTGTGCTTGTTGGGCTGCTATTATACTGTCTTCAATAATTTAAGGCTGCCAACTAAAAAAACAGCAGCTCATTTAGGATTTATCCTGCGAGCCGCTGCTTTAAAAATCGTTACTCAAATAACAAAGGAAGCTTGATTTTCACACGTGTTCCTTGACCTGGATCACTGACAATCGTCACTCCATAGCCTTCACCATAAAGCAGGGTCAAACGGTCATGCACGTTGCGTATGCCAATGCCCGAGAAGAAATGGCTTGCCGAATGCACCCCGCGTTCACCGTTTTCCCGGGTTGCTCCGTCAACCTCGGCGCCAGCTTCACCGTTACTCAGCCCGCTAATGCCGACCCCATTGTCTACGACTTCACAGATGAGCGAATCGCCCTCACGGGAGATAAGTACATAAATATATCCCTCCCTGCGCTCATGGAAAGCGTGGAAAAAAGCATTTTCCATAAACGGCTGGATAACCAGCTTCGGCAAATGGGCCCCCATGCAATCCTTGTCCGCAAAGTAGTTGACCCGAATCTGCTCCCCATACCGCACATGGTTAATAAATACGTAATTTTTAAGGTTGACGAGCTCCTGTGAGACCGGAATCGTCTCGCTTATATTGCTCACCGTATTTTGCAGCAGGGAAATCAGTGCGTTTATCGTTTCCGCAGCCTTATCCTTATTGCCCTGCTGGACCAAAATTTTAATCGATGCCAGCGTATTATATAAAAAATGGGGATTAATCTGCATCTGCAGCGCAGACAGCTCGGCGTTACGCTGGTCCTTCTGCGTCTGAATGAGCCGCTTAATATAATCGTTCAGCTCATCCAGCATGTAGTTGTAGGCATTGCCGAGCTGCTTGATTTCGTAGCTTCCCGTTACCGAAGTGTAATTATTGAAATCATTTTTCGTCACCCGTGAAATTTGCCGCGCCAGCAGCGTTAGCGATCTCGTCAGCCGCCTTGAAATCACAAAGACGATAATGAGAGCCAGCAGCACGATTGCCAGAGAGATAAGGACGACCAATTTGAAATCAACCATTTGGCTCATGACCTGCTGCTTATCAATTAAGTTCACCAAATAAAAATCATAGGTCGGCAAATATTTGGACAATACGAGGCTGCTCTTCCCCATTGCCGTTGTATCCATAACGTCCAGCTGCTGCTCTTCAATTTGCTTGGCATAGGTCAAAAGCTCTGGCACCGTCGTCCCTACAAGCTGGTCACGATTGCTGGAAACGATCATGCCTGCTTGATTCAAGATAACGACATCATTTCCACCGCTCGTGAAGCTCGTGTAAAATTTGCGAAAATCCTTTTCTCTTATTGCAATATAAAGCTGGCCATAAGGCTGGCCACTCGTTCGCTCCAGCAGTGTTTTCATGGCGACAACAACAGCATTCGAGTTGTTATCAGGCGTCATGCTATCCTGATCCAGCTCGTACAAAATACGCCGTGGCTCCTGCAGCGCCTGCTCCGTTAGCTTACTGCTGCGAAGCTTCTCGATTGATCGCGGCCAATAGGTGCTGTCGGATGAATGGCTGCGCCCGTTAATTCCCGTTATCGTCATATTCACCGGATAAGCGGAGACGCCCGATTGAATTCGCTTGATTTGTGTGTTGGCTTCATAATATCTTTTCAACGTCGGGACAGATCGTTCATCGGGGTCTGTAAGAAACGATTTGAGCGTTCCGCTTTGC
This sequence comes from Paenibacillus sp. FSL H8-0537, assembly GCF_038051995.1. Classification (NCBI taxonomy): domain Bacteria; kingdom Bacillati; phylum Bacillota; class Bacilli; order Caryophanales; family Paenibacillaceae; genus Paenibacillus; species Paenibacillus sp. FSL H8-0537. Next base: position 2,302,474 of record NZ_CP150290.1, on the reverse strand, counting down.
TGAACATTATTGGTCGCTGTCACAATGGAATAGCTGAATGACTCGAAATTCGTCTGCACCTGATTAATGATTTTTCCATTCGTAATACTGAACGTATTCATGAATAGACGCTCCGACATTTGCATCATCACAAGCGTAGTCAGCAGAGAAACCGAAATGATGCTGACTAAGGTGACGGTAAACATTTTAATAAACAAGCCGTGATATTTAAATTTTTCCAAAAATGCCTTCATGCACTAGTCCCTTTTCTGATTGACATGTTGTTTGCGATAATGGCTAGGTGACAAGCCCGTTATCTTTTTGAACACTTTTGTAAAATAACTATGATCCGAGTACCCCACCATGCCGCTTATTTCTGAAATGGATGCCGTATCGGCTAGCAGCAGCTCTGCCGCCTTCTCCACCCGAATTTTGTTCAAATATTCACTAAAGCCTTCATTATTATGCGCACTGAAATACGTAGACAAATAAGAAGGGTTAAAATGAAAATGCTTCGCCAGCTCCGTCAGACTTAGCGGCTCAGCAAAATGCTCGCCAATATAAGCAAGCAGCATTGCCATATTCGGATTGCCTGCTCCCTGCTTGCGGGTTGACAGTACAGTCTCCGCTTCGCTCACGAATGCCTCCATTAACACGATGGCTTCGCTTATATGCGAGGCGTCGCCAATTTCCTTGAAATAGCGGTATTTCGCCTCTTCCAAATGCGCGGCATCCACCTCCAGGCGGCCCACTACAATCGTCATATTAAAAATAACATTGCTAAGGAATGATTTAAACTCAAATACATCCTTCTTATAAAAATGCGGGGCACCCTGCACATAAGCAAGCAGGTCGCTAAAAGCGCTCTCAAACTGCTGCTTGCTCAGCTGCTCGGAAAACCGCGGCAAATCAAACTTATCCTCTACAGGCGGCATATATGGCAGCTCCCCTGCAATAAGCACACGATCCGGGTCAGCCAGAAAAAAGCGGTAGTCGCTCATTTTCAGAAAGCTGAGCTTGAAATGGTCCCCCACCTCGGTATAATGGCTGAACGGCTCGCCCAGTGTCCATCGCGCTTCAAGCATTTGCTCGCCCGTCCACTCATCCAGTCTTCGTACGGCAGCGGCAAGCTGCGGGCTTTCCTGCTTGTTCAAATTAATGAGCAGCACGAAGCGCCCAGCTTCCGCCCTAAGCGAATAATGGACCGACTCTTCTAGCGAAACGACGAGCTCCGACTGTATCCTTTTTTTCAGAAGCTCAGCTACGGCTAGCATGGCCTTTTTATCTCCAGAAGGCTTGCATTCTGCACCAAGCATCCAGAAGCTGTCATAAGGGAACGCTTCTGCCCCCACCGCCTCCTCAAGCTCTACGCCGAAGCCATCCATCAGCATATCCAGCACTACCTGTACCGTTGTGTCTTTATCAGTTGGTGCATGCTCCAGCTTCAGTGAAGGAATCCGCTGCGCAGTGCGCTTTAATACTTCAAGCAGATGGGTCGCCTCCAGCTTAGGCTTCAATATATAATCGGCAACGCCGCTTTGAAATGTCGATCTCACATAATCAAATTCTCCAAAGCTGCTAAGCACAATCACTTCAATTTCCGGGAATCTCGCCTTTACAATTCTTGTCAGCTCCGCGCCATCCATGACAGGCATGACGATATCGGTTATTACGATATGCGGCTCCAGCTGCTGAATTTTCTCCAGCGCCTCCGTGCCGCTCGCCGCCTCGCCGACGATTTGAAAGCCTTCCTTTTCCCAATTCAATAAGTGCTTAATGCCTTGTCTGACTAATATTTCATCATCTACAATGAGCACACGACAATAAGGCGCCATTACGATCCCTCCTGTTTCATCCAGCTATTCCATTGAAGTGTTTGGGGGTTATTCATAATAGGTACGAATTCTTATATCTTGATTGTAATTGCCAAACCCCTTGCCGTACAAGGTTAATCCTCCCCTGCCCGGAACACTTTCCTCGGCGCTGATGCGAAGCGTCAGAAACGGGGTCTCCCAATCCAAATCATGAATCGTCAGCTCGGATATTTGCAAGCCATCAATGAAGGTGCCATTCGCATTGAGACGCAGCACCTTCAATAAGCCATATTGATTCACATCGCCCTGCCACCAATCCGGTGACAGCCGTCCACGCACACGTCCAAAGTCACCCGGACTCGTCCATTCGCCCAAATACAGGCCATTGATAAAAAAGCGAATATCCGACGGCCAATTTTCATTAATTTGTGGCGCTTCGGAGCCAATCTCCAGTGAAATTTCCAATTCCTGCACCCGTTGATCAACAAATAGATGATTGGGCACCTTATATTCGACATATCCTCTGGCAAACCATAAAATGCCGGCATTCATTCGCTCCGGGTCCAAAAAATATTTAGGATTATCATATTGTCCGATTAGCTTCTCCGCTGTTGCAATGCCGCAGGTTGGAAAGGCAGCTACATCGGTATAATGGCCGACCGGCAGCATCGTTTCCATATTTTTTCGCTTCTGGTCATTTGGCCTCGACAGCCTGATTTGCAAATATTCGGCCGAAAGTGAGCAGTATTTATACGTTCCGCCACCTACGCGCTTCATTTTGCTCGTCACAATACCCGCCTGCTGAAGCTTGCTCACATGGGTGCTGACAATCGCGCTGCTCAAATAAAGCTCCGCTGCCAGCTCCTTAATATGCCGTTCACGCTCATCCAGCAAATCAATAATTTGCAGGCGAACCTCGCTCGCCAGCGCTTCATATACACGAAGCGATTCTGCATTCGTCGTTAAGTACATTCTGTCACATCCTATTTGCAGGGTTAGTAATTTAGCTAATTCTTCATTATTACGACCCTTATTCATTGCTTGTATTTATTCATTATGTTAAAAATATAAGTAGTTAGCAAGTATATGAATTCAGTTTTTGGCTAATTCATCATTTTTTATAAGCAAGGCGAAAAAGGCAAGCGGAGTGAAAAGGTTGAGCTGGAGAAGCGTCAACGGTCGTAAACTAACCTTTTCACGCAGTGCAGATCTTTTTTCACTACACTTTTAAACAGGAGGTTTTACCATTATGTCATTGAAATCAACGATGCTCATTGATAAACATTTTAAAATTGCTGAGGTTGACCCGCGTCTATATGGATCATTCATCGAGCATCTAGGACGCGCCGTATACGGCGGCATTTATGAGCCGGGCCACCCGACGGCTGATGAGAACGGCTTCCGCCGCGATGCGCTCGAAGCGATTAAAGCGCTCAACGTTCCTATTATACGCTATCCTGGCGGAAATTTCGTCTCGGGCTACAATTGGGAGGACGGCGTTGGCCCGAAAGAAGAGCGCAAGCGTCTGCTTGAGCTGGCTTGGTGGACAACTGAAACAAATGAGGTTGGCACAAACGAATTTGCCGACTGGGCGAAGCTCGTTGGCTCCGAAGTCATGATGGCGGTCAATCTTGGCACGCGCGGCGTAGATGCAGCACGTAACCTCGTTGAATATTGCAATCATCCATCCGGCTCCTATTATAGCGATCTGCGCATTTCACACGGCTACAAAGAGCCGCATAAGTTCAAAACATGGTGCCTGGGCAATGAAATGGACGGCCCTTGGCAAATCGGCGCCAAAACAGCAGTTGAATACGGCAGACTGGCGAATGAAACGGCTAAAGTGATGCGCTGGGTCGATCCATCCATCGAGCTCGTTGCTTGCGGCAGCTCATCGAGCGGCATGAGCACCTTTGCCGATTGGGAAGCGACTGTACTGGATTTGACGTATGATCAGGTCGACTATCTATCGCTGCATACGTATTACAACAATAACGAAAACAACTCGGAAAACTTCCTCGCGAAATCGCTCGATATGGATCAATTCATCTACAGCGTAACGGCGATTGCGGATTACATGAAAGCGAAGAAGCGCAGCAAGAAGAAGCTCATGCTGTCGCTGGATGAGTGGAATGTTTGGAACTCCATTGGCACAAGCCGCGCCGAGGAACGTTGGCATATTGCGCCGCCAGAATTTGAGGATGTATATACGCTTGAGGATGCGCTTGCTGTCGGCTGCTTCGTCATTACACTGCTTAAGCACGCAGACCGGGTGAAAATCGCTTGCTTGGCCCAGCTCATTAACGTTATCGCTCCGATTATGACGGAAAATGGCGGTCCGCTGTGGCTGCAAACGACGTATTTCCCTTACAAGCACGCTTCCCTGTATGGACGGGGCACTGTGCTTCAACCGATTACTTCATCGCCAAAATACGATTCGAAGGACTTCACTGATGTGCCTTATCTGGAAGCGATTAGCGTTCATAATGAGGAGCAAGGTGAAATTACGATTTTCGCCGTCAACCGTCATTTGAAGGAATCGCTGGACCTTGATGTTGATGTTCGCAGCTTCGGCACTGTCAGCCTCATCGAGCATGTTGTTCTGGAGCATGACGATATTAAAGCTTGTAATACGAAAGCTCGTCCTAATCAAGTGCTGCCGCATAACAATGGCACAGCCAAAGTCGATGGCGGCCAAGTTAGCGCCGTACTAGGCAAAGCTTCGTGGAATATGATCCGCTTGAAAGTCGCTTCCAACTAAGCGCTTCAAGCCGGCTTAACTGAAACACCCTCCGAAATTCGCCTGTTTGGGAATTTCGGAGGGTGTTTTATTGCAGCTTGTAATGTGCGGCGCTTGCGCTCAAAGCTGTCTTGGTTCAATTGGATTGGATAGCATGACAGCTGCTGTTGTACGTGAAAAAGCGGGGAGCGGGCTGCTATAGCAGCTGCTTCTAGTTTATATGATTCCGAGCGAGGATGGCTGAGCAGCGAATTTGCTAAGCAAGGAATGCTTCATGACAGCTCGTTTTGTCTGCTGTTTTTGTTCAGGCTGTGGCTGCTTGAAAAATTGCTCATCCTGAAATAATTGCTTGAGAGCCTGCATGACTGCCTGCGCTGCCTGCGCTTCATTCTCCAGCACATAATAGGCGACCTGATAACCATAGACTTCAAATTGTTTGAGTACAGCGGCCTTGTGCTGCAGCTCCTTCTGCCTTGTCAAAGCTCTGTTCATGGTGTCAAGTCACCTTTCTGCCCCTGGCGAATATTCCTTATCTATAGCGAAATCGCTCACTAAAAGCCGATTATGAGGGTGCATCTTATAAATGCTTATATTGTTAAACAGCGGTATGTATGCTTGCTATATATGACTAACTTAACTATACAAGAGGAGGCTTAACCGCAATAGTACCATGTTTTTATAGTACCTTCGGAAAAGCAAAATTGGAGCGACTGAATGAAGCAGCATTGCTATTTTTAGCGAAAGCGGGCTATAATGTTGAGAAAAAGAATTCCATTATATGCTTTAGTGGACAGAGGATACTTTCATGATTGAAATTCGAACTTCCCAGCTCAGCAATGGCGAGCTGAACCGCGGCGTATTCGCCACCCAGGACATCGCCGAGGGCGCGCTTATTCACGAAGCACCGGTCCTTCCTTACGAGAACGAGGAGCATGTCCATCTTGAGAAAACGATTTTTGCCGACTACGCTTTTGAATATGGAGCAAACCATTCCGCTCTTTTGCTGGGCTACGGCATGCTGTTTAATCACTCGTATACGCCGAACACGTTCTATGAGCTTAATTTTGACAATTTAACGGTAGACTTTTTTGCCTTTACCGATATTAAGGCAGGCGAAGAACTGCTGATTAACTATAACGGCGAAGTCGATTGCGAAGACCCTCTTTGGTTTAATGAGGAACAAGGCGCGAATAAAGCAGATTAGCATAGCCAGGTGTGGAAGTATGAAAGCCCGGAAGATAGGCACTAGGAAATTAGTGCTCGTCCTTCGGGCTTTTTATGCATGGGCTGCTGCTTACGCTCCATGAGCAAGAGAATAATCGTAGGCTTATCTCCAAAAGGTCGGGTACTTTTTAGCCTTGTCCAAATTGTTTATTATGAGGGCCATTCCCACAATGACGATAGTGCCAAATCCGATCGCAAGCAAGACCTAGCCCCCGCTAATGTTCATTTATATCCTATGCAGCTGGAGAAAAGCAGCGAATTGCTTTTACAAGAGTTGGCCGTTAATCAATCGATTCGCTGAAAATATAGAGCGATTGGAAGAAAAAAAGAAGCAGCCCTTCAGCCGAGCAATCGGCCGATAGGCTGCTTCTTTTCTATGCTCCCCACTTCTACTATTTGCGACGCCGCATGAATACCACCCTCCTGCACGAGCCGGTAAGCCCGCGCGACCTCCTGCTCCGTCGGGCTCGGAATGCCCTCCAGCGGATATTCGCGGCCAAGCTGCTGCCACTTGTAAACTCCCATTCGGTGATAGGGCAAAATCTCGAATTTCTCAACCGATTGAAGCGCGCTGATATAAGCGCCTAGCGCGCGCAAATCGTCGCTGCCATCGGTCACCTGCGGAATGAGTACATGCCGAATCCACACTGGCTGCTTCCACGAGCTCAAAGCGGCTGCGAAACGCAATATCCGCTCGTTCGGACGACTAGTTAGCAGCTCATGCTTAGCGGAATCGATCATTTTCAAATCCAGAAGCACCAGATCAGTAACCGCCATAAGCGGCTCCGCATGATTCGGTTCACAAAACCCTGACGAATCAAGTGTCGTATGCAGCCCCCAGCGCTGCTTGCACGCTTTGAACAGCTCGGTTACGAATGGCGCCTGCAGCGTCGGCTCTCCTCCCGTAACCGTAATGCCGCCGCCAGAGCGGCGGTAATACGGCACATAGGGCTCTATTTCCCGCAAAATATCGTCGACCGTCACCTGTTTTCCTGCTCCAGTATCCCACGTATCCGGGTTGTGGCAAAACTGGCATTGCAAAGCGCAGCCCTGCATAAAAAGCACGAAACGAATGCCCGGTCCATCGACGGTTCCAAACGTATCAAAGGAATGGATTCTGCCTAACATGCTTAGGGCCTCCTTTCTATACCGCGCCGTGGAACGTGCGGTTAATGACATCGAGCTGCTGCTCGCGGGTCAATTTAATAAAATTAACGGCATAGCCTGATACACGAATCGTCAGCTGCGGGTAGTTTTCCGGATGCTCCATCGCATCCAGCAGCTGCTCCCGTTCAAATACGTTAACGTTTAAATGATGGCCGGAGCTATCCGCATAACCGTCAAGCAGCGAAACGAGATTGTTAATGCGCGTCAGCGGCTCCTTGCCGAGCGCCTTCGGAATAATCGAGAACGTATTGGAAATGCCGTCGAGACAATCCTCGTACGGAATTTTAGCAACGGATGCGAGCGAGGCAAGCGCACCCTTGCGGTCTCTGCCATGCATCGGATTAGCGCCGGGCGCAAAAGGTTCCCCTGCTTTTCTGCCATCCGGCGTGCTGCCCGTTTTTTTGCCATACACGACGTTCGATGTGATCGTCAGCACCGACATTGTTGGCAAAGCGCCGCGGTAGGTGCGATGCTTGCGCAGCTTATTCATAAACGTTTCCGTGAGCTGCACAGCGATCCAGTCTACCCGCTCGTCATTGTTGCCGTACATCGGATATTCGCCCTGAATGTCAAAATCGACAACGATGCCGTTTTCATTGCGAAGCGGAATAACAACCGCATGCTTGATTGCACTCAAGCTGTCCGCCACAACGGACAAGCCCGCAATGCCGCATGCCATCGTACGCAAAATCTCGCGGTCATGCAGCGCCATCTCCAGCCGCTCATATGCATATTTATCATGCATGTAATGGATGATGTTCAGCGTGTTCATGTATAGGCCAGCGAGCCATTCCAGCATAGCGTCATATTTGCCCATCACCTCTTGATAATCGAGGCGCAAATCGCTCGTGATCGGGGCAAATGCCGGCCCAACCTGCATACCGGATACCTCATCTACTCCACCATTGATGGCATAGAGCAGCGCTTTTGCCAGGTTCGCCCTAGCTCCGAAAAATTGCATCTGCTTGCCGATCCGCATCGCGGAGACGCAGCAGGCAATGCCGTAATCATCGCCGAACTGCGGGCGCATAATGTCATCATTTTCATATTGAATCGAGCTCGTTTCAATCGACACCTTGGCGCAATATTTTTTGAAGTCTTCCGGCAGGCTCGCTGACCACAGTACGGTCAAATTCGGCTCCGGTGCCGGACCTAAATTGTATAAAGTATGAAGAATACGGAAGGAGCTGCGCGTCACCCGCGTCTGGCCATTGACCGCCATGCCGCCAATCGACTCTGTCACCCAGGTCGGATCACCGCTGAACAGCTCATTATAGTCCGGTGTCCGCAAAAACTTCACGATCCGCAGCTTCATGACAAAATGATCCATCAGCTCCTGTGCCTGCTCCTCCGTCAGCCTTCCTTCCAGCCGATCGCGCTCGATATAAATATCGAGAAAGCTGGAAACGCGCCCAAGGCTCATCGCCGCGCCGTTCTGCTCCTTAATCGCCCCAAGATAAGCAAAATACAGCCATTGGAACGCTTCCTTCGCCGTAGCTGCCGGCCTAGATATGTTGCAGCCGTAGGCAAGGCTCATCTGCTTAAGCTCTTGCAGCGAACGGATTTGCTCGGATATTTCCTCTCGGTCGCGAATTGTCTCCTCCGTCATCGTGCCTGTTTCCAGCAGCAGCAGCTCCTGCTTTTTACCCACGATGAGACGATCGACCCCATACAAGGCTACCCGGCGGTAATCGCCAATAATTCGGCCGCGTCCATAAGCATCTGGCAGCCCCGTAATGATTCCTGCTTTGCGCGCTGCCCGCATTTCTGAGGTGTAGGCATCAAACACGCCTTGGTTATGGGTTTTGCGAACCTCGGTAAACATTTTGATCATTTCGGCGGGCAGCTCGAAGCCGTAAGCCTCGCAGGCATCAACGACCATTTTGATGCCGCCGAATGGCTGAATGGAGCGCTTCAATGGCGCGTCGGTTTGCAGCCCGACAATCTGCTCCTTCTTCTGGTCAATGTAACCGGGAGCGTGGGCGGTAATGCTCGAAACTGTATTTAGATCAATATCCAGTACACCTCCGTTTGCCCGCTCCTGCTTGACGAGGTGCTGGATTTTTTGCCAAAGCTCGACCGTTGCCTCAGTGGCTCCTGCCAAAAAGGCCTCATTGCCTGTATAAGGCTGCAGATTATGATCCAGAAAATCCTTTACATCAATGCGCTCCTGCCATTTTCCTGCTGCAAAGCCCCGCCAAGCGCCCGCAGATTCTGCCACTTTAATGCGATCGGTATGATTGACAGCCATCTTTTCCGCCTCCTATATCCTATATAGCTACAGTATAAAACTAGATCCCTTTTTATAATGTGAAAATTATCACAATCTATAAAATAAATAATGATTTTCCAGCCGGATATGCTCCAGCAGCTTTGCTTCCAGCTGCCTCAGCCTGCTGTACGTATAAGCGAAAGCTTCACACGCATCATCTGGCAGCATATAATGCGCCGAAGCCAGCCTAATATGCAGCAGCATATTGCCGATCCGCCTATGGTCGCCTTCAAGCTTCTCGACCATTTGCTTCGCCTGCCTAAATGCACTAGCAGAATTGCGCCGCTCATATTTCAGAATAAGCGGGAAAAAGCATTCTTCCTCGTCAATCAAATGCTGCTCCAGCAAAGCCTTTAAAGCATGGAAGCGCTGCTGCAGCTCAATCAGCTGGCGGTGCTGGCTGCCATGAACGCTCGTAATGAGCGCCGTCAATTCATGCAGCAACGGCAGCTCGGCTCTGAGAAACAGATGATAGCCAAACATGAGCTGCCGCACCATTCCGGCAATTGACTGCTCGCTCCAATCTGCCGCTTTCAGCTTCTCCGGCTGAATGCCGATGTCCTGCCGCTCCTTCTGCTCCAAAAGTGCATGCAGCAGGTGGTTGCCACTGCAGCACGCACACTCTCCGAAACCCTTCTTGCCTTGATCACCTTCTCTGTTAAGCGTCGCCGTATTCAATAGATAAACCTCCTTTGTTCATTTAAGATACTTGCCTCTATTATTCCAGTCCGAGCTGCCTTGCTTGCTCTAGCGTCAGTCCCATCTGTACGTTCTTGCCCTCCACCTTCAGTGGATAGGTTTGCACCAAGCCGGAATCAGGCGCCTGCACCTGCCCGCTATCCAGCGCAATCTTCCAATCATATAACGGGTCCAGCACAAAATGTCCCGATACCATGCCTTCCGCCAGCGGCCCTCCCCTGCGATGGGGACTGCGATTGTCCAGCGCATACAAGGTGCCGTCGGTTGTAAGAAACACAGCAATCTCCTTTTGTTTCAAGCGAATAACCCGCCCCATTCGTTCGCGAAAATCCTCGAGTGTGCCGATTTTAATATAGGTCAAATCTTGATTTACCTGGGTGGTCATTTGGACTCTCCTCGCCTTCTATCCTTTAAATTTTAGTAACTGCTCAGCCTACCCTGCATGCGCTTGCCTATTTCATTTGAATCGCATCAAACAGATAGCTGCTTTCCCGCTGCTCCTCAAGCGCTGTGCTCCAAGGCTCCTTCAGTTCGGCTAGCGCGGCTAAAATATCCTGATACAGCTCGCGGCGGCGATCCATATTGTCAACAACCTCCGCTTTAATCGCCTCTATGCCAACGCGCTCCACCCACTCCGAAGTGCGCTCCAAGTAATTCGCCGTCAAACGATAATATTGGGTAAAAGCACCCACCATCTGCACAAGCTCTTCATCCGTTTTTACTTTGCACAGCAGCTCGGCGATGCGCGGCTTGATTCCACCATTGCCGCCAACGAACATTTCCCAGCCGCCGTCATTGCCGACGATGCCAATATCCTTCGTACACGACTCGGCGCAGTTGCGCGGACAGCCATTCACGGCCATTTTGAACTTGGCGGGCATATCGATCCGCTCAAATGTTTTTTCCAGCCGAATGCCCATGCCGATCGAATCCTGTGTACCGAAGCGGCAAAATTGCTGGCCGACGCAGGTTTTCACTGTACGCAGCGCCTTCGCATAGGCATAGCCCGAGGGCATATCCAGCTCTTCCCATACGAGCGGCAAATCTTCTTTCGCAACCCCGATTAAATCAAGCCGCTGGCCTCCGGTCACTTTGACCATTTTTACATCATATTTCACGGCAACATCGGCAATTTTCTTCAAATCCTGCGGCGTCGTCACGCCGCCATACATCCGCGGCACAACCGTGTAGGTGCCATCCTTCTGAATGTTGGCGTTCATCCGTTCATTAACGAAGCGCGAATCCTTCTCGTCCTCATGCTCCTGCGGCCACAGCATGCCCAAGTAATAATTGACCGCTGGGCGACATTTCGAGCAGCCCTCCGGATTGTGCCACTCCAGTACATGCATAACCTCTTTCACAGTCGTCAGATGCTTCTCTTTAATCGTAGCTACGATTTCATCGCGGCTGAGGCTCGTGCAGCCGCAAATGCCCGTCTTCGTCTTCTGGCCGGCATATTCGTCTCCCAACACATATTGCAGCAAATGGCTAACCGTCGGCACACAGCCTCCGCACGAACGCCCAGCCCCTGTGCACGCCTTTACCTCATCGACCGAAGTAAGCGAATTGTCCTTGATCGCCTTTACGATGCTCCCCTTCGATACGCCATTGCAGCCGCATACGATTTCATCGTCGGCCATTTGCGCTACGCGGTCAGCAGCCGACAACGCGGTGCCAGCTGCTCCCATCAGCTCTGCATAAATAGCCTCCGTCATGGCAGCCCCTTCGCGTACCCATTGCTGAATCCGGCTCGAATCGCTGACATCGCCGTAAAGCACACCGCCAACAATTGTATTTTCCTTAAGCAGCAGCTTCTTGTACTGCTGTTTCCAGTCATCCTGCTTGCGAATGACCGTCAGCTCTGGCTGATCCAAGAAGACGCCCGTCGAAAATACATCTACGCCCGAAATTTTCAGCTTCGTCGACACTTGCGTTCCCTCGTAAGGCTTCGTCTGCACGCCGCATAGCTGCTTCGCCAGCACGGCCCCCTGCTCAAACAGCGGGGCTACCAAGCCGTAGCAAACGCCGCGGTGCTCGGCGCATTCGCCAACTGCGTACACGCCTTCCGCCGACGTTTGCATGTAATCATCGACGACGATGCCCCGCTTCACTTCAAGACCGCTCGCGCTGGCCAAAGCCGTATTAGGCCGTATGCCCGCTGCCATAACGATAAAATCCGATTCCAGCTTCGTTCCGTCGCTGAAGGTCAGCCCCTCAACACGCTCACCGCCATAAATTTCCGCCGTCTGCTTTTCCATGAGGAAATGCAGCCCCTGCCGCTCCAGCTCCGCCTTCAACATCGCCGAAGCGCTCGTGTCAAGCTGACGCTCCATTAAATCCGCCATTAAATGAATGACCGTCACATTCATGCCCAAATTGAGCAAGCCCTTGGCAGCTTCCAGACCGAGCAGCCCGCCGCCTATAACAGCTGCATTGCGATATTGCTTCGCTGTCTCCAGCATGACGCTGCAATCCGCAATGTCGCGGAAGCCTACGACACCCTGCTTCTGATGCCCGGGAACGGGCAGTATAATGGGATTCGAGCCCGTAGCAATAATTAGACGGTCATAGGCTGCGGTCAACCCATTGTCCGCAAACACGATTTTTTGCTGCGTATCAATAGCCGTTATCGTCGTTCCCGTATGCAGCGTAATATGATGCTCCTCGTACCAAGCCCAACTGTTCAAAATAATATCATCTATCGTCTTACTGCCTTCCAATACATAAGAAAGCATAATCCGGTTATAGTTTGGATGCGGCTCGCTGCCGAATACCGTGATGTCATATTGCTCCGGTGACAGCTTGAGGATATGCTCCAGCGTGTTTACTCCCGCCATCCCATTGCCAATCAGCACAAGCTTTTGCCGTATTGCTCCCATTGTAAACGCCTCCCTGTAAAGCTTTCATTGTTCTTACCATCAGTATAAACAACAACGAGCGGGAGTTATGTGATATTTTTCACAAAACCAAAAATTATAATAAAAATAACCCCTCCCGCCATATTTCTTTAGCGAAAGGGCCGCGCGAATATCGCAAGCTGTCCAACATATTTTAAGCAGCACTCCCTAGGATGTGTATGCAATCGTGAGCCCTTGCTGCTGCTTGCTTATTGCCAATTCAATGCCAATTCCTCTGACCATTCAAGACCGAAGGAACCACAGCATGCGATTGTTGCTGAAAACACAGTTGCAGAGAGCAATGTGGCTGACAATACGTAGTTTTGGAGACTATTTCCTTTTTTCACGGACTGAGGTTCCGCTATTCTGGCTTTCAATCCCATTTCAGGACTTAAGCGGACAGGAGATCCGCTATTGCCCTCATAATCCTCTGAAAATGACGATGGGCAGCGCATTAGCGATTCCTGAGTCCGCAGCCGGTGCCAAAACCAGTGATTCGGTTGAATTAGCGGCTGCTGTGTCCTCCAAGTTGTGCCCACGAAGTCCGTCTTTGTGTCTTTGTGTCTTTGTGCAGGGAGCCCCCCCTCCCCCCCGAAACTAGCACCATGCAGCTGCCTTTTGCATATAGGACCTAGTAAAACAAAAAAAGAGGACGCCTGATTAATCAGAAGTCATCTTTTAATGGATCTACATGCATATACATATCAAGCTCTGTTATGGCAGCGGAATCGCGACTAGGCAACCAATTCGATAGGCTGTTTTGGCTTCTGCCTTTTTCTTCTTTGCCGGTCGGAGCGTGCGATAGCCTAGCTGCTCGGCGGTTTCCCAAATTTTTTACGGGTCTCGTCGCTAATGGAGCGGTTGGCATCATTGTATTATATTTGACCAACAATGATTTGCAGCAAATATAATTTTATAGTCCAGCCCCAGGGAAGCTTGCTTTTTCCTGGCGTTTTTTGCGTCTTTTTAACCGTTTGCCTGCTTAAGCTCTGCCGTTACTCATCTGCTCCAATATTAACAGCTGTACCCTGTACACGCGGCTGCCCATCGATATCCAGCGTACCGATAAGGGCGGTATCCGTGTCGCCAGCATCCATAGCTGGGGACGTCGCTTGCAGATGGAAGTCGTTCAATAAGACATTTGCGAACTTAGGATCTGCAAATACGGAATGTGAATCGCTGCCGGAATTTGCTTTGTATGCCGCGTAGCCGTTATACTCAACATTTTTCCAAACCCAGTAGGCATCCGAGCTTCCGCCTGGCGTGAAATACATATTGTAATCGACGATATTGCCGACATTTTGCGTATATTCGTTATAGATGAGGACGCCTGTCGAGCTGGCCACCATAATATTGTTTTTGATCACATTATTTTTCGTGTCAAATTGAACGTACAGCTGGCCTGCGCCGTCACCGATTGTATCGTTTTTGTACAGCGTATTGTTGATGATTTTGCTGTCTGTTGTAGAGCCGCGCTGCTTATCATAGCCGCCCATTGCAATGCCCGTTAGACGGTTATTGTAAATAATATTGCTGCGAACTGTAATATTGCTCGTAGATTTCCCTTTATGCTCGGAAGCTATTTCAATGCCAATATCATTGTTGTAGCTGTAGTTATGCTCGATGATGCTGTCCTTGCCGCCATCGACATAAATGCCGCCAGCTGCATGGCTGTTGTTGGGAAGCTTCTTGCCATAAGAAGGGTTGTTATTGGATGTAATATTGTACACATGGTTCCCCTTCACTAGACCGTTGCGTACCTGATCATAGGCTGTATTCGGGGCGGTCCCCTCAAAGCCGATCAGGTCGATGCCAATATTGTCATTGTCATGGATCAGATTATTCGTTACTTCGAATGTATCGACATTGCCATTGAGCACAAGCGATTCGCTGGAACCAAGCACCAAATTGTACAGCTCATTGCCGTCAATCGTCAGATTGTTAAGCGAGGCTGGCGACTTCGTGCCATATACGGCAATGCCATGAGCGTCGCGGCCTTGCAAGCCGCTGCCTGTCGGTGTCACCGTATTTTTAATCGCATGAACTTTATTGTCCAGCAGGCTGATATAGCTTCCAGCTCCGCTTACATAGATGCCTATCGGCACCTTATTTTTCGAAGTGCTTGTAAAGTTGCGGATTTCCAAGCCCTTAATGGTCACATGGCTGACATCGGTCAAGCTAACGAGGCCTTCCGCACCACTCGCCGTCAGTCCCGTGCCGTCAATAACAGCCACCTCTTCTCCGTAATTCGTGAAGATAATAGGCCCTGCCGCAGCTGAGCCAGAACGGGTTACGTTCAGCTTCTGCTTGTACACGCCACCCCGAACGTAAACTGTGCTTCCAGCTGGTACCGTATCAGCTGCATGCTGCAGCGTTTTCCATGGCGCGGTTATCGTACCGGCATTGGAATCATTGCCCGTCGTTGCGACATAATAATCAGCCCCCTCTGCCGAAACATCCGGTACCGAAACACCGATAACAAGCAAGGTGAATATCGCCATGCCGAGCATGGCGGTTACGTATTTATTCATTTTCATAACGAACGATCATCTCCTTGAGGAATGTTCTACTTTCATAGCAGCAGCCATTATACTATAGACCTCTGCTTATTTTCTCAGATATCTACCTTCATGACTTCCTTCTCTATTATATCGGTATTCTATCTTCTGTAAATGATAGGGGCGAACATCATTGATTAGAGCAAACTGCTGCCACAAGGCCGTTCCTTTACAGACGAAACTAAGCGAACTCAGTCCGATGAAATTCAGGACCAAGGCCGCTTAACTGAGCTTACTTTAGTTTATCATTTCAGTTTTCAACAGAAGTCTAAGAATGACGGTCGCTGCTTCCGCCCGTGTTACAGCTTGCTTCGGCTGGAATTTTCCACCTGGCGTTCCTATAAGCAAGCCCTCCTGAACAGCCTTGCTGACATCTTGCTTCGCCCAATCTGCAACCTCATCAGCATCCATGAAATTAGCCGTTTTCACCTCTGCCTCTTCAGACAGCTGTTTGCCTGCAAGAGCCTTTGCTTTGTTTAAAATGCTTGCCATTTCTTGACGCGTTATCGTATCGTTCGGCCGGAAATTACCGTCCTTTCCTCCCTGCACCAATCCCAGCTCAACGGCTACACCGATAGAGTCTGCATACCATGCATCGGAGGAAATATCTTTGAACGACACTGTTCCTGATTCTGAGGAGTAACCTAATGCACGAACAATCATGGTCGCAAATTCAGCGCGAGATGTGGTTTTGTTCGGAGCAAACTCCGATTCTCCTACTCCGGTAAGAATCCATTTGGAGGTGAAACCATGGAAACGACTCAATCCTACATTGAAACCTTAATGTTAAAACGGCTGTCGAGGGTGCTCGACAGCCGTTTTTTTTGATTACAGGGATCTAAATAACGCAATATCTCTAAAGCTTTTCAAACAAGATTCACACTCTCGCAAGGAGAGCGACCACTACCAGTTGGGAAGCTCAAACCCATCTATATGTTTCAATCCACGCTCTCGCACGGAGAGCGACAGCATATCTCGTGAAGCCTTGCGCAGCAAGGGGAAAATGGAACATTTCCGCGAACCTCTTCATTCAACTGCATATCCTAGCACTCATGAAAATGAAAATCCGAGTTTTCCCTTATCTGGCGCAATGTGCGAAACTCCCCGGGTTTTCATGGGAGCTTAACGTTCGCGCGACACTTCTCTTTTATCCTAGCATCCAAACCTGCCACTTACAATCATTTCCTGTAAAATCCAGTCATACCCTCAAGGCTCAAACCCCGCCTGACTTATAAACAGCTGCTCCTCCGCAAATACCTCACGGAACTGCCGATAAACCGTCTCGTAAGCCGAAGGCTCATACCATTCCTCAGCTTCCTGCTGCGCATACAGTGTCTCAAGACCAAGTCGCCTCGTTCGTTTACCTCCGCTTCCATCACCCATAAAATAATCGTCTATGCACACCCGATTCACGAGCGTGGCAAGCTTGCCCGCAAATGCCTCGCTGCTCGGCAGCAATGGCGCAACCGCCGCCTGAGTCGGCACGCCAGCTTCTTTCAGTAATCGCAAAGCTTTCAATCGAGCTTGAATGGGCGGAGCCATCGGTGAAAAATGCTTCCGGATCGCCTCCAAATCCGTCTCTACCGTCATACTGACGCGCACCCGGCTTCCCAGGCGCAGCAGCAAGTCGATGTCGCGAGTAACGAGCGGGCTTCTCGTCTGAACAAGCAAAAACTCCGGCGGCTCCTCCACCATCGCCTCCAGCAAGGAGCGCGTCACCTGCTCCTTATATTCGGCTGGCTGATACGGGTCCGTGCTGGAGGACATAAAAATCGTAACGGGCCCCTTCGCCTTCGCTTTTCGCAGCTCTTTCTTAAGCAGCTCGGCGGCGCCAAGCTTAACATCAACCCAGCTTCCCCACTCCTGTCCACGGAAGATGGACACCGGCATGCCCCGCACATAGCAATAGGAGCAAGCGAAAGCGCAGCCCGTATAAGGATTGAGCGAATGGCTGTAGCCCGACAAAAAGCCGGTCCCTTTATTGAGCAGAGTCTTCGGATGCTTGTATAAAAGCTCGTTTTTCATCGTGCCCCCTCCGGCATTCTAAATAATAGGCATGCGCTGTATGCCATCTACTATACTTACTCTGCTTCATTTAGCTTTGCCTGATTAGCTCTTCACGACTTTCCGCTTCATGCTGCGGATAATCGCTTTCGTATCCGGATCGATGCGGTACGATTCGGTTATTTTCTGCAACGCTTTGTTATAAGTGAAAGTGTCAAGCGCATTATTTTTCAAATAGGCCATCGTCGGCTCTGGTTGCTTAATGTAGCAGATGGATACTGCCCATGCCACCGCCATTTTCACATAATAGGCTGGATGGTCAATCTGATCGAGCCGCTGAAGCACCCGCTCTATATATTCATCATTTACATAAAAATTAAGCAGCATAACCGCGGCAAAACGCAAATCATACTCCTGCTCCGAAGCAAAATACGGCTGGATAAAATCCCATATTTCCTGCGAATGTTTTTTGGTCACCTTCAGCCCCGCACAGAAGCTGTCGCAGACGGACCAATTATCGATTTTCGGCACAAAATCGGCGATATAGCGTTGAAGCTCCTGCATATCCGTCTTCACGAGGCCAATGACCATGCCTTGCAGCATGACTTCCTCGAAAAATTCATCGTCTGCCTCCGCCAAATAAGCGCGCCAGTCGCCCTTTACAATTTCTGCTGCAAGCTTACGCAGCTCCGGCAGCCGAACACCCATTACATTGCTGATATTCGGTATCAGCGACGCAGCAAACTTTTGATAATCCGCCTCCGCCCGCAAAAGCAGCTCTTCCCGTATCGTTTGTGCCATTTCTATCCCCCGCTATTCCATTCATTTCGTCTTATCCTTACTATACCTCAAGCCATCAAGACTGTAAGCCTCAGAGAATGAAAGAGCAAGATAACGAAATCTATCACCGCCTATTTCAACTCCTATAGCTTTCAATTTCATTACCTAGATAGGCTATCGTTTGGTAAAATAGAGCTGTACGCACGATCAGCTATTGCCTTATCATTCTATCCTTCAAAGGAGCGATTCCATTGATGAATCACGATTCATGCGTATTTTGCAGGCCAGAACTGGAGGCGCGGCAGCGAGCTATATTAAGCAATGAAAGCTGCATCTTTTACCAAATGCCTCAGGACATTTTGATTGGTTCTGGTTTAATTGTTCCGCGGCAGCACCGCGAAAATGTTTTTGAGCTGTCGGAGCAGGAGTGGGCCGATACGTATCAGCTTGTACATAAGGTGAAGGCGCATTTGGATGAGCTGCATCAGCCAGATGGCTATAATTTGCAGTGGAATACGCAAGGCGCAGCAGGACAGCATCTGTTTCACTCTCATTTGCATATCATACCGAGATTTGCCGACGAGCCGCTGGCAGGCAAGGATTTGCGCAGCTTTCTGGGTAAAGAGGATAATCGCAGGCCCAGCTTGGCGGCCAATGACTTCCAGCACGAAATTCCTCATAAATAGTTAAAAAATATAGCCCGACAGCTTCCTTACGCTGTTGGGCTATATTTACGCCGACCCTGTTTAACTCGGCAACGGTTCATTCCGGGTCTTTGGCGGACAGAGATTCCGCTATTTTCTTCAAACAACGCTTGATGGTGAGGTTCGCGGACTCAGAAGCAGCTATTGGCTGCGAATGCCCCATTTTCAAGCCGAAATTTCATGAATAAGGGCTCTCCTGTCCGCTCAAACGCTGAAATCAACAAAAAGCTTAAAATAGCGGATCGTCAGTCCGCAAGCTAACCGTCTCGGACTAACCCAACTGCAGCAGCTGCGATTCTCTAACAAAACTGCATTGCTGCTTCAGCTGAGCTGCTCTGCTGGGCTACACTAACCCAGCTTAACCATGCAGCTCTAACCCAGCTTCACCAAGCTGTAGCTTTTTTTACCTTTGCGAATAATGATGAACCGTCCGCCAATTGCATGCTCCGCTGTAACGGTAAATTCAAGCTCCGTCACCTTCTCGCCGTTCATGGAGATGGCGCCCTTCGTAATATCCTCGCGCGCTTGGCGCTTGGAAGGCTCAATGCCGAGATCGACGAGCCAGTCGACGATGTTTTTCGGCTCCCCGTCCGCTGTGAAGGTCGGCATTTCTTTAAAGCCCTGCTCGATTTCGTCCGCTGTCAGCGAGCGAATGTCGCCGCTGAACAACGCTGCTGTAATGCGCTTCGCCTGCTCCAGCAGCTCTTCGCTGTGCACGAATCTCGTCATTTCCTCTGCCAGCGCCTTCTGTGCTTCTCGTTTATGAGGCTCGGTTTGCACCTTCTCCTCAAGCGCTTCAATTTCCGCTTTGCTCAGGAACGTGAAGAATTTCAAGTATTTCACGACATCGCGGTCATCGGTATTCGCCCAGAACTGGTAAAACTCGAATGGCGTCGTTTTGTTCGGATCAAGCCAGATCGCGCCGCCCGCCGTTTTGCCGAATTTCGTGCCGTCGGCTTTCAGCATGAGCGGAATCGTCAGGCCGAACGCTTTCGCCTCTGAGCCTTCTTTTTTCCGAATCAGGTCAAGGCCGCTCGTAATATTGCCCCATTGATCGGAGCCACCGATTTGCAGCTGCACATCCTCGTTCTGGAACAGGTGTAGGTAGTCAAGCGACTGCAAAATTTGGTACGAAAACTCGGTGAACGAAATGCCGCTATCGAGTCTGCTAGAGACGATGTCTTTCGCCAGCATCGTATTGATGCTGAAGTTTTTACCGAAGTCGCGCAAAAACTCAATGACATTGATTTTGTGCGTCCAGTCGTAGTTATTGACCATGCGCACCTGGTTGTCGCCGTCGGTCATAAAAAGCTTTTTCAGCTGTGCACTTAACGCATCAACATTTGCCTGCACCTGCTCCAGCGTTTGCAGCGAGCGCTCAGTCTGGCGTCCGCTTGGATCACCAATCGTTCCGGTCGCTCCGCCAATCAGAATAACGGGGCGATGGCCCGCGAGTTGAAAACGTTTCAGCATCATAAACGGAATCAAGTGGCCGATATGCATGCTGTCGCCAGTCGGGTCAACGCCGCAGTACAGCGACACTGCCTTCGTATTCGTCAGCTCGCGAAGTCCCTCCGCATCCGTCTGCTGGTTAATGGCATCGCGCCATCCGAGTTCATCCATAATATTCAAAGCAAACAACCCCTTTTCCATTCGATAATAGTGGTCATGTTTTACGTTAATGAGCGCAATAACGCACTGAGCAAGGCTTTTTCAAAATATAAGAATTTATAAGTTTTTCACGTATAAATAAGCTTATATTTCTCCGACAAAGCTCTTCGCACGTCCCAGAAGGACGACGAAGTCGTTTTTGCTTGAAATATAAAAATTTATAAGTTTTGCACTTATAAATAGGCTTATATTCCACCCTCGAAACGGAAGCCTTGCCGCCAAAGGACGGCTATAGCCGTTTACGCTTGGGCAACAAAAAATCGCCCCTCGTCTACTGGAGACATAGGGACGATTGAATAACCGTGGTACCACCCAACTTGCACAAACAGCTTGAAAAATGCTGTTCATACCGCTTTTGACGAAATATCGTTCGCCCTGCCGCTTGGCATTACCCAAGATACTCCAGAGTGTAATTCGCAGCCCTTGTATGTGTCAGGTCTCATCAACCCCTGACTTTCTGCAACAGGGACAAAGCTGCTACTGCGCTCTATCAACGTATAACATGTATTAGATTATAGACAGTATAGCGGAACGTGAAAATCATTGCAAGCCTAAACGTCAGGCAAAAACGTATGGTGAAAAAGAAGCTGCGCTGCATGAAAAGATTGGCTTTCGATCGCCATTACCCTTGAAATTCTTTGAATCAGCCGCAATAGGTGAAATTTCAAGGGTTGCCTATTCCTTTACCGCCCCTATCGTCAGCCCTTGAACGAAGTAGCGCTGGAAAAAAGGATACGCCAGCACGATCGGTCCCGTCGCCAGCACGACCATTGCCATTCGCGATGTATCCTGCGGCATGTTCTGCAATATGCCGGTGCTAAGCGCCGCATTGGTCGAATTTTGCATAATGAACTGCATGCTCGTTTCAATTCGCATCAGCATCGATTGCAGCGGCACCAGATTGGGCGAATCAATATACAAGAGTGCATTAAACCAGTCATTCCAATAGCCGAGCGTATTGAATAAGCCAATCGTAGCAAGACCGGGAAGCGACAGCGGCAGCACGAGCCGAATAAACGTTTGCAGCTCGCTTGCCCCGTCTATTTTCCCCGATTCAATAATGGCGGTAGGCACCATCGTAATGAAAAACGTTCGCATAATGAGGATATAAAACGCATTGACGAGCATCGGCATAATGAGCGCCCATATCGTATCCTTCATATGCAGCAGCTGTGTAACGACGATAAAGGTCGGCACCATACCGCCGTTGAACAACATCGTAAAAATCGCAAAAAAGCTGAATAAGCGACGATATTTAAAGCTTCTCTGGGAAATAGCGTACGCATAAAGCGTAATGATGACAAGGCTCAATAGCGTACCGACGACCGTTACAAAAATCGTAACGCCATACGAGCGCAGCAGCGCCTCGCCTGTCCGGAATATATATTGGTACGCCTCCAGGCTCCATTCCTTCGGAATAATGCGGTAGCCGTTCGAGGCGAGCGATTTTTCATTTGTAAATGAAATGATGACGACGAACACAAAAGGAAAGACGCAAGCAATTGCAATAACACCTGTCAGCAGGCTCAGGAGAAAGTTGGCAGCAGGTGAGATTTGATCGAAACGCTTTGGTTTTTTTACGGGCACCTATAGCTCCTCCTTCGTTTAAAACAAGGCATTATCCTTATTTTTTCTTCTGACGATGTAGTTGGACAGCATAACAAGCAGAAATCCGATGAAGGACTGATAAAGCCCGGCAGCCGTACTCATGCCGATTTCGCCGTTTACTTTCAAGCCTCGGAACACATACGTATCAATGACGTTGGTCATCGAATACAGCAGCCCTGAATCCCTTGGCACCTGATAAAAGAGTCCAAAATCCGCGTAAAAGATTTTTCCGACAGCGAGCAGCGTCATAATCGATATGACCGGAGCGAGCAGCGGAATCGTAATATTCGTAATTTGCTTCCATTTGCCTGCACCGTCAATCATCGCAGCCTCATAAAGCGAGCGGTCAATTCCCATAATAGCCGCCAAATACACGACGCTGCTGTAGCCAACGCCTTTCCACAGGTTGACCAATACGAGAATAAACGGCCATTTGGAGGGCTCCGAATACCAATTAATTCGCTCCATGCCCATCCATTCGAGCGTTTTATTCATCAGCCCTTTATCAAAGCTGAGGAAGCTGAATACAAAATAGCCGACAATGACCCACGATAGAAAATAAGGCATAAACATTGCGGTTTGAAAAAGCTTGCTCAGCCGCCTATTCGTAAGTTCGACTAAAATAATCGCCATCGCAACGGCCAAGATAAGCCCTAAAATAATAAAGGCTGCATTATAAAGCACCGTATTGCGCGTAATGATATAAGCATCCGAGGTGCTGAACAAAAACTTAAAGTTGTCTAGACCCACCCACTTGCTATTCATGATGCTGGCAAAAAAGCCATCCTTGCTGTATCTGTACTGTTTAAAGGAAATAATCGTTCCCGCCATTGGCAGGTAGGAAAAAAGCAAAAACCAGAGGGCGCCTGGCAGCACCATCAAGAGCATCGCTCGATTGCGCAGGATGTCCCGTGAAAATATTTTCAGCTTGTCGAACATGTCGTTCATCTCCTTACACCGCCAACTTATCAATGCTCGTTATCGTTATAAAAAAAGAGAGGCAAATCCGAAAATTCGCCTCTCCCTATTCACGGATTATTTAGGATTCGCCGCTTTCCACGCATCAAGCTGGGTCTGTGCTTCCGCAATAACTTTATCCAGCCCTGCTGCTTTAAACTTCTCAATCGCCTTTGGCAAATATTCATTTGGATCAACCGTACCCGTCATTAGCGCCGACCAGAACTCGCCTTTGACGTTCTGAATCGATGCCAGCTCGGTCGTGACGCTCGTTGAGTCAAAGTTGAAGCCCAGCGTTGGAGCTACTTTGCCCGCTTCATTGAACACTTTGTATTCATCCCATTTGTTCTCAGGATCACCCGTATTGAGATACGTCAACGTCACATTGCCAAGCGAGAAGGTCGGCATATCATAATTTTTAGACTCATCCAAGTTCTCCATCGCATTGTCAGCCGTTTTCTTGTAATGGACGTTTTCGATGCCGGAATCGATCATATTGCGCAATACCGGATCGGTGTTCAGCAGGTTCAGAAATTCCATCGCTTTTTCTGGATGCTCCGAATTAGCCGAAATCGCCTGCATCGAGCCCATGACGGACCAGTTGAAAATCATTGATTCGCTCGCAGGCGTTGATACGACCGGATAACCATAGCTTGCACTCCACAGATTATCGGCGAAAGGCGTCGTCGCTGCGCGGTCAAGGAACCATTTGCCGGATTTTTGCGTATCGTCCAGCCCATTGGTCGTTGCCGCCTCTGGCGAAACGTAGCCCTTCTTGTAGTAGCTGTGCATCGTATCAAGCGCTGCCTTAAGCTCCGGCGTCTCCAGCACGTTTACGACTTTGTAGTCGCCTTTATCCAAGCTTACGACCATTGGCAGGTTGGAGATCAAATAATCGTACGGCAGCACGGGCATATAATCCTTCGTTATAGCGAATGGCGTAATATCCGGCTCGCTGTCTTTAATCGTTTTCAGCAGCGGCTCTATGCTTTCCAGCGTATAGATGCCATCCATGCTCAAATTGTATTTATCCAGCAGGGTTTTGTTAAAGCGCCATACTTCAAGCGCCGGAAGCTCTTTTTTCGCCGGAATGCCGTAGTTGTGACCATCTACCTTGGAGCCTTCAAGAAAGGCCGGATCAAGCGTCTCCACAATTCCTTTGCCCTGCTCCTTCAATAAATCATCGATTTCATAAAAGGCTCCTTTACGGGCATTTTGCACGTAATCGAATGCCCATGAAGAAGTAAACATGATGTCCATAGGCGTTCCTGATGAGGTAGCGATTTGCATTTTTTGCGTATAATCGCCCCAATCAATTTGGGTCATTTTGATCGTTACGCCAATTTTCTCGGCTGTATATTTGCTGACTTCCTCCATAACGCGGTTTACATCCTTTTGCGGGGTTCCGATTGTGTACCAGCTCAGCTCCACCGTTTCATCTTTAACTGTATTGCCACCGCTGCTGCCGCTCTCCGCCGTTGCACTCGTTTCTTTTGCCCCGCCGTTTGAGCTGCATGCCCCTAGCAGCATCGAGAATGAAAGCAGCACCGCGAGCAGCATCATCCAGCTTTTGTTTTGTCTCATCAATCGTTACCTCCCTTTGTTTGCATCCCCTTGACTATCGCTTAACGCTTACTTGTAGATTACCGGATGTAAGCACTTTCAAATAGAGAAGAAACTAAACAATCGCTGTTCAAAATAAACATATACAAGGCCTCTCTTTATGTATTTAAGTCATCGGGTTCGCCGCTTGCTGCAAATATCATGCTTTTATAATCGGCTGGCGTTACGCCAACATATTTTTTAAACTGTTTATGAAAATAGCCGCTGTCCCAATAGCCGACGTTTCGGGAAATTTCATGGACCTTCAGCGCGGTTGTTCGGAGCAGCAGCTTGGACTGCTCGATTCGGTGTTTGTTGACGTATTCCGTAAAGCTTTCCCCCGTTTCCTGCTGGAACAGCTTGCCTAAATAAACCGGATGAATATGGTATTTGTGCGCCAGCTGCTTAAGGGACAGATCGGTGGCAAAAAATTTCTCCACGTCATTCAGCACCAGCTTAACCGTGGGATTGGTCTTCTCTTTAATAAGCATCGTGGACATGCCACGGATCGTACCGGTCATAATGGCAAGCAGCTCCTCCCATTCGGACGCTTTCGCCGCCTTGTTAAAGGAAGCATTCATATGCTCCGCAATAATGGCATTAACCGTATTGGCTCCTCCCATCTCCTGATGCAGCCAGAGCAGCGTTTGCATCACCAACATGCGAAGCCTGCTAGGCGTCGCTGCGCTAGACGCTTGAATCGCCTGGAAGTCGTCTGTCAGCTCAGCGACAAGCGCCTCCGTATCCGCAGCGGAAACCTTCTTCCTGTAGCTGGCCCAGTTTAATGCTGCATCAGGGAGCTGCTCATCCCTTCTTGCCGCATAATCCTCATACAAAGCAATTTCTTCCTTATGCAGCAGCAAAAAATACTCCTGAGCCCGCAGCGCATGCTCATAGCTGAGCGCCTCCTGCGCTCCTCTAGCCTGCGGGGAGCCGATCGAAATCCGATAAGGACGCGCCTCCTCCCTCTGCCTTAGCTGCACGGCAAATTGCATAGCTTTGGCCGCGCAATCCGCTTCCTCCTCCGCCATAAACACAAGCACGGCATCGCCCTCCACATTTTGCAGAAACAGCCTGTCTCCGCTGGCATTTGCCGTTTGCCGCAGCTCTTGCAGGAGTCCATCCTCCCGCTCGCTGCCTCCTCTAAGCAGCATCGTGGAAATATAACGGCCGCTGAAAGAAATGTCCAGCATCGCTGCCCGCTCCTGCAATTGAACGGCATCGATCGCAGCGGTCAGCCAGCGATAAAGAATCGTGTCTTTCAAAATATCTACTTTCTCAGCTTCGAGCACGCTGCTTCTTCTCGTTTCATCCAGCTTCTTGACCGTATGGGCAAGCGTCGAGGTCAGCTCAGCGAAATTAAGCGGCTTCAGCAAATAGTTTTCAATGCCGAGCTGCATGCCTTCTTTTAAATATTCAAAATCATTGAACCCGCTCAAAATAATGACCTTCAGCTCCGGCCTGATTGCTCGCGCAGCCCGAATCAGCTCCAGCCCATTCATAATAGGCATGGAAATATCGGTAATGAGCAAATCAGCAGGAACCTGCTGCAGCAATTCGAGTGCCTTGCGGCCATTTTCCGCTTTTCCCGTCAGCTCCAGACCGTGGGCTGCCCAGTCTACTGCATCATATAGGCCCTCTAATATAAACGGCTCATCATCTACCAGAAATACGCGGTACATTTTCCATCTCTCCTTTCCTTAAAGCCGGGAAGCTGAAGGTAACCCTCGTCCCTTTTCCTTGGATGCTCTCGATGTCGAACCTTCCGTCTTTGCCATAAATCAATTCAAGCCTTTCTTTCACACTCCGCAGTCCAAGCGAATCATCCGGCTCCTGAACCGCATACCTGCCAAGAGAGCGTTTAATCTGCTCCAGCCGTTCCTTGCTAATGCCTGCTCCGTTATCCTCCGCTACGATCGTCACCCTTTCGTTTTCCAACGTGGCGCTCACTTTAATGAGGTTGTCCTCCTCCTCCGAGCGCAGGCCATGGACAATATAATTTTCCACAATCGGCTGCAGCGACATTTTGATCATCATGCGCTCCTTCAGCTCAGGATCACAACCAATGACGTAGGCAAAACGATCCTTGTAGCGAATGCGAAACAGCTCCAAATAAAGACGGCAATTTTCCAGCTCCTCCTCCATCGTCACGACGGTCTGCTGCTGGACAAAGCTCTTGAACAGCACCGCCAAGCTATAGATCATCTCGCTGACATCGGCGGCGCCATGGGAAAGGGCCCTCATCCGAATGACCTCAAGCGTATTGTAGAGAAAATGAGGATTAATCCTCGCCTGCAGCGCTGCAAACTCCGTATGCTTTTGCTTCAGCTCAGCCACATACACCCGGTCGATATGGCGCGAAAGCTCATCGAGCATTTTGTTGAAGCCTTGCGAGAGCTGCCCGATCTCATCCTCCTTCTCGTCGACAATTCGAATGGTCAAATCGCCAGTCTCTACCCGCCGCATCGAGCGGATAATCCGGTTCGTCCGGCGTGAAAAATTAAAGACGACAAAGGACGGAATGGAAATCGTAATCAAAATAAAAGCAAGGCTCGCTGCAATGACCGCATTTTTCATGGGCTCGTAGATCGCTTCCACTTCCCGCTTCGGCATAATGCCAAATACAGTGTAGCCGAGGCTGCTGGACGGGAGCATCGAAATATAGGATTCCTCCTCCAAAAAGGCAAGGCTGTCCACCGATTTTATTTTGTCCACATAGGGATAGAGCTTGCCGTAATAACGGTCCGAGGAGTCAAAAATGACCTGTCCATCTCCTGACAAAATCAAAATATAGCCCTGCCTGTCATGACCCTCACTCGCCAGCGCCGTTTTCAGTGCATCCGATTGAAAAAAGACGAGCAGCTGTCCGACATTGCTCAGCGTGCCTACCTCATTGATATGTACTCTGACGGAAAAAAGCTTGTTTTCCCATTGGCCAATCGTCCTGCGAACCCATGGATTTGGCGTAGCTACGATGCTGCTTTCCAGCGCCATCGCATCCGGAACATAGGATTTTGACGCCTGAGTCTGATACAGCTTCGTCAAATTGCTTTGCCCGAACATATAAAGAAACTGCTTCTCGGAGCTGAACAGCAGCATATTCGCAATATCTGCATCATTTTCAAGCATTTTTTTGAAAAAATCCAAATCATCGACACCGCTGCCTAAGTTATTGTAATAGCTGTCCATTTTGAAATTCATATATTCGGAAAAAGAATGCTTCAGCAAATAGGATAAGGAATAGGAAAAGGACGGGTCACGGTAAATGTCCTGCACCTGCTGCTGGACGACGTGAGCCTTGCCAGCAAGCTGCTGATGGACGCGCTCCATGGACATTTTCTGCTTCTCCAGCTCATTGTCAGCCACCGACTGGGACATATAATCGACTGTAAAATAAGCGAGAATCGCCGTAGCGCACACAATAATGACAGCAAAAACAAGCATAATTTTGACAAATAAATTATTTTTAATCGCATCTATATACAGCTTCTTCATCCCTTCCCCCTTGTCGCTTACTTCTTCATCGACATTAACAGGAAAAGGAAGACAGGGTGTCGCCCTGTCCTCCCGCTTTCACTAGTATAAGATGAAAAGATTGACAAATGAATCTATTTTTAGCTGCGAACATAAAGTGGCTGCGATTGATTGCCGGCGTAATCCTCCATTACAATATAAACGGTGGCAGCGGTCGATGTGAAGCTCAGGCTCGCCTTCGTCGTTCTGCCGCGAATGATTTTCGCAAAGCTGCCCGCGCTGCCGGAAATATACGTGACCGGGAACGATTTGGCTACACCATTTTCATAGACGTACATATAGCGCCAGTCCCGCGTATTTGGCATCGGCAGATTCAGCGTATTGCCGCTCCATGACCATTGCTCGCCATAAGGCTCCGCTATTTTGTCAATAAAATGGCCGCTTTTGCTCACGGAGCTTCCTCCCGCCGTCGTAACCGTTACGAGAAAATCATCGCCGTTAATCGGCATATTGCTGAAGGTCACGCTAGTTGCGCCTGCCACCGCCGTCTGCTGTTCGAGGATAGGCTGCGCCGTCGTAATCCAGTTCAGCGAACGCACGCTTACCGTCGTATTCCCCGCTGCACTCGGCGGATTCACCCAGCTTACTGACAGCTGCCCGTTCTGCTGAGAGTCTACGTTAATGCTAGATACCGACTCACTCAGATTAAAAGGCAGCGTAGCTGCAAAGCCCTCCAATCCGTCCGCACCAATTGGAACGACCTTCAGCGTGCCTGCTGTAGACGGAAGAGCCTTGATATAAAACACATCATCATATTTGCCGCCTACATAGACATCATTGATATAAATATCGTATTGCTTAACCTTCGAATAGTCGGTATCCATATTCCACTTGATATTCATTTCGCCCGTATCCACAAAGGCTTCCGAAATGGCAAGGCCAGTAGGCGCTGCGGGCTTAATCGCCGAGCCGTCGAAAATGCGAATTTGCCCCACATTGAGCTGGTAACCCGCAATCGCGCTTGACCCTGGAGCAACGACAAGTCCGAAAGCGGCAAGCGATTTGCCCGCATAGGCGCCCATCTCAAGCTGCTGCGTAACCCAGCCATTCGTCTTATTGCCGGCATTTGGAATGGCGACCTTGACGACCTGACTCGGATTATCTTTAAAAATAAGGCCGATATAAGCAGCCGATGCATCATTAGCCGATGGCTTATTATACGTGATCGACAGCTTGGAGCTTGCGTTTACGCTCAAATCGGTTTTGAACAGGCGCAGGAAATTTTCGGCGTTTAGATTGCCGTTCAGCACAAGCGAGCTGCCGCCATTATAGCCGCCAAGCTGGGCATATTGATAACGCTGCGTAGCCGTAATATCATATTTTGAGCCGTAGTCATAGTCCACCGTCAGACGATTGCCCGACGTATCCTGCCACCACTGCCAGGTAACTGGCACATCCTGCAGGCTCATATTGGACCACTCGCTGTTATTCGAGACAGCACCGTCCTTGTAATAGGAAAGGCCATGGCCCGTATTGAAATTCGTGTAAAAGTTCGTGCTGCCGATAACGGAGCGCTCCGCAATGACCGAGGCGATTCCCGGCCAATAGCGGTTGTCGGCATAGACGTCGGCTGCCGTGTTCGCAGCGGACACCGTCGTATTTTTCGGATTCAGATTGGGGCCTGACCACCAGAGCTGATCACGCACATTCGTCATCCATTGGTAGTTGTTTTCCGACCTGCGGCTTACCGGCCAGCTTTGCCCCATATCTTCATCCAAACCCGCATGGACAAAATCCGCACCAAGCGTAGCTAGACTTAGACGAGGCAGACCGCTGCTCAGCTTGCTCGAAAGAGCCGTCCCTTGTACAGACGCAAAACGGTCTCTTCCTGCCTCCAAACCGGCAAAGCCGATATCAAAAATCGTATAGGCTGTACCATTTGCGGCATTGTAGCTGGTCAAATAAGAGTTCGCGCTGTTAATTTGCGTATTGCCAACCCCGTAGTCAAAGAAAAAGGAATTTGTGACCGTTTGGTGATTCACTTTGTCATGCAGCATCGAAATATTGTTATTATTGAACGTTCGGGCAAACGTATTTGCCCCTGTCGCGGTATTAAGCGAGTCATACCATTGCACATAAAGGCCGCCGCTTTGCAGCACCTTCAGAAAGGCGATATACGCTGGAATGTCCGCTGTCGCAACGTTGGGCGACAATTCCTCCTGGTTCATAAAATAGCCGTCGTAGCCAAAATAATCGGCCATTTCAATCATTTTTTGGGCGACTGGAAAATTTCCGCTGCTGTCTTTGACAAGCATTTGCTTGTAGGTTTGCTGGCCGCGGTCATTGTTGGAGAAAAAAACGCCAGCGAGGGAGAGGACGCCGTTTTTGTGCGCGGCATCGGTATACGTTGGATTAGGAATGTTCAGCATGCCGAATTCAAACCATTTTTGCTGCCAGTTGGATTGGGCCAAATCATCATAATATTCGGGCGGCGTGTAAGCGCTTGCAGTTCCGTGCCAATAAGAATAATAATCGATGTATTGCCAGAAGTTGAAATGATACTGGGCAAACTTGTTGGTATAGGGCGCATTTTCGATAAAAGCATTGCCATAATCGCCTGCGACGTTCATCATCTTTACATTGGCATTCAGCGTGGGCTTTGCCTGTGTGCTGGCAAACGGCAAAATCCGGTTTTGCAGCGGCACCTTCGACCGCAGCTTCTCCGCATCCGGGTCTGTTGCCGGGCTCCAATTCGCAATTTGGCCACTCGTGTAGCCGTGGACGCTTGGCTGATTGCTGCCGTGTGCGCTTTCCCCCTTGAATGGCCATGTGTCGCCGGCATATGCAGCAAGCGGCATCATGGTGATGAGCATAGAAGCGGTTAAAGCAACGGCTGTCCATTTACGGAAAGCTGCTTTTTTTCCTCCTGTTACTGGCATCGTTTCATCTCTCCTCGCACGATTCGATTTACAATGTAACCATAACCGATGAAAGCTCTTTCCATAAGCAGATAAATTAAATATTAGCTGTTCAAAATAAAGAAAGCCCATTTTTCACAAGGTGAAACGGTGGACTAAAACCAAAAAAATGACCCCTGACCGATTCGTGTGTAGAAATTGATTGGTATTGATTGGTGGAAGCGCATAGTACCTTCCCTAACACAACAAAAAGGGCTCGATCAGGGATACCCCCGATCCAACCCTTTTGTTACCTGCTTACGGCTCAATCCCCCATACAAGCTGACCATTCATATAGCTGGTAACCTGTTCATTGTTTACGAACTGACTGCTGGATGCCTTGAATGAGTAATCGCCCACTTGGTTGTAATTGGACCAGTCGGCTTTGGAGAAGCGTGCTTGAATTTCTGCGCTCTGGCCGGGATTCAGCGTTCCAGCCGAAGTCGTGAAGCCAATTTCCAAAGCATAATCGGCACCCTCAACCGAAGTCGCCAGTTTGACGAATTTGCCGGTTACATTCGCATTTCCGATACTGGCCCAGTCGATCCAGAAACTCTGATCACTCTCCCCGTCAATCGTATAATAATACCGGAGCAGCACATCACTGAGCTGAATGGCTGCATCACCGGTGTTAATGACTTTGAATTTGGGTGAAATTCCGCTGGTGGAGGCACTCGTATTGCCGTTAAAGGCTTGGACCGTCAGGTCTCCCGTGGGTGCGGGAACATCGCTGTCCACAACATTAAGCGTTAATACAGCTTTATTTCCTCCGCTGAAATGAAAGGTTATGACATTCTGGCCCAGCGGCAGCGTGGAAAGATAAGCTTTGCTCAGAACGACACCAGCGCTTGATGCCGTATAATCCTGGCCCGATAGAAGTGTAGCATTTCCATTTGAGATACTTACAAGCTGGTGTCCGTTTAAGGTAAGGGCTACGATAATATCCTTCGCTAGAGCTGCCGCTTTATCAAATGCCGCGCTCACGGGTGCAATGGACGCGCTCGGTGTTGTATCAACAATTTTGACTTTTAATACGGGATCTTGTCCTTGATTAAAATCAAAAACAATCGAATGCTCGCCAATCGGCAGTGTCGCCAGGAATGCTTTTTTCAGCAGCAGCGTATTTCCGCTCAAGGTATAATCCTGAGTCGCTGACAAGACATTGGCGCCTGCCCGGAGAGCGATTAACGTATTGCCCTTTGAATTCACGGTTATAGCTGGGTCGGTTTGATTGGGTGCATACTTGTCAAAGTCGACGGTTGCAGGTGTGATAGACGCGTTTGGAGTGGGATTTTCAACCTTTAAATTGGGCAGCTCATCGAGCGTAATGACATAGTTGCTTTGGTACAGTGTTGTTAAGGTGGCTGGGTAATTGAAGGCAGAACTCATGAGATGTTCACCATACCAAGGGCAGAAGTAGAGCCATCCCGCTTTCTCCTCTGTCAGATTCATTACGCTTGGGACGGTGTCGTTCTCCGTCATGGCCACCATTTTCGTACCGCCCGTCAAATCAACAAGCTGATAAAAAATAGAGGTAATCGCATCTTCATTTGGGACACCGGACAAGCCGTCATAGCGGTTGTAAATGGTATTGTATTTATCGTATCCGATAATATCCACCTGATCGCCGCCGGGATACCATGCGGGAGAAGTGCTATACACATAACTGTTATAGGTCCAGATCAAGTTGTGCAGGTCGTATGTCTCTGTAAGCTCGGTATAGATCAGATCCCATAGCTGCTTATACACCTCTGCGCCTGCAGAAGCCCACCAGAACCATGCACCTTCCCCATTCAATCCGCCGTTGCCCTCCGCCTCATGGAAAGGTCTGAAGATCACCGGCACATCGTTATTTTGCAGAATCTCCAGTTGCTCTGCCAAATCCTCAATGGCCATCATCACGTATTGATATTCTTTCGTGCCGGGAATGACGGCACTCGCTGTATTGAAATTGGTTTCCGTCGGTTTGTAGGTGGCTTCTTTCCAATCCACAAACTCTCCGAGCTGATAGGCCGTGAAATTTCGAGGGACCGTGATATGCCAACTGCTTGTTGCGATCCCGCCCCGGTTGTTCACCCAATCGATCATCCGGGCGGTTGTCCCATCCTCCCAGCCGTAAAGCGGGTTATAGTTCAGAAAGTCGAACCCGCGAATGGCCGGATACTTTCCGGTTAAATTGTGAATCCAATCAAACTCCAGCTCGGAATTGCCATCATTTCCGCCTCCGTATATCTCCTGCTGGCCGGAGAGCATATGATTGCCGTAAACCTCCGTTAAATAATTCATCAGAAGTTGAGTTTCTGGTGTGGCCCCAGAGTCGGCGAGGACAGGCTCCACATTCAAAGGATCAAGAGCGGCATAATCCACAGTGAAGGTATCAAAATAAGCGAAGCCCCAACCAGCCTTCAACTGGATGGTGTTGCTTCCTTGATTCAGCTTGTGATAGCCAAAATCGAAATCCGACCAGTTGGTCGTATAGGGCAGCCTATACGAGCCCTTCGTAACACCGTTAACGGTTAAAGATTGCAGCCTGCCGTCAGGACTGAGCTCCTGCATATAGCGGGTGGAGATCGTATACATTCCGGTTTCAGGGACAGTCACTGTAAAGGTAATGGTGCCGGAATTCTGCATCCAGACAAATCCACTTCCGGAGTATCCGGGTTTCTGTTGTCCGTAAATTTGGGTCGTCACTTGAAGATCGGAGGTGAGCTGAGCGTTTTCGCTTTCAATTGTGAAAAGTGCGTTGTCTGCATGAACGGGCGGTGCTGTCATTAATCCAAGCAGCAGAGCAAATGCCAGCATAATTGCGCTTGCCTTCTTGAGTGAATTTTTCATCCTTGTCTTTCCTCCCATGTTAAGAATGGTAAATACAAGTTTAATATATCAACTCTTGGATGCGCTTTCATAGCAAACATAGCACAAACCCCATATTATGTAAATCCATCTTCATTGAAAATTTCTGCTCTTTGATGAGAAACCTTTCCATAAGCAGATAGATTAAACATTAGCTGTTCAAAATGAATAAACAGCCCCTTTTCACAAAAAAAGATGGACCGTCTAGCGTCCTTCGACGCCTTGACTGCATCCATCCCCTGTTAATCTTGATTGGAGCCGGTTAACGTTTGTTGCGGTGGAAACCTATGACGAGCAGCACAGCGGCAGAAAAAAAACGGATGGGCAGGGAGCATCTGCTGCTCTCTCTGCCCATCCGTTTGCAGCAATATCCAGTTGCAGCCACGCTCGGCACGGTCATTCCTTCTAAACGCTCGACGCTTCCACTGGTTTCGGCTTGCCTTCCTTGAGCACTTTGGCGATAAGACAGCCAATCAGCAAAGACCAGACTGGGGATGAAATGCCAAAAAAAGATACATTGGCAATGGCAATAATGAAAGCAAACAAGGTCGAAAACCGGTACATCGTTTCGGAAAATACAGCTTGCAGATTGCCAATCAGCACCCCAGCCAGCGAAAAGCCTGACAGCAGCACAATAAACGCTGATGGCAGCCTATTAATCAGCACGAGCATCGCTCCGGCGAACAGGCCGAAAACAATGACAAGCACACTGCATACGATCCCCGCCCAAATACGGCTTTTTCTTTCCCCAGCTTCGTCGCTGCTGCATAAGGCAGTCATCATCCCCCCGACGTTGACGGCATGTCCACCAAAGAAGCCAACGAGCAGCGTACCGAGACCCGAGAAGATAACCGTCTTATTAACAGGCGGATTATAGCCGTTTTTCTTTAAGGCAGCCAGCGATACTGCAATATCGTTGCTCAAAATCAATATTGCAATCGGAATGGATATCGAAATGAAGCTGCCCGTCGTAAAGGACGGACTAATCCAGTGCGGCATACTAAATTCAGCTGCCTCAGCCGCAGGAAAGTCATGCCAAATGAGCAAACCGATGACGCCAAATGCCAGCATGCCGAGCAAAGGCGGAATCGCTTTATTCAGCTTAGGAACGATAAGGAAGCCCAGAAAAGATAGGATTCCGATAATTGGAAGCTCTTTAATAGCCGGAATAATCGCCACAACATAATGCAGCACAATTCCCGCCAGCATCGCATCCAGCATCGGCTTTGGTATAAGTCCTAGAAGCTTGCCGAATAAGCCAGTGGCGCCAAGCACGGCAATAAGCGCACCCGCCATAATAAAGCTGCCCGCCAGCTCCTTTATCGGATAATGCAGCGCCGATGCGCTGAGAAAAGCGACAGCCGTTAGCGAATGGGCGCCAGCAAACGGTATTTTGTAGCGGAGAATGAGCCACAAATTCAGCGCCCCGCCAATCACATAAACCGCGAACAGCCAAGATAAGGCCTCCGCCCGGCTCAGCCCAAGCGCATCCGCTGCTTGTATAATCAGCACCGCGCCGCCTGTACAGGCCATAATCGCTGTCGCGAGCCCGCTTGATATATTTTTTGTGTTCAGCATGACTGTTTTATAAAGCTCCTTCCATCTCATGACGCATTCGCAAGCTGTAAAATAGCAGCCTAAAGCTAGGCCTAATCAGAGCCAGCTTCAAACCCCTTCTTATTCTAGTATTTCTTCTACGATTGTACAACCTTCAGCCCTGCTCTTATCCTGCGGGCCATGAGCCATTGAAAAAAGACCTAAGCTGGCGGGTAAAAGAAAAGATTACCTGCCCGGCTTAGGTCTTGACTGTGGTAATACCGCTTATTCCATTTGATTAAGCAAAATAAATTGGCCATCCGCTTCTTCCAAGCGAAAAATAACCGGCCGCTCCTGCGGGTGCTTATTAGGCGCATGAATCGTCAGGCATAGCTGGCCTTCAAACGTTCTGAACAGCATGCCATGTCCTCCGTCCTTCGCGAACAATGGCTCGGCATCCTGAATCCAAGGCCCCGCGATCTGCCCGGAAGCTGAGCGGGCAATGCCTATCGTATAACCTTCCTGACCAGACGTCGACCACATCATGACCAGCTCGCCATTTTCCATCCGATGCAGGAAAGGGCCGTCTGTGACATAATTTTGCTGATTATCGCCGCCGCCAACCGACCATACAGCATCCGAGGCTTTGAACAATAAAGTCGGCTCCCCGACCGCTTCCTTAAAATCACGTGTAATCCGAACCGCATACATTTCGCCATCCTGCACCTGCACCCACTCCTTGCAGAACACCATCCATGGCTCGCCATCGTTGTCGACGAACAGCGTGCCATCCAGGCATTCCCAATCCTGCGGAGTCAGCGACCTGCTCCACAGCTCGAACGGCCCTTGCGGCTGGTCTGCCGCCAGAACGCCCGTCACCCTCGGAATGCCGTCCGCTTTGAAGCTGGCGAACATATAGAAGCGGCCTTCCCACTCGTACACCTCCGGTGCCCAGTAATGATGATCCGACCAGAAATCGGGCTCAGGACGGAAGCAGGCAATAGGGCCGTTCCACTCAGCGAGATCCTCGCTCTCATAAACGTCAAAGCCAATCGCTTTGCCGCTCCATACATTTTGCCCGATGGAGCCGTACAAATAATATTTTTTGCGGCCTTGGTCCACTAGTATATACGGATCGCGAAAATGAATATCTCCCAGCTGTTTTTTGCTCACAATAAACGCCCCTCTGCACTAATTTAATCGTATCCACGAATGAATTAATAAAATTATTAATTAAAGAGCATATGAATTAACCTTCCCTCATCATATAATTTGAAGGGCCTGATCGCAATCTTTTTTTGAAGGAGGCTATGGTGTACTAAACGTGACCCAGCATGCAACAATTTCTGCGTATATTCGTCTGAAATGAAAATGCAGGAAAATAATTAATCGTTCATTTCACCAAGAGGAGTGCCAACATGAAAGCAAAACATATAACCGTTCAAGGCTGTATTTTATTCGGCCTCTTAATAGCAGGATGTACTTAAAACTGGCTCCTGAACAAATTTATTTTTATGACCGTGATGGACTGCCTATTGCTTCATTGAAAGCCGCGGCTGGCGATCATACAGCGATAGAAGTCATTCATAAAGTGAAAAAGCAGGTTGAAGCAGTCCCAGAAGCAGCACCGGGCAAGCAGTCAGCCGAAAGGGCGGAGGTGCGCATTTCCGAGGATGGGCGGACCCTTATTTATGAGCAAGGTTGAAAATAAGGCGCAATAAGCGGGCATTCTGCGGCAGCAGGACAGCCCCTCTATTCTTATAGAAAGCAAAAGACTGACGATGGCATGATGTCCATCGTCAGCCTATCGTTACTCACACCAACAAAATGCAGGTTTATACCGAAATTATTGGGCTGATTTAGATCCTTAGCTATGCACCGAGGGTGCTTCATCCAGCGCCTCCTGCTGCAAATCATTGCTGGCCTTTCCATCAATAAGCCCAATCAGCTTCTCAAGCGCTGAAATTTCCAAAGCTTTAATCGTTTCCACACTTTGCTTCATTTTGCCAATGAGGAGCAGATCCTCGCTAATTTCTAATTTGAAATATAGATTGCGCAATACAAGCGTCTTCTCGATTAATAGTGAAAATTCATCCGCTAAAGCAGCCGAAGGCTCTATGCTTCCCGTCTTAATCAAACAGTCATAAAGTAAGCGTATACATTTCTTATGCTCATACAAAATATGAAAAGGCAGGCTCGAGTGTACGGTGCTCTGTTGCTGGATTCGATCAAGAAACTGCTGCAAATCC
This sequence comes from Paenibacillus sp. FSL H8-0537, assembly GCF_038051995.1. Taxonomy (NCBI): domain Bacteria; kingdom Bacillati; phylum Bacillota; class Bacilli; order Caryophanales; family Paenibacillaceae; genus Paenibacillus; species Paenibacillus sp. FSL H8-0537. The sequence continues at coordinate 2,264,729 of NZ_CP150290.1, read as the reverse complement.
GCATAAATAGCCATGCCGAATGCAGCCTGCTCCCTGGGCTTCGTAAATAACGGCATTCGCTCATATGAATTTCCAGCGTACAAATAGTCCTTCAGCAGCTTGCTCGCTAGCGATACATTAAATTCATAATGCTCGACTTGATTTAATTCAATGAGAACGATTTTGGAGCGATTCAGCGCCTGTCCACAAATCGCTTGCTTCGCAGCATGAACAAGCGCCGGAATAGAGATTGTGACAGCCCTGTACTGCGCATTGAAAAAATCCATCAACGTAAATTCATTTTTCTCCAAATCATAGCCCGTAATGAGCAATTGGCTTCTTCTATTAACCTTCCCATAAAAATTCGAATAAGGCACATAAAAGTAATCACAATTTATATAAACATATTGATTTTTGTCGATGCAGCTTATAATAAACTTATCTAATTCCATCCATTGATTAATTAGACTCAATTCTATTTCTTGGGTATAGACCCATGGGTTATTGTTGTGCCTCCACATGAGGGGCTCTCCTAAATAAAAGCTCAGCCAATGAATGTCCTTATCAAAGGGTTTATCCGTATACAGCTGTATAAAATGGTTCAATATCCAGTCAAGAGACTTCTCATCATTACTCATCACAGCCAAGAAATGAGAATATCTTTTGTACCCCACAACTATTGGTATCGTTACAGGCAGCATCTTTTTTGTCAAACGATCCTTCCTTTCTCATTATAATTGAGTGCCTGTCACAATTATTTCCTGAGAAACTCTAGATGAAACTGACGCATGAGATGATAAAATTGCAGCAGAACACCTTCTTGCATACTTATTTGTAATAATTATCCTATAATTGTAACGTATTAATTAACAGGGTGCAATCCTTTTTGAGCGATTAAACCGGATAGACTAAGAAATTGAAATTTCTACCGAGTAAAACAAAAATCCGTCAGGGGGACTCTAACAATGCGTACAAAAGAGGGTTACCCATTAGAGATACGACGTTTATATCATCTGGAACTACAGGAAATACGAGCGCTTATGCTTGAGGTAATTTCGCGGCTGCCGTTTCAGGATCTTTTTGCAATGAATGATGAAGATTACTTCCTCGAGCTTATTGATGGAATGGGTGAGATATACGGTGCTTTTAATAACGGGAAATTAGTTGCTTATTCCGTTTTGGCATTTCCCGGTGTAAGTGAGATTAACCTAGGAACTGAGTTTGGAGTGCCGGAAAAAGAATTGCCCTTTGTTGCAGTATTGGATTCAACTGTAGTCCATGAATCCGTTCGCGGGCTTGGTCTGCAAAGATTCTTTCATGAGCTGAGAGAAAAGCGTGCTAAGGAAAAAGAATGTCTGTACCTATATTCAACTGTTCATCCTCAGAACCATACAAGTATTAAAAATCTAGAAGCTGCGGGTTTTACTCTTCAGTTTACGCGACCAATGTACGGAGGCAAGAATAGACATTGCTACTCGAAACGACTAATTGGGCTAAAGAAGGACGATAGTTGAGTCAACAGGGGCACTCAACAAAGAGCGCCCCTTTCCATTACAATTTTATGCAATTACCTGCTGCCCGGCTGCTTTAATAAGCAAGTCCCGACTCTTCCTGAAATTTAAAATGAGAATTAGTCACATAACCTCTCGGCAAAGCAGGTATATTCGTAAAGGTCGATTGCAGAGCGATGTGCTGCTTCGTCTCGCCGCTTTTTACGATGCCGTGTAAAATCTCCAGTGCATGATAGCCCAGCTCCTTGCTTGCACGGTTTGCTCTGCCCTTGCGCATGGACCATGCCATCTCCGCGACGCCAAGTCCTCTGCTCTCCCCCGTGAAGCTATGGGATTGCCGCATCACCATCAGCTCCGTGTTCCCCTTTAATATAACCTTAACTTCCCCTCCAAAAAGGTTAGGATCTGACATATACATAATGCCATCCGTGCCGTACAGCACAAGCGTGGGCTTCTCTGGGACAATCAGTATCGAATTGGAGTCAAACAGCAGGCTGCCGACCGCCCCGCTCTCAAATTGCAGCGTGCCAGCCATCAGATTTCCACATGCTCCGCGAAGAGGGAAACATCCCTGCTTAAGGCGCAGTGAGCGGATGTTATCGTTCCGATCATCCCGCTTTCGACCACATATCTGGCGGTCTGAATGCTGGCTCTGAGGAATGTATCCGGGGCGATCCGAAGAGCGACGGCAAGCATTTTCGAGATCGGGCGCGCAGCTTTAACAATAAAGGCTTGCTGAACGAATATCGCAAGCCCAAACAAGCCTTCCGCGAGGTGCGGCGCATTTACCAATCTTGGAACGAACCTGCGGATCTGCATTCGCAACCTAACGATAATGTTCAAAGTCCTCCTGTAAAAAATAATTAATGAGAACACCCATCTTCTCGCTGACGCTGTTTAAGCCATTATACTGCCGCTTTGTGACAGCAGCCTAAACGTACTGCTTGCAGAGCTGAAAGCTCAAGTAATCGCTGCTCATACAAAAGCTAATCCAAACGAGAGTTACTAGTTTTAGATCTCATAAAATATGTACCGTGTGCACTTTGCTCATGAGGGTCTGCGAACAGTAAACGCCGAAGAATATCCTTGCTTGGCAGGGATTTCTTCGGCCTTTTTTGCAAAGCGGACTAATCAGCACGTTAGGTAAAAACCTTACCATTGCCCGTCTGTAAGCAACACGCAACGTTGTCAATCCGACGCGGCAAAATTGTCCACACGCTCCAAAAACAAAGTGGAGTTGATGACTAGTTTAGCGTCAGGCCAAGTTCGTGCGGCAACCCGCCAGCCCTGCATGTTCAGCTGCGATTCATCAATCGCTTCATACATAATTTGCCTCATGCCCTCAGCCGTCCGAACAGCTACAAGAGGACTCTGGGATGTACGACTTATTTGTCCAAGCACTGCCAGCTTATTTTGAACGAGGCTAGCCACAAAAATCCGGTTGTAAGGGCTGTAATCGAACTCTGCTCCGTTTTTCATAATGACACTCACTTTAGTCCTTAATCCCATTTTTTCGAGGACAGAGCAGGATGCCTCACAGGCCGCCGGGTCGATATCAAGGCAGATGACCTCCACGTTAGAAAATAAATGAAGAATAATTGGAGTTAGCGGTATCGGCCCACTGCCAACAAACACAACCGGCGAATTTTCCATCCGATCGTCTTGTCGAATAAACTGGCGAAACGTGGAAAGCTCCTCGCTAACCAAGGCTATGTATATCGTCCAGTAGGGCAAACGAGTGACGATATCCAAAGCGGAATCCTCCGCTCTAACAATATGCTTAGAATCAGCCAGCTCTGCTAAAAATTCAGCTTGTGACAACTTATCCTGCAGCATTCGCTGGTTCAATACCATATATTCATGGCTTAGAACGGCCTTGACTTCCTCAGGCGAATAGTAGGCACGTAATTGCTGTGAAAGGCGTCCAATCCTATTCGTCACCCGTCGATTAGCTGGAGAAAGATCATCTTCTTTTTGAAGAAATTCATTTATTTCACGGATAAAATCGATAAAGCCATCTACCTTTTGAATGCTCAGTGTGCTGCCTGTATGACTAGTGGTAGCGGTTGAAAAATCCTCCATTTGCCCAATTCCTCCTTCAATCTACATCCGCGTTCTCTCTACGAATATATTCGAATAGTCAAGAATGTAGACGAATGTTAGGACGGGGTTTGCCTAGGGAAGCTATGCCGCCCTACCCGCTTCCGAAAATGGATGCGGGGGGCGATTTGTTTCCAGCCACCATGATAAAGCTCAATTAGAGCCATCATCTCATTTCTCGACACATCCCATTATTGTGCTTATACGCTCTCCTGCTCAGCAAGCAGTCGTTTTTTATCCACCTTCCCATTTAAATTAAGCGGAAATTCCTGCATCTCCACGAACTGCTTAGGGATGATCGAGGGCGGCAGCAGCTGAAGTAAAAAACTTCGCAGTTCCGTTACCGATACCGTGACCGTTATCGAACCCGTCTGCTCCAGGCGATAATAAACAATCAGCTTACCTCCTTCAGCGTCCGGTAAAAAAATGACAACGGCAGCTTGAATCGCTGGATGAGCCTCAACCGCTTTACGAATCGTTTCAGGATGAACAAGTATGCCATTTATTTTCAATTGATCGTCGACTCTGCCCACATACTCGACAAGCCCCTCCGGCAGCCATTTTCCAAAGTCGCCAGTGCGGTATAGCAAAGCTCCTGGTTCGAATGGATTCGGAACAAACCTTTGCTTCGACAGCTCCTCGCGTTGCAGATACCCCATAGCCAAGCCTTCTCCGGCGATGCAGATTTCCCCAATCACACCAATCGGGCATGGCTGCATGTATGAATTAACGATGTAAAGGCTTGTATTTCCAATCGGTTTGCCAATCGTTACTGGCAAGCCTTCTTTCAGCTCGGCGGTTACGGACACAACCGTCGCCTCCGTCGGACCGTAGTGATTAAAAACCCGATATCCCTTGTGCAGAAGCCGTTCCTTCAACCCTTGCTCAAGGGCTTCTCCTCCAGAAATCACAATATGCACGCTAGCAAGCCGCTCTCCTTCCGACAGCAGACGATTCAGCAGCGTAGGGACGAGATGAATGACCTGTACCTGATGCTTGTCAATGAATTGCCGAAATGCACGCTGATGCATCAACAGCTCGGTTTGAATCATGACGACGCTGCCACCCCCTAGCAAGGTGCAAAAGATCGACTCTACCGATGCGTCAAACGTCAAATTGGCGGATAGAAGCACACGAAGTGGCTCCTCGGTTCCGTATTGAGCGTTAAACCAAGCTGCATAATTGATGACGCTCCGATGCCGAATCATAACTCCCTTAGGGGCTCCCGTCGTTCCCGATGTATAGATGACATACGCCAGCAGTTCTGAATCGTTCGACATGAGAGCGCTCATCTCAAACTCAGACTGCTCCGAGTAAGACGAGGCCTCATAGGGATTAAGCGTCTGAAGTCCCGGCATTCGCATGCGGGAGACTGCGATTTGAGCTCCGCAGTCCTCCAAAATGATGCGGTTATGCGCCTCCGGGGAGCGGTGATCAATGGGGATGTATGCGGCGCCTGCTTTCAAAATCGCCAATAAACCGATCAGCATTTCCGGCGTGCGGTCAGCCGTAATGGCAACCATTTGTCCCTTTCCTACCCCTCTCTTGCGCAGCGAGGCAGCCAGTCTGCTGGATTCTCTCTCCAGCTCCCCGTAGGACAAATTGCCAGAGTTCGAAACGATCGCTATACGTCCCGAATGCGACGCCGCGCGCTCTGAGAATAGTCCGTGTATCGTCTTCTCCCGTGGAAACGCAAGTGTTGTCTGGTTGAAGTCCCTTACGAGCTGAGTATATTCATCGGCTAGCAGCATGGGCACATCCCTAAGCAGCTGATTCCGCTTGTGAAGCAGCGCCTCCTCCAAGCTGGCCAGATGGGATTTGAAGCGTTCTATAGAAATATTTTTGTGCAAATGCCCATTCCATCTAACATCGTCATACACGATTTGCTCAAGCTCATCCCGCCATTCCGAGGAACATCGCTGCGGAGAAGCTCCGATAACCTCGTTCATTGAAGGAATGCCAAGCATTGTCTGAAACCGCTGCAGCCAGCTTTCAATGGTTTCCTCCACTGAGCAGCCTAGATTCAAATTAGTCCATTTGCCGCAGCTGGGAGCCTCGCCAGTTCGCTTGCAGCTCCACACTGGCGGATTACCTTGCTCATTCATGTGCAGCTGAAGCTGCCCGGGCTCATGGTATTTCGTCAGCAAGAGCCCCCAAGCCAGCCGTAAACTCGTTAATCGTACACGATCATACCTAGTAGTAAGCGTCATCGACATTTGCCCCTCCCTTATAGAAGGTTTTATCAGCTTAATCTTCTTCGTTGCTGAGCTTCCGAATGCAGCAGTTCAAGAAAACGAGCGGCTGCATTCGGAAGCAGCGCCTCACTTTCCAGATGGTGCTCAAGCCGCTTCTGGACTCGGTCCCACATCGGCTGCTCCGGCTGAAGCAGCACCCTCGTGGCGAGATTAACCGTAGCTCTCCAGCTGTCCACATACTGAATAATGCTTCTTCGCAGCTCCGACACGGCCTCTCCTTCTCCTGAAGGTAGCGGCGCAGCGTCTATCATTCGGATGAAGCCATACAGCCGATGATAAAAATGGCGCGTTCCCATCAGGATCAGACATTTGCGCAGCATCGTCTCCTCCGAGACCAGCAATCTCCGTGCAAAGTCGCTTAAGTAAAAGGAATCCGCCTTGAGCATGCGGGACACATAGCCAATTGCGCAAGCGTCCGTCACCTGAAGCATGCCTGGAAAAAACCTCTGATACGGCAAGCTGAGCGCATCATGGGCCGTCTTTAGTCCTCTCCGATCCATCACCCCGCAAAACGCGGGATGATCGTCGAAGATCAAGTAACTCCCGTCTTGCAGCAGCTCACGCACAATAATGAAGTGCCCTGCATGCTCTTTACCGTAAAACACCTTGGCATGCGGCATGTAGAACAGATCGCAAGGGAGCAGTACCAAATGCCCGCTTCGCAGTGCTTCATCGATCCAGTCGTTTTCATAACTCCGCTCAATGCCATAGTGTGTAAGAAGCTGTTCCTCCGTAGCCAGCACCCGGCTCAAATCCACCTCCTCGCCCTCCTCGTCCCATACCGGCTTGAACGCCCAGCGGTCTATCATTGCCGCATAAGGATGAATGCCTGGGAAGAGGGTAAGCAGCTTGTCGATCGAGCAATCAACCCACTCAAGATTCATGGCTGCAGCTTTCCGTAAATGGCTTCGACCATATCCTGCAAGGTGGCAAAATTTTCGAAAAGCAGCTCCTCGTCTTCAAAGACGATATTGAAGTTCGTTTCGAACGCTACAACAAGACTCATTGAAGCAAATGAGTCCATACCATAGCTTGCCAGCTCATCATCTGGCGCGACATCCTTCTCCAATTGAAGCTGCTCCTTGATCAGCGACAGCACATAACCCGCGATATGTTCCTTGGTCCATTCCGTACGATTCATGATGGAGCTCCTTTCCAGGCTTAGAATGTGATTAGCTTGTTCATGCCAAATCCTCAGGTTTCCTGCCGAACAGCGTTCCTCCTATAATATCTTTCCTGTAACGGCTCAAGATCCATCTCTCCGTGACACCAGCGGGCCGCTCCCCCCAAGACCGGAAATACAACATATAAAGCTGGATATGACGAAACATCATCCAATCGGGAATATGGCGCTGCAGCTCTGCTGAGACGGTCCGGCAAACCGAATATCCTTCCAAAAAACAGTGCAGGAATTTCTCAGGAGACCAACTGCTCTCACTTGCCCGGCTATGTTCCGCCAAACCGTAATACAATGCGACCGCAATGTCGCTCGCATAATGATGATGAGTCAATCCGTCAAAATCGAACATGACAATGCCTTCCCCGGTCCAATGAAAATTGCGAGGATGCATATCGTTGTGAATTAAACCAAATTCCCCCGTATGCTCAGGAATTCGCCTTACTTTGGTCATCCAGGTGTCAACCGCAGACCGAAGCTCCGGAAACGAGCTGCGGGCACATACGTCTAACGTTGGCAGCAGCTCCGATTCCTCCCAGCTGGGACGAATCCATTCGGGCAGCTTCGGCGCATACCGCTCGGAAAGGCTATGCAGCCGTCCCATGGCGGTCCCCCATACTTTGTAAAGTTTGGGCCCATAGTGGGCGGGGCCGACTCGCTCGCCCTCCGCCCACTCGAAAGCATACGCCCAGTATCCCGCGCTGCCTCCACTTCCTTCGCCGTCCACCATGCCCTCCATATCATCCATGCTACTGACGATATTTTCCACGTATTGACCGCTCCTTGAAGCGATGGGCCTAGCAACGGATACGCCATTAGAAGAGACAAATTGAACAAAATCGATTTCTCCCAGCAGCTGTTCCCGGGTCCGACGACTCTTCCGGGTTAGTTTTAGAATAAATTTGCGCCCTTCCATTTCCCATGCGTACACTTCACTCTCAAAGCTCTCCAGCGGAACGAATGCTACTCGTTCTAGAGCGAAGCGTCCGATGGCTTCTTGAACGATTCCATTGTCGTCTTGTACATGCAGGTTAGCTTTCATCGGCTGGCGGTTCCTTGTTCCTCGTCCACCGCGCTTAGCAGCGCAACCAGCAATTTGTCGTGCTCATCAAGCAGCAGAGTGAATCGGTCCTGCACAAGGCCGATCTTACCGCGCTGGACGGATAGTCCGACCTTGTACAACTGCATCAGCGCTTTGCGCCATTGCTCCCGCAATCCTTCCACGTGGTTTAGAAGCTCTTGACCCTCTTGCGGCCACCGCCCTTTATAGCGCCCTATATATACAGCGAGGTATTCAAGCTGATGAAGCATTCCCCCGACCCGGAAGCAATAATACACATTCCGGCACACAGCAGAGAAAGCCGGAGCGTCTAACGCAAGCAGCTTATTGTAATCCCTTACATACATACGGTAGGCAAGACTGCCTTGGTACCTTTGGTCAGGCAGCTCTAAGCCTTGATTAAATGTGCGGATGTTTTGGAGAACCGTATTAAATCGTCCAATTCCTGTGGACGGCTTCTGCTCCGCATCTGCCTTGAACCAAGCGTAGCCCCATAATCCCCTTCGCAGCGCATCAACCGTTAGCACTCCTTTATAGGTAGTGACGTGCCCCGCCTGATCGAGAAAAGAGCTGTCACCGATCAGAACCGAATCGTCGCCATCGTCCCAGCCAAGCAGAAGCACAAGGTGATTTCGTTCTTCTCCGTCTCTAAATACTTCATGATAGTCGAGCGATGTCGTACGTATAAACACCAGCGGCATGCGGCCTTGAAGCACAGCCTCCCGCAGTCGCAGCAGCGCGGCACCCGGATCAAGCTCCACCTCGAATGAGGCATGCAGCTGGAGTCCGTAAGTTCCGGCGAATCGTTCTACAATGTCCTCCTGAGACGCAAGCCAAACCCTGTTCAGATCTCCGTAGTACTCCAAATTCAGTCCGTTCGTCTCGAAATATATATCCGCTTCATCGCTCTCCGCTGCCGCCTCCGGCCGCTCTTGCTCAAGGATGTGGTACAAACCGGAGAACAAGCAGTGCAGGCCTGCACGTATGGCAAAAGGTTTCTTAGGCATAATGTCCATTTCCAAGGGATGAGGCCTCCTTTACCGCCGACGAAAATCCTTCGGATTCCTTATTTCCTCTTACATAGGGGAGAATATACTCGCCGATGCGCAGCTGTTCATCGGGCCCCGCGAGCCCACTCAGAATAAAATAGTCTACGCCTAGCTGCTGGAACTTCCGGATCGACTGCCGTACCTCCTCGTACGAGCCGACGATGGAAAAGCCGTTTGATGTATTCAGCTGCACGAGTCCTGCCCATAAGTGCTCGGATACTTTTGCCATCGGGTCTGCATAATGCGCCTTGTAGCTCTGAATACCAGCAGCATCGCAATTATTGCGGAACAGCCGGTTCGTGCGCTTCTCTAGAGCGCTAGCTTCGCCAAGAAAACGCTCCGCTGCGGCCCAAGCCGCTTCAGTCGTCTCTCTGGCGATAATATCGATCATAATGCCGCACTTGGCACGATCCAGACTTGTCTTCGGGATATATCCACGAAACGTTTCAAGCCGCTGGCTGACAACCGGGTAATCATGCCCATACGTTAAATAATGGTGCCCGCCAGCAGCCGCGATTTGCATCGCCTCGGGAGAGCTGCCGGATATAAACACGCTGCTATAGGAAGACGGCTTCGGATACAACTCTCCTTGATTCACCTCGAACCAGGAACCTCTAAAGTGAACGCTCCCGCCTTCTTGCAGGCGGTGAAACACTTCTACAAATTCCTTCGTCCGCTCGTAGCGCTGCTCGTGGCCAACCGCTTTCGTCATGCGCCCCATCTCAATGGCTGAGCTGCCAGTTACTACATTTATATCCGCTCGGCCGTTAGTCAGCAGGTTTAATGTGCTTAGCGCTTTCGCCGCTGCCGTTGGCAGAATATAGCTCGTATTTTGCGCGATCAGAAATCGCAGCTTCTCGGTTCGCTCGGCCAAATATGAGGCAGCAAGCCACGGGTCCATGTAATCGTTCGCATTGATCAACAGCACGGAATGAAAGCCGTCCCCTTCGGCGGCTATAGTCTGCTCCATGATCTGCTGAAGATCGCCCTGCGGAAGCATCCAGCAAAACGTCATTTCGCTCACTCCTTCGATGGCTGCATCTCTATATATTTCGAGATCAGCTCCCCGATTTTCCGCATCGTGGAGACATTTTCCGTCAATAAATCTTCATCATCGATCATCAGGCCAAAATATTGTTCCAGCTCAACTACAAGCTCCACCACAAGAACGGAGCTTAAATACTGCTCCGTTAAATCTGCGTCCTCACCAAGCCCCACAAGCAGCTCCGGCTCTAGATTCAGCAGCTTCGCCAATATATTCACGATGCTTTCCTTATTCTCCAGCATGAACAATCACCCCGCTTTGCGCTTCCGTGTACCTGCCGTCGATGACGAGCTTGCCCGAGAGCAAATGCCTTTTCTCTGCAAATTCCTCCCAGCTGGTAATCAGCGCGATAACTTCGCTCCCCGAAGCCAGCTCCTCCATCGTTTGTGCATATGAAATAGGCATTCCGTAAGCTAGATCGAACGCTTTCATCGCTAGCGGGTCATAGGCAGCAATGCTCAGATAGCCCATCCCGAGCAAATGACGAATGATTTCAAAGGAAACGGCGCCGCGTACATCGTCGCTGCCCGGCTTAAATGAAAGCCCAAGAATGCCAATCTTACGGCTCTTCTGGTCTCCGGCAGCAGCGGCAATCCGCTCCGCCATTCGCAGCTGCGCCTTTTGGTTCACGAGGGCCGCAGCCTGCAGCAGGCCGGCAGGCTCGCCAATGACAGAAGCGTGATGAATCATAGACGCGATGTCCTTAGGCAAGCAATATCCGCCGAAACCGCAGCCTGGATATACGTAATCCGTCATCTTGGCTGGCGTGCCGTGCCAGCGCTTGTCCTCGTGAAGCAAGCGAAACGCCTGAGGAATCTCAATGTCGCCAGTCTGCTCCGCAATCAGTGCCATCTCATTCGCGAAGCTGATTAGCGTGGCGAGCAGCGAATTGGACATATATTTAACAAATTCGGCAGTTGTGGCCGATACGCGGCGGACGGGAGCATCAAAGCCCAAGGCATACAGCTCGGCAAGCATCCGTCCTCCGACAGGCTCAGCCTCCCCAATGACGATTCGGTCCGGCTCCATCACATCGCGCCACGCCGAGCCTTCCCTTAGAAACTCCGGGTTTGTTGCGAGGCCGACATGCTCTCCAAGACGTAATCCCAGCTGCTTGAGCAGAGGAGCAATTACGCGCGAAGTCGTACCCGGCGGTACGGTGGACTTTATGATCAGCACGCGGAACCGGCCATCGCGCAACACCTCGCCGCTCTCCTTCAACCCATCCAGCAGGGCGTTCAGATCTGCGCTGCCATCGGCAAGAGCGGGAGTGCCTACGCAGTAAAAGATATATTCCGCATTACGCAAGGCTTCTTCGAGCGTATCGCAAACCACGAATCGGCTGCCCAGATAGCGCCCAAGCTGCTCTTGCAGCTCTGGCTCGTGAAACGGTATCCTTCCGGTTTGGTACAGCTCCCTTTTTTCCGGATCGCAATCGTATGCAAATAGGGTACAGCCGAGACGATGGGCAAGTCCAAGCCCAGTCGTCAGACCGACGAAGCCTAGTCCGATTACCGCGATCATACGGAGATCAACTCCTTCTGCAGAAACGTTAAATAACGTCTGACTCCTTCGGACACTTCAATCTCGGGCCGGTAACCGAGCACACCTCGGGCTTTTGAAAGGTCCGGACAGCGCCTAGACGGGTTATGCAGCAAATAATCCTTTTCTGGGGATGCAGTGTAGTGGATGTCGCCCGTGTAGCCTTGCAGCTCAGCGGCAGCCTCACGATATATGCCAGCCAACTGTTCAACGGACAGCTCTCCGCCGTCCATTCCGATATTAAAAAAGTCGAATTCGTCATGCAGAAGGACGCGGAGGTAGCCGTCAATCGCGTCGGCAATGTAGCAAAACGTCCGAGTCGGCTTGCCGTCCGAGTGAATGACAATCGGTTCATTCCGGATCACGGCTAGCGCGAAGTCAGCGGGCAGCCTTCGATCCGTGAGCGACATGCCGGGACCGAAATTGTTGAACGGCCGCACAACACGGACTGGCATGCCGAATGTCTGATGATAGACGTAGCACAGCGTCTCGCCCATTCGTTTCGACTCATCGTAGCATGCGCGCGGGCCGATGCTCGCCACATGTCCCCAGTACGACTCAGGGGTCGGTATGTAAGCCGGGTCCGGATCGCCGTATATTTCGCTGCTGGAAAAGAACAGAAGCCCCTTCAGCGGGCGATGCTTATAGAAGTCGAGCAGCCGCTGCAGCCCCATGACATTCGCTTCGATCGTTTCGACTGGAAACTGCCGATAAAACGTGGGCGAGGCGATGGAAGCCATATGAAAGACGTAATCAGCAGACACGGCGCCCTGCACAAGCTCAAGGCTGTCTCTGGCAATATCGAACGTGTGCGCCTCAATATCCTGATGTTCCTGGGTTAGGCGGGAAAGCCACTCCGGGATGCTGGAACGGAAGGTATCGAGCAGCAGCAGCTTGCCATAGGCATAGCCCTGCCGCTTCAGATGAACGAACAAGTGAGTCAGATAAAACCCGATAAAGCCGCCGCAGCCGGTAATCAAAATGTTCATCCCGACGAAGCAGGCGGGGTTGGCCATTTTTTCTTGGATATACGCCATATCTTCCTGTACGATCGAATTATTCATCACATCCATAGGTATTTCAGCACCTCCCTTAATCCTCGCGCCAGCGCTTCCAGGGGGCTTCCCCGGAAGCCCAAAGGCTTTCAAGATACTGCTTATCGCGCATCGTATCCATGCAGTCCCAGAACCCATCGTGTCTGTAAGCCATCAGTTGTCCCTCCTCAGCCAGCCGAGGAAGGACATCGCTCTCAAGCACATCCGTATCGTGAGCGATATAATCAAGCACGCCTGGCTCAAAGACAAAAAAACCGCCGTTAATCCAGCCTCCGGTATCAGCCTTTTCCTTGAAGCAGACGACCTGATCGCCCATTAGGTCCACCGTGCCGAAGCGGGCACGAGGCTTGACGAGCGTGACCGTCGCCAATTTGCCATGGGATTTGTGATAATCGAGCAAGCTCTTGACGTCGATGTCCCCCACTCCATCCCCATAGGTCGTCATGAATGTACCGCCGCAGAGCTGATCCCGAAGCCTGTGCAGTCGCCCGCCCGTCATGGTGCTCAATCCCGTATCGAGCAGATGCACCGTCCAATCCGGCTGCCTGTGCCTGACAATATCGACGGTCGCTTGGCTCATCTGGATGCAGAAATCGTTTTGCAAGTACATATAATTGAGAAAATATTGCTTGATCATTTCCTTCTTGTAGCCTAGAGCGATAATAAACTCATTAAAGCCGCAAGCATCGTAAATATTCATAATATGGCATAAAATCGGCATGCCTCCGATCTCTACCATCGGCTTCGGCCGCAGCATCGTTTCTTCACCCAGACGGGTACCGAAGCCGCCGGACAATAAGACAACCTTTGTTTTCCCCATCCCCGACGCTCCTCTGTTAAGAACTTCTATTTTCAATCGTCATGTGCTTGGCGTCCCGGTCTATGGTGCTTTTCAATCATGCGCAGCTTGTAAATGGGCATCCCCCGCTGGACTGGACTAGACTAGGCTCCGAATCGCCCCGCCTAGCTGCTTGCGCTGGAATAATTGCGGATGGCCACATTCCACAGCTTCCGCGAGAGAAATAAGAATAGCAGCGGGGCGATCAGGAACCAGACCATATGCGCCCAGCTCAGTCGGTCGAGCACGAACAGCGGCGGAAAATTAGTAATAACAAGCACCGGGAACAAAAATGTGCCTACATGCCTAACCGAGCGGCCGTATATATGCATTGGCACATGGTTCATATCCCATATCGCGGTAGACATTTGATTGACCGCCGCCGTCTGCACCGTCCAGAACGAGATCAAGGATGGCATCAGGAAAATCGCATATTTGAGCACGATGCCAAGGAAGATGAACAGCATGAACACCAATACCCGCGAAGGTGTGACCGGAATGCCCATGCGAGCCCAGGCAATAATAATCATCCCTGCTCCGGCCACTATGTTTGTAAACGAGAAGCCGAAGTCCACATTGCGCAGCGTCACAATAAACTGCAACGAAACCGGCTTAGTGATGAGCAAATCAAGCGTTCCGTTTCGAACGTGATTGCTCAAATTCATGAAGTTCGAATAAAAGAAAAGACAATAAAAGCCCGTCATCATCGTAAAGGACCCGACAAACATCATCATCATATCTGGCGTATAGCCGTTAATGACGACCCCGACGCGGAACGCAACCATTACATAAAGCAGCTTGATGAATAAATAAGCGATTTCAATCGTGTTAGCGAACAAAAAATTGATCCGGTATTCCATCTGGGCGATGAAGCAGTTTTTGACGATAACCTTGTAGATCAACGCATATCTTTTTAATGTCTTTAACAAGGCGGCTACCCTCCCACCGCAATATATTTCGTGAGACCCTGCCTCCACAGCAAGGTCGAGAGTGCGGCGAACACTCCGATCCAGATCAGCTGCATCATTGCCCCAGTAGCAATTTCCGGGCCGGTCAGCATGCCGCTGAGCAGACGGATAGGGAAATAAATCACGTAATTGAATGGAAGCGCCAATAGAATAGCCTTGGTAACCGGGCCGTAAATATCCAGCGGAAACAACCCTCCGCCAGCAATATTGGCAAGCAGCACAAACGTCCGAAATGCGCCATTCGCTTCCGTGAACCAGAAGGCGACAGCACTTAAGCTGTAATAGATGAAGAAGTTCAGCATTAAAGCGCTGGGCACAACGCATAGAAACAGCAAAATATAGGGCAGGTTGACCGGAAAATCGAGCCACGCGTCCAGCAGCAGCATGACAATCACTGAAAGGGCGAGCACAACGAGCATTTGCACGCTTTTTTCCCCAAGAAAGCAGAAAATCCGGTATGATAAATACCCGATCGGCTTGACAAGGTACTTATTCAATCCGCCGTCCTTTATGTCCCGGGCAATTTCGTATTGAAACGTGGTGCCGATCAGCTTAGACATCAAGACGGCCAGAATGGAATAGGCGATCATCTGGTTATACGAAAATCCGAATACCATTTGTTGGCCCGAGCTGGTAAACACCGCCCTCCAGTAGAAGTACTGAATTAAAATTGGAAATACTGCGCCAAACAGGTTCAGAAAGAAGTTCGTCCGGTATTCCAGCGAATTTTGCACGCCGAGTGAGAAGGTTTTCAAGTACATGCTATGCAGTCTCATGCTTCTCACCGCCACTTTGGTACAGCAGGGCGATGCCCTCCTCAATCGGAATATCCTCGATGGTGAAATCGATTACGGGCAGGTGATCAAGCACCCAGCGCGACATTTTTTTAATTTCCGACTGCTCGAACACGAACTTCACATGCGTATCCTTGAATTCCTTGACCTCCCCGACTTGATTCAGCACCCATTCTTCAACGGGCTCGGAAAGCACAAGCTTCATAATTTTTTTATGCCCGAGCCTTTCATTGACCTCACTCAGCCCTCCGTCAAATACGATCCTTCCGTGGTTGATGATAATAGACCGATCGCACAGCTCCTCAATATCGTTCATGTAATGGCTGGTCAGGACGATTGTCGTTTTTTTGTCGCGATTGTAATATTTGAAAAACTCCCTTATTTTGCGCTGCGAAATAATATCGAGACCGATGGTCGGCTCATCAAGAAGGAGAATTCTCGGCTTATGAATGAGAGCGGCAATCAGCTCCATCTTCATCCGTTCACCTAGCGACAATCTGCGTACCTGCACCTTAAGCAGCTCCTTCACGTCCAGCAGCTCGGTCAGCTCTCCCAGCGTACGCGCATACTCTGCATCGTCCACCTCGTAGATGCATTTGTTCAGGTATAGCGACTCATTCGCAGGCAAGTCCCACCACAGCTGATTTTTCTGTCCCATGACGATGGAAAATTGCCGTTTAAATTCGTTTTTCCGCTCCCATGGCGTGTAGCCGAACACCTTGGCGCTGCCGCTCGTCGGATGCAAAATGCCCGACAGCATCTTGAGCGTCGTCGTCTTGCCGGCACCATTCGGCCCGAGGAATCCGACGACCTCGCCCTCCTCGATGCTGAAGGAAATATCCGAAACCGCATGTTTGGTTTGCTGCTCGCGGCGGAACAAATTTTGGATCGAACTTTTAAGTCCCAGCTCTTTCTTATGGTAAGTGAAGGATTTGGATAAGCCGTCAACCTCAATGATCATGCCTGTTATCTCCTTTACTTCATACCTTCCTCGACATAGCGCTTGCGGTACACAGCGGCCGCAAGAATCCGCTCCTGGAGCCTAACTCGCTCCAGCGATTCACGAAGAAGCTCGCGACTTCCTTTGCCAGTCTCCGTCCAGACGCTGTCGCGGAAATACGCCAGCTGATTTTCGTAATAATGCATCGGCTCAAAGCTTTTGCTGCCAAGCGGGCGGCCGGTTCCCGGCTCCTCGATCTTGATCGTGATTTTATATCTGCCAACGTTGGCGCGAAAATAATCGTTTACTACAAGGACAGCATGCTCCAGCCTCAATACATGCCGCGTACGGTAAGGGCGTTCGAAGGAAGCCGACAGTTCCGCAACGAACCCGCTGGCATAGGCGAGCGAGGCGTCGAACGTCCAGTCGCAGCCCCTCGGACCGTCGAACGCTGATTCCGCCTTCAGCTTCGAGGGGTTGGTTGCCTCAATGCCCGGCAGCTGCTGCAGCATTTGCAGCCAGTAACAGCCAAGGTCGGCGAAGACGCCTCCTCCTCTGTCTGGATCGCAGCGGTAGCTCGTCATTGGCAAATCACGCATCGATATATGCAGCTCCGTCCGCATCTGCAGCAGCTTGCCATAACGCTGGCCTTGAATGAGCTCCCGCAAGTCGCTCTGCCACGGGTGATGCTGGATCATCAGCCCTTCCAGCACAACCACTGGCTCGCCTGCAAGCCGCTCCGCAAGCTGCGCACACTCCACCGCATTCATCGCAATCGGCTTTTCCACCAGCACATGCTTGCCCGCCCGGGCGGCGCGCAGCACCCATTCGGCATGAAGGTCATTGCTCAGCGCGATATACACGGCGTCCACATCCGGGCTTGCCAATACATCCTCAAGCCGCTCAAATACGTGCGGTACACCGAATTCCGCAGCCAGCGCCTCCGCCCGCGATCTTGTACGGTTAGCAATGCCCACCACGCTAATGCCTTCGACGAACGGAAGCGGCTGGAATATTGCCCTGCGAACGATGGACGCACAGCCGATGATGCCTAGAGCTAAAGTTCTCATGACAGCATCAGCTCCTATATGTGCTTTAGCGCCGAGACGCCATGCAGATACAGCACATTGCACTTGGAGCATGCCGGGGTCAAGCCGTTATTGATGGTCTCCCGTAGGCGATCGTATTCCACGGAATTCCATATTTCCTCGAGGCTTTTTTCCTTTAGATTGCCTACCGTGAATTCGGAGAAAAATTTACAGGCCGAAATGTTTCCCGTCGGCGTTACGTCAATGCGCGTAGCCAGCGCCAAACAATCGGTCGCACAGCGACTGGTCATGACCTCGCCTGTGACGAAACGCTCGATTTCGTCAAATTCGAGCCCCGGCTGGTAACGCAGACGGGTGTCCCAGACACGTTCGTTCATTTTGCGAAGCTGCTCCAGCAGGGAGGGAAGATGCTGCGGCTCAATCCGATACTTGAAGGCGTGCCAGCTGCTCTTCTCTCCCTCATCAATATGGCGCAGCCAGTCGAAGTGCTCGCGAAAATAATCGTCCATCGCAAGCGACGTATCCTGAGCGATGTACCAGGGGAACGTCAGCAGCACGAGATCAATTCCCCGCTGCTCGAAGCTCTCCATCAGATCGTATAAATAATAGATGTTTGCGTTATTGATGACGCAATGGACCGAAATCCGTCCATGAAACCGCCCCTCTGATCGAAGCGCCAGCAGCTGGTCGATGCCCTTCATCACCTTGCTGTAAGAACCTTTTCCCCGGATGAGATCGTGGTCCTTCTCGAACCCTTCCACGGCGATAAGCAGCTCAAGCTGCTCAGAAATACGCAGCATTTGCTCCATATATTGATCGAAAAGCAATCCGTTGGAGCAAATCGTGACCTCACGAGGGTCCTCCTCCAGCATCGTCAAAATCTCGCCGAATCGCCGGTGGAACATCGGCTCGCCGCCCCACAAATACAAGCGTGATTTCGCCTGCTTCGTATCCTCGAACAACCGTTTCACAATGGCTACGTCGATATCCAAATTTTGTTCAGCCACCTCCATCTGATGATGGTAGCCATCCTCGTTCCATTGGTAGCAATGCTTGCAGCGCAAATTGCAGCGGTTAGTCAGCTTAATGGCGACCACCTCGGGAAGCTCCGTCTTGTACTTCGGGTTTTCCCGCTTCTGCCTCATTGGGATCGCTGCGTTTCGGATCGTTCGCTTCAGAATCTCAAACGACTTCTCATCCATTCGGATATTTGTTTTAGGCTGCACGCTTACTTCCCTCCCCTTAAGCTCAGCATAAATTCCTAAGTGACGCGAGGCTCTGCCGCCTCTGGCTTTGGCAAGGCCGCTCAGCGCGGCTTCTCGTTATAATACAAGCAGCAGCCCGGGCAAATGGAAAATAGCTGCTTGCGCAAATAGTCCCTGTACTGCTTGTATTTCGTGCCGTTCCAAATCTCCTTTAAGCTGAGCTCATTGACGTTCCCGAGTGATAGATCGTAGAAATTGTGGCAGGAGGTTACCTCGCCTCTAGCACTCACCTCCGTGCTGATCCATGGAAAAACGCAGCGCTTCTTCATATTGGTAACCTTGGACCATTCCGCATTAAAATAATGGCGGATATT
This sequence comes from Paenibacillus sp. FSL H8-0537, assembly GCF_038051995.1. Taxonomy (NCBI): domain Bacteria; kingdom Bacillati; phylum Bacillota; class Bacilli; order Caryophanales; family Paenibacillaceae; genus Paenibacillus; species Paenibacillus sp. FSL H8-0537. The sequence goes on along the minus strand of NZ_CP150290.1, from coordinate 2,245,788 downwards.
TTCCTCGCTGATTACCTTCGGATACGCATTAAAGTACATGCCGTGCTCCGCACAGTGGCGCTCAATCCGCTTCAACTGCCGGCACAGCTCCGCTGCATCGACTTCCGCGAACTGCGCAGGATCAGCGATGAAGCCTCTCGCAATCGGCGCGGCGGCAATATCGAAATGCTCCCGCAGCACGCCTGCGTAGTGATCGTAACGCTCTCGGGTGACATACTGCTGCAGCTCGACGCTAATACAATCCAGCATTGCAAGGTCTAAGCTTTCAAAGTAGAACCGCTCCAAATGCCTGTAATTCGTCGGCGTGACGGTTGTACTGATACCAATTTTCGGGTATTCACTACCCATTGCTTCCCGAAGCTCATAAAGCTTGCGGATGCCTTTCATGGCCTTGCGAAAGACGCCAGCTCCTCGCTGCGCGTCATTGATCTCCTCGGGACCGTCGAGTGACACCCAGATTCGTTCCGGAGGAAAGGCCATAATCATCTCCGCATGCCGCTCCAGCAAGGTACCGTTAGTGGGAAAATGCGCTTTGCTCCCCGTGGTGTGAATGAGCTCCAATACCTCGTCGATCCATGGGTAAAGCAGCGGCTCGCCACCGTAAAGCTCATAATAGGGGCGTGTCTCCTTGCATTCCTCAATAATCCGTTTCACCACACCAATATCGAGCTTCTTTAGCTCTGGCTTCTCCTTGTAAGAGCCGTTATCTCCCCACTCGAAGCACATTTTGCAGCGTAAATTGCACGATTCGATCAGCTGCAGAAAAATCCACTTGGGACTGTGCAGGTCTAATGCTTGCGCCACGATAGGCGCGGACTCCGTTTTAATCGCCATCATCTCGCCCTCCTCCCTAAGGATACCGTCCTTTACCTCAACCCATTCGTTCCAAATAGTCGTCCGTATACGATCTCGTAGCTGCTCGTTTCGCGAGCAGCCGTTCATGAATCGTCTCTAGCGCCTCCTCTGCAAACCCCGCGCGCTCCCATTCCTCATAGGTAATTCCAAGTCCGTGCTCCAGCCATACTTCCAAGTTTCTCTTCTCATGCTCGCCGAACGGCTCAAGCATAATGACCGGTGTGGCCGAGGCCAGCGAATCCATCAGCGTCCCCGCCCCGGGCTTGCTAATGATGCCCTTAGCCTGACGAATGACATCATAGAGACCATGATGGGATGGCAGATTGGAAAATGACGGTGCAGTATCCGGCCTAATCTCGCCGAACCTTGGAAATTCATGCTCCCCGGACTCCCCTTTAATCCATGCCATCCACCCGGGATCGTTCATGTAATAACGATTGCCCGGCTTCTGCCGCTCGGCCTCCGCTGGCTCATAAGCAACGACATCGAGGTCAAGACCCAGCTGCGCAAGCTCCGGTATTTTTCCTTGATACGTCCCCATCCCCCAGCCTCCGCCATGAATCACATACCGAGGCGCTCTGTCTGCGAAAGGCAGCGGTTCTCCGTCGCCGACAAGAATCTGAAGATGAATAGACAACGTTGACGACGCATACAGCCAAACCTCTCGGTAACGAGCAGGGTAATCGGGCCTATATCTTTTGAGGCTTTTCCAAGAGGGCGATAAATCCGAATCCACATAAAGCAGATCGACCTCCAGCTCGGCGGCATCGGCACCGAGCTTCTCTCTGTATAGTTCCAGGACGTACACCCAATGCCCAGACAAGGAAATAAACCTCCTTCTTCCCTCCGCCGCCCAGCTGTTTAGCAGGTCAAAGATTTGTTCCGGATCGAAGCTGTCCCGAATATCCTTGGGCAGCTTCGTGGCGATTTTCGCAAGCGCAAAATGATCATGATAAGCCTTCCTGCTGTCTACGATTTTTGCTTGCTTTTCCTTTTGCATGAACCCTTCGAATACGAGCACCTCGGTCGGTATGCCGCGCTGTCTTAATTGATAGCTCACGATTAAACCAGGGTTATAGAAGCCGAGCCCGAAGCCTGAGCAAAGAATTGTGGTGAAGCGATTGTCCCGATTAGCCCCATTGCCCATCTTATTTTCCTCCTCCTTCCCTTTAGGCGCTTAATTGGTTACGGCAATACCGCTTGTCTTCAGGAGGATGCGCATGCGGGCAAGCAGCTCGCTGCAGCGTTCTATCCGCCCCGCTGCAGCGGACAAATAAAGCCTTCCCTTGCGCTTTAATCCGTCCGCCTGATTGATCGTGAACGTACCCGCACTAAGCGGTAGAATTCCCTCTCCCCGATCAGGCCGGAAGAGCAGCCCTTCGCGCTCCATAGACGCAAGCAAATCTGCGTACTCCACGATTCCATTGCAGATGACGGACAAATAGGTAAGGTTCCCCTGAAGCGAAAATTCGGCCAAATAATCGTCCAGCCGTTTTTTAATCAGACTCATCGACTTGCGTGCGTTAATTTCAACGATCGGCACGAGACCGCCGTCCGCCAGCAGCATCGAATCTACACAGACGTGGCCGTAGTAACCGCTTTCATAAAGCAGATCGGCCGTTTTCTGCATGAGCTTAAAATAGTCTTCACGCTCCAGCTTTTCTATGAGCTCCTCGCTTGCACTGAACGTGCCCTGATAGGCAAATTCGGCGTTCATAACCTGCTGTACGGAAATCAGCTCATAGCCGCCGTCCGCATCAATATGGAATTGGCATGAAAAATCGATTTCCTTGTCCAGAAGTGGCTCGAGCAGAAATAAAGCTGACTTAGCCTTCTGCTCCTGGGCCGCAACATACCCGGCTATACGCTCCAGCGTCGCCAAGCTTTGGATCAGCAAATTCCCTTTTCCGGATACGCCAAACGTATCCTTAATAAGCACGGGACCGGCACCCAGCATCGCTTCGGCGGTGCGCCTCAGCTCCATATGATTCCTCACAATCCTCGTTGGCGGGCCATAGCCCAGACTTTCTCTGAGCTCTGTCGAATACAGCTTGGAATTCACATGCCTAATCGTATCCATATCTGGATAACGCCCACCTAGCCGATAAAGCGAAGATAGCTCCTGCAAGCCGTCCAGTACGGCAAACGGCTCTACAAAGCCGCCCGGCGGAAGCAGTTCCTTATACTTGTGCACTGCCCCCTTATTCAGCATTTGCTGGAAGGGATTTTCCTCCCGCGCTCCGCTGTTAGCCTCAAGAGGCTCGTCGCTCGTCCTAAACGTCAAGCCAATGCTGCTCAAATAGCGAAGCTGCGCCGGGGCCACGGGATTTCGGGTAAGCAGCACATCCGAGCTTTCGCAAAATAAAAATAACAGCTCGTCCATGGCGCCAACTATTGCCTTTGCCTGCGGATCAGGCAGGGAAGGCAGCTTCGCCAGCGTTTCATCCCGCCACAGCGTCTCCGCATCGAAGGCGCCGCAATGGATCTTCGTTACGCCCCCAGCCCGTCTCATGCGCTTTTTGCTTGAATAAAGTTGCAGAATATATCAATGGACTGCAGATGCTTCAAATCAAATTGGTCAAAATCGATTTCGATTTCGAATTCGTCTTCGATTCGGAGTATGAAATTAATCAGCTGCAGCGAGTCCAGCCCCGCATCATTCACCATATCGGAGGCTCCCGTCAGCGTAGCCGCCAGATCAGGCTCATTCTTGATTTCGGAAATAATCGTAATAATTTGCGTCTGCAGCATTACTTGTTCTCCCCTTCGTTTCGTTTTCGAATAACCGCCAAAATATCGGTTTGCGGGTATTTCAAATTATAATTGGTTAAATGCGGCTGCCGATTTTCCGTGATTGAAATGAGCTCCAATTCTCCAGGCAGTGAATTCAGCACATGTTCAATGAACGCTTGCTTCGTAAAACGCCAAATGACGCCGTCAATAGATGAATTGGCCATATAACCCGCGCTCATTTGTTTGCCTGAGCCCTGCTCCTCCAAAATAACAGGATCCAGAATCCACAATTCTCCACCTTTATTTAGCAGCCTTGCACACTCCTTAAACGCTTTTTTATGATGCCGAATGTGATGAAAGCACCTGGCGAAGACGATCTTGTCAAAGCTTTCGTCCGCCTTCTCCACCTGATAAATGCCAGAATGGAGGCAATTGTGCAGCCGGCCCTTCTTCATGCCGAATTGAAGGTATTTTTCATTAATATCGAGATTGCAAAACTCTACATCCCTCCAACGCTTCGCATGCTTGTTCAGAAGCCCCGTTCCACAGCCAACCTGCAGCACGCTTCCTTGTAATTCAGGCAAAAAACGATAAACCGCTGTCGGTTTTGGAAAGTTAAGCACAAACATCGACAGCTCATATAGCCGGGGATGCTTTTCTACCAAACGCACGAGCTTACTGACGTAGAAGGGATTTTTTTTCGTTTGCTTTTTAAAATCGCGTTTATTCCAGAAATAATAAGGCGGATACAACAAGACGTAATACATGAGGTAAATCAATCGCAGCAGCATAACGCCAAACGGACTTGTGTGTCGACTGACCTGATGCTGAATCGGTGAGGCTGTTAGCATTGTCTTCATTGCCAAGCGAGTAAACAACTCCTCTCATCTACAACATGGGTGATGTAGCCTGTGAGTCAATGGCCTACTTCAACTTTATAGACAGTGGTGTTCGCCGTGCAATAAGACTTTTTTGATGAACGGTTTCCTTGTTTGAATAAGCCTTATTTCCTTCTATTGCACTTTTTCAAAATATTTGCACTTTCTAGAAATCGTTAAGGAATAGCCAATTGATTCAAGCATTTTTCCAAAAACAACGCTTCACTACGTTTCAATTGCTGGGTGCAGCGAATGGCATTTACAAGGTTGCTTGGGTCCCTTCTGACCCGCTGCTTCACACACCATTGATGAACAATTACGGTTTGCCTAAGCACATCCTGCCCCATCGCAAGCAGGCCATTATCGGATATCAGCTTGTGAGCCTGTAAGTACTCGACTCTTTTCATCATCCATTGCTTATGATTGACGAGTGTCTGGAGCGCTTTCATATGAAGGAGTGGCTGGTCTGATTCCAGCTCCCTTTCAAGGAATTGCTCGAGCAGATCATACACGCGCAGGCCAAACCAGAAATGAATCCTTTGCGGATTTTTTTCAGTCAACGGCTTGGACAGCAAATACTCCTCCAGTGACCTTGCGATAAAATGAATGTCCAGCTCAAAAGCTTGCGTACTTAAATCCCGGTATGGATACTCGATAATCTCCAATGTCTGGCTGATACGCTGCTTGATAGGTCCTGCATGCCGAAGCGATTCTCGCAGCAGATCGAAGCTGACCGGTCTACCCGAGTCATAGACCGGCGGATTCGAAAAGTAGCCTGCAACATAGAACAGCTGCTGCGAAACATCGACGCCGTGAATAAGCAAATGATGCACCTGCTGCTTGGTTTGGTAAGAGGAAGTGCCGGGAATATAATATTCGTCTAGCGCGATAGCTAAATATTGATTTTTGTGCAAGCAATCGATGAAGAAGGTTAATGGGTCATCAAACCACGACCTCAATTGACTCGTATGCAGCTTTGACACAAATGTATAGGGCAGTTCGTGAAAAAAAGATGAGGACGCGAAATGAATAAAGTTGCCCTTATCAAATTCAGGAACGCCAAACAGGTGGATATAGTGGCTAAACAGCCAAGGCAGAGATAATGCTTCATTCGTCAGCACAATGGCCTGAGAAAAGGCGTGGTACGAATTGACCTCAATGATCGGCTTGCGAAGCGGAAGGATATGAGCGGTGTTTACAGCTTCCAATTAGATCGCCTCTTTTCAATGGGATAATTCCACCATAGGTTAATCTCTTTTTTCCTGCAATTGCACTTTTTTGAGCATGTTTCAAAAATGGAGATTGCCGACCGAATATATGGATATTTTCTTTCTTCATTCATTAACGAGCTTAAGCATATGATAGACTTATTCATTTTCGTCTACTAACGTCTTTTCGAATGTACATGCACGTATGGGCCCCTGCCTACATACAATGTAAAATTGATGTTCGTGCACGCTGAGGCTGATTAAGAGGCCCGGCAATACTTCATGGGGGTGTCCTGACGATGGGATTATTTGCTGCAATCGCTTTGTTTATTAAACAGCTAACGCTGCTCGTGTCGTATGTAAAAAACAACGCTTTTCCGCAGCCGCTGCGTGAAGAAGAGGAAGCGAAGCATCTTGCGCTAATGGCGGAAGGCAATACGCATTCCCGAAACCTACTTATTGAACATAATTTGCGCTTGGTCGCACATATCGTCAAAAAATTTGATAACACGGGAGAAGATCTTGAGGATTTGATTTCCATCGGCACAATCGGGCTAATTAAAGCCATTGAAAGCTTTCAGACAGGCAAAGGCACGAAGCTTGCGACATTCGCTGCTCGTTGTATCGAAAACGAAATACTTATGCATTTGCGATCCCTGAAGAAAACGCGCAAGGACGTTTCGCTGCACGACCCGATCGGCACCGACAAAGAAGGAAACGAAATCACGCTGGTCGATATTCTTGGTAGCGATCCAAATGAAATCGTCGAAACCGTCCAGCTTAAAATGGAAAAAAGTAAAATCTATAAAAATTTAGTCATACTTGATGAACGTGAAAAGGAAGTCATTATGGGCCGGTTCGGCTTGGAGCATGGCGGCGAAGAACGGACGCAGCGAGAAATTGCGAAGGAATTAGGAATTAGCCGCAGTTATGTGTCAAGGATTGAGAAACGGGCGCTGATGAAACTGTATCATGAGTTTTATAAGGTGAAGAGATAACGCCAAACGCCACCTTCGTAAAGGTGGCGTTTGTTCTATTGAAATCATAAAAGGCAACGGGCTAATTTGCGACCTTCAGTCCACTGTCTTTTTTATTTTGTAACACGACGTATTTACGCTTAGTTTCTTTTTTATTGAAGCAAAAAATGTTTTAGATTTTTATCTATAAATTCGGAATCTGGTTCATGTTGTCCAATGCCTGCACAATGCCCCCACTTCGATTCAATCGGTAGAAAGAGCGCATTTGGCATTTGCTGTGCTTCATATTTGTTATCCTGGGGAGGAAAAAAAAGGTCCGAACTTCCCGGCATAACCAGAGCCCGTGCTGTAATCCCGCTTAATGCAAGTTTAAAATCGCCGTCATACGTCGGATTAGCACTAATGTCACCGGTGATGCCGGTACGTAGCATGGTGATCAGGTCATTAGCGTCAAAGTCCAAAAACACTTGATCCCAGTAATCTACAAGATATTCCTCCAGTGTGTGGTAGCCCTCTTGCTGATAGAGCTGTTCTAGATAATAAGCCTGAGAGAAGCCCCAGGCTGCATAGATTCGACCCATAGCTGCCAATCCCGCTGTAGGTTTCTGCGTATAAAAGCCATTGCTCCAAGCAGAATCAGCCTGAAGGCCCGCAATCATTCCTTCAAACACTACCTTTGCATGTGGCCGGGTCATGGCAGTACCTCCGAATGGAGCGATTCGTTCTACCATATCGGGATAGCTTGCTCCCCACTGAAACGTCTGCACAGCTCCTAGTGACCAGCCTACAACGAGGGCAATTTTTGTAATGCCAAAATGTTGAGTAACCAGCTGATGCTGCAGTCGTACGTTATCATAAATCGAAATCAGTGGAAAATTAGCCTGATGATAAGGCGCTGGCGTATTGCTTGGCGAGGAGGATAGTCCATTACCCAACATATTCGGAACGATGATAAAATACTTTTCTGGATCCAGCGCCTTGCCATGTCCTATTAGCCATTCATTATCGGTATGTAGACCTGCAAACCAGGTGGGATATACAATCACATTATTTTTTTCCGCATTTAGCGTGCCGTAGGTTTTGTAGGCAAGAATGGCATTTGGCAAAGTGTCACCGGATTGCAGCAAAATATCCCCCAGTTCATAAATGTCATAATCTCTCATATAAAAATCTCCTTTTCTTAGCTAAGCTCGACTGTCTTCCTTGTCATCACTCTACGACGATGCTATTGTTAAGTCAAAGAAACGTTTTCGAATAGAACGTTCATTTTTTTTGAATCAAGGGGTGAAACTATGGAATTGCGCCAACTGAAAACCTTTCATATGCTGGCTTCCACGCTCAATTTTAGTCGCACTGCAGAAGTGCAAAACTATGTTCCTTCAACGGTTACGATGCAGATCAAGTCCTTGGAGGATGAACTGGGTGTCAAGCTCGTCGATCGATTGAATAAAAGAGTGACTCTGACCGATGCGGGGAGAAATTTTTTACGTTATGTAGATAACATATTGAGTACACTAGAAGAAGCCCAGCATGCCCTTAAGCAATCCGGCGAGGTGACGGGTACGGTGGTCATAAGTGCCGATGAAACGTTGTGTACATACTGGCTGCCGGCTATACTTCGCCGATTTCGCTTAAGTTATCCAGGAATTCGGCTGATATTCAGACCGCTGGCTAATCCGAACCTCAAACAGAGCTTGCGGGAAGGGGACGCAGACATTATTTTTATGCTGGATGAGAACAAAGAATCGGCTGGGTTTTGCGGAGAGAAAATGCTGGACGAGCCCTTTTATGTATTAGCAGCACCTGATCACCCTTTGGCTGCATATACAGCACTATCCATTGAAGATTTTCATGGCGAAACCTTTTTGTTGACGGAGAAGGGCTGCTCCTATCGCACTTTTTTTGAGCGAAGTCTTTCACAGAAGGGCATGGGGGGAATTACCGAATTGGAGTTCAACAGCGCTGAGGCCATTAAACAATGTGCAAAAATAGGAATGGGCATCGCCATCTTGCCTGAAATGGCCGTGATCGCAGAAGTGAATCGAGGTGAGCTGGTTCCATTACCTTGGGATTTGACCGCCACATCGTTTGCAATCCAAATGTTTTGGCATGAAGAAAAGTGGATCTCGCCAGCGATTGAAGCCTTTTTGAACTTGACCCGAGAACCATTTTTGAAAAAAAGCACCCCCTAAAAGGTTGGATGGTTCAAGGCCATGGAGAGCTTTCGGGCAGGCAAAGACATGAAGCCTGTGACCTTTGCCGCCCGCTTTATTAAAAATTCACCCCATGCTACTGCGTATCCTTTTTGATAAAAGGCAGCTCGCCTATCGCGATCAAAACATCATTAACCTCCGCCATAATTGGGCCAATGCCCGAATCCGACAGCAGGGGAATGCTCCAGTGCTGCTGCGCCGATATTTTAGAAATATGATTTTCGCCGCTGGCTTGAATAATCAGCTCCCATTTTATAACCGGAACGTTGGTGTGGCCCATAGACTTACGAAAAATCGTCAGCAGCTGCTGATTGATTTCATCCGTCATCGTTTGAAAATTTTCTGCTACCTCGAACTCGTACTGAATATGCAGCTGTGTACAAGGCTCATCCTCAGCGGCCTCAGCAGCGTTACGAGATATGCTGAGCACCGAAGACAACGGCTCCTCCTCCCGCTCACGCAGCGATTCCGCCGTCAGCACGCTGCTCCATTCAAAATACATATAGGCACTCGTCTGATACGGCTGCTGATGTGCCCTTGGCGTACAAAAAAACGAAAACTCGCGATCCAGCGACCTTGTTTCCAGCCGGTTTTTATTTTGATAAATATGCAGCCCCGCAGCCTGCGCCGCCGCAATGATTTCTCCCACGAACTGTTCATACGTTTTCATACGTTTCCCCTTCATCTCTATGCTATAATTTTGGTCTTCTTCGCATTGTCGGACGAGCGCTTAATGATGCCGCTAAGCGGGCGTTTGAGTACGAGGGCAATGAAAAGGCTAATGGCAATAAAGCCGAGCAGGAACAGCATATCCTTCAGCACCGTTTCCCATAAAATGCCGCCAACCGCTTCGCGCAGCAAGCTAATCGCATACGTAAATGGCATAAACGGATTCAGCGCCTGGAAAAAAGGCGACGTCATGCTGATCGGAAAGGTCCCGCCTGAGCTGGAAAATTGAAACACCATGAAAATAATTGCAATCCCCTTGCCCGCATTGCCGAACACAGACAGCAGCGTGTACGTAATGGTGACAAATACGATGCTGACGAGCATCGCGAATAAAACAAACCACAGCTTATCTGCGACGTATGCGCCTAAGATAAAAAAGTCTCCCAGCGTTACGCATAATGCCTGCAATAGTCCAATCGTTAAAAAGGTGCCGAGACGACCCAAATACAGCTGGTAGCCGCGATAGCTTCCACTGGGATTGTCTGCCTCCGAGCGCAGCATCGAGATGAGCAGCGTGGCTCCAACCCAAAGCGACAGCACACCGTAAAATGGCGACATCGCCGAGCCATAGTTAGGAATCGCATACAGCTGATTTTCCTTAATAAGCACGGGGCTGGCTAAAAACTCGCTTTCCTTCTCAATATCACCGCGCAGCAGCTTCGCAAGTTCGGCAAAGCTGTTATCAGCCTTCACTTCGCGCAGTTTATCTGCCGCTTTGCGAATCGCTTCCTCCAGCTGCGGCAAGTCGTTGCGAACAAGTCCGGCAACGCGCTTCACGCTGTCCGTAAGCTCCGGGAGCTGGTATTTGACGAAATCGGCCAGCTTTGCCAGCTCTTTTTCCGCCTCGGGCAAATCGTTCTGGACAAAAGCTGCGGCTGCGTCGATTTTTTTGCCGATGGCTGGCAAGTCATTGCGGATAAACGGCGCTGCCATGTTAATCGCGTTCACGAAGGCGTCCGTCTTGCTTTGTAAAGTCGTCGCTATTTCATGCACCTTCGTGCGGATTTCCGGCAGCTCTGCCTGAATGCGGGTCAGCTCCTGCTGCCCAAACGTCAGCCCTTCACGCGCAGCCTTAAGCAGCTCGGCGATATCCGGCAGCTTGCTTTTCGCCGCTTGCAGCACATCGGACGTTGCCGCTCCAAGCTGCTGCAATTTGCTCAAGCCTTCGGTAATCGCAGGCGCAATATCGCTGTCGTAATGCTCCAGCACATAGCCAAGATCGCTGCTCACCTGCTCGGTTACCGCATGCAGTCGCGCTACAATCTCCTCTGGCGGCGCGGTTCCCCGGTCCATCGCTTCCTTAATGATGCCAAGCAGCTGAATTTGCGTATTCAGCTTATCTCCGAGGCTGCTCAGCCGCCCAATGGTTCCGCTTAGCTGTCCATCCGGCAAATGGCTGTTAATCGTCTGCAGCACATTCGTCATGCTGCCGATTACGCCTGCCGCTGTACGGAGCCGACCCGAGAGCGCCTGCACTTCCGCTGCGGTCGGCAGCTTGCTAAGATCCGCTTCCTGCAGCCTTGCTGTCAGCAGCTCGGCAGCATCAGCGATTTGCTTGACCAGCAGCAAATTTTGCTTCAAAGTCGGGCTAATCGTCTGAAAGGCCTCCTGGCTCGACGCTAAAAAATCGCTCAGTCCGTCCGCGAAAGCGATCGCGTCTCCCCCCAGCGCCTCAAGCTTCGGCAGCTGCTCCTCAGCCATCGTCACAATGCCAAGCGCTGTATTCGTTTTATCCAGCGCCGTGTCGACCACCTCGCTCACGCGGTCGAAATTGGCATCGACCTCCTGAATGCGCTGCGCCGCCCTCTGAATTTCAGGCAGCTTCTCCTGAATGATAAGAACCTCGGAAGCAGCATCGCTGATTTTCGGCCAATATTGCTGCAGCTTTAGCACATATTGCGCGGCTTCATTGATTTCCGGCAGCTTCTGCTGAAGCTCGATTATTTTTTGCGCCTTCTCGTTAATTTCCGGCAGCTTGCTTTCGATATCCAGCACCTTCTGTCCAGCCGCTTCGATTTCAGGCAAATGGCTTTCCAGACTGAAAATACCGTTCTCGACTTTGCGAATGGTCGGCAGCTCCGCTTCAATTTCTACGCCCGCCGCTTTCAATTTCGTCAGCACTGCTTCGCTTACAGCTTCTGTGAAGCCTTCGTTAATTTGCTTCGTGATTGCGGAAACACCGGAGCCGGTTATTTTCGGCGCAATGGCATTCACCTTTTCATTGACCGTATAAATGACTTCCGGCCGCTCGATTTTGCCTTCGATAATGCCGGTTATTTTGGCAGAGAAGTCGGCTGGTATAAGCAGGCTTGCATAATAGGTGCCTTTTTCAACACCAGCCCTCGCTTCCTCCTCACCTACAAACGTCCAGCCCAGCTTCTCGTTTTTTTGCAGGCTTGCCACTAGCTCCTCGCCGATATTAACGGCCTTGCCTTGAACAGCCGCTCCCGCATCGAGGCTCGTGACTGCAATTTTTATACCTTGCGTGTTGCTGTAAGGGTCCCACACCGATTTAATATTGATCCAATCGTACAAGCCAGGGAGCAATATTATCGCTAAAATAAGAAAAATGCCGGTAGGCACTCGTAAAATATGGAGCCAATCTGTTTTATAAATATGCCAAATATTGCGCATGAGTAGACCGCCTTTGCTATGTCATAAGTTGTGGAGCGGCCTTTGCAACACCAGCTTGCCGCTAATCAGACCTTAGTTTAGCATTAACAGGGAAAAGAAGAAATATCATGGGCTTTTTTTCAGGAACTTTCATTCATTGTGGAGGGCTCTTAATTGACAGGAGTGAAAGTCCACTCTCTGGCACATACCATCCTCATAAATAGCTGCGTTATTTTGAAACGATTCAAAGCTGGTGAACCGCAGTATGCCATTGTTGCTGCGCCCCCTGCTGATGAAATCGTTGTTGATGTGAACCTTGTGGCTGAGACCAAGCAGCTCGGGAAGCTTCCTTCTTTTTTGGCGGACTGTGGTTCCGCTATTTTAGCTTTTAAACCGTTTTCGGGCCTCAAGCGGACAGGAAATCCGCTATTACCTGCCTCATCCTGTCAAAATAGCAATGGGTGGCGCATTAGCGGCTCCTGAGTCCGCCACTTGTACACAATCCGTGATTTTGTTGAAATAGCTGCTGCTGTGTCCACCAAGCTCTGTCCACCAAGTCATTCTTTCTGTCTTATGATAAAGAAACAATCTATTAGAAATAAGCCAATAGGAAAGAAGCAAAAACAGCCCACAATAACGATGTGGGCCTTTCTAATTCTTTAGGTAACACACCCTATCCCCTCACATCCGAAAATAATCCGAAGGGCTTTTGCCCGTGCTCATTTTGAACACTTGGCTGAAATAGGTTGGATTATTGAAGCCGACCATTTCGCTGACCTCGTACACCATATGATGGCCCGACTGCAAATAGTCGATAGCTTTATGAATACGGTAATCATTCAAATAATGCACAAAGTTTTGCCCTGTTACCCGCTTAAACAGCTGGCTTAAATATTTCGGGTGCACGAACAGCTCCTTGGCAATGGCCGCAAAGCTGATTTCCTGGCTGAAATTCGCCGCAACATACTGCTTCACGCTATCGACAAGCCGATTGCTTTTTCGGCCGGAAATTTCCTGCGCCGCGCTTCGCAGCCATTCCTCTACCAGCTCATTCATCCAGCGCGTTAGGGCACCAAGCGTCAAATGCTGCTGGATGCCCTGTAAAAATTGCGACAGCGTGCGCGGCGGCTGATGCTGGGTGAACGCCTCATTCCAGAAAAAAGTCAGCGAGCTGAACAAGCCGACACATATCGTCTGAATATCCGTGAGCGAACCGCTCGCTTCCTTTTGCAGCTGATTATGAATCGCTTCCCACTGGTGGGCTGCCCGCTCCAAATCCTTGCCTGTCAGCGCCTCATTCCACTGCTTAAGCAGCGGCGCATATTGGTCATACGTCGTATCCAGCTGTGCCCATTCGGCATAAGGATACACCTGGCTTGTACCCTGAAATTCCGCCGCCTCCAGCGCCACGCGGCTTTCCAAATACGAATCGATCAGCTCATGCAGGCTGCTTCGCACCGAACCAATGCCTGCGGTAGCCTCCAGCTTGAGCAGCGCCGTTATTTTCTCCGTCAAGCTGTAGGCGAGCTCCTCGCATGCCTGATACAGCTCGTCCTCCTGCGCCTGCTCCGACAGCAGGACCAGCACGAACAGCCGATCGGAGTAATCGATCGCGTAGCCGTAGATTTGAGTGCCAGCCAGTTTGCCTTCCAGCATTTCGCGAATGATGTTGTTCGCACCAAATTTGAGCAGCTGCCAGTCTCGCTCCTTCAGCTTCGTAAGCAGCGCGGGGCGCGTCAGCTGCAAGCTCACCGCGGCCACCTGCTTTGGAGAAGGAATGTTCAAATAAGCAAGCCGCTCCTCATGCAGCTCATGCGGCTGATAGCGCGTCGTCAGCAGCTCGGTGAACAAGCGCTCGCGCAAATACGGCAGCAGCCGGTCAAGCTCCAGCTTGTAATGCTCCTCCAGCCGCAGCTTCTCCGCCTGCAAATCCAGCTCGCCCATAATTTCAGCGAGCACGCCTTCGATTTCCGCCACAGCAGCGGGCTTCAGCAAAAAATGATGCACGCCCCAGCGCATCGCCTGCCGCGCATTTTCAAACTCATCGAAGCCGCTCAAAATAACGATCGGCAAGCTAGCATCCTCCTGCCGCAGCGCTTCGACAAGCGCAAGCCCGTTCATCTGCGGCATATTCACATCGGTAATGACGAGATCCGGTTTAAGCTCGCGGTAGCTCGCCAGCGCCTGCAAGCCATTCGCAGCCGTTCCAGCAATGCGCAGCCCCAGCTTCTCCCAGCCCACATGCCGCGTCAGCGCCGCAATAATATGCGGCTCATCGTCTACAAGAAGCACTGATTTCATCCTTTTTCACCGTCCAGCAACCGTTTTAATTGGTCTTCCGTTTCAATAATCGGCAGCTTCACTGTCACCTTCACGCCTCCCTGCTCACTATTTGCGAGCTGCAGGCCATATAAAGGTCCGCAGTAAAGCTGCAAGCGCGTATGCACATTGCGAATGCCGATGCCTGTCGCCTTGTCCATATGCCAATCATCGGGCAAGCCTCGTCCATTGTCAGTCAGGCTCATTTCCAAATAAGGCGCTTGCCCCGGCACCTGCTGCTCGCGAATATCCAGAGAGAGTGCCAGCTCCGACGTGTTGTCCGCAGGACAGCCATGAATGACTGCGTTCTCAATAAGCGGCTGCAAAATAATTTTCGGTATATAATAGCCGCGTATTTGCGGATCTAACACCCGCTCGGTATAAGCGATCGGGAACGTCATCCGCTCCTGCTGAATGCTGAGATAGCAGCGGGCATGCTCCAGCTCATCGCGCACGCGGATGAACAGCTTGCCTCCGCTCAGGCCAATGCGCAGCAGCTTGCCGAGCTGCGTAATCATAAAGCTGATATCCTCAGCTTTATAATCGAGCGCCCGCCAGTGGATCATATCGAGCGTATTATACAGAAAATGCGGCTTAATCTGCGCCTCCAGCAAGCTCGTCTGGGCATCGCGCTTCGCCTTGCTCTCCGTCTTCACATCGTCCATCGACTCTTTCAGGCGCGACACCATATGGTTAAAGCTGTAGGAAAGCTGCGCATATTCCTCGGTGAACGCGCTCGTCGCTTTCGCTTGGAAGTCGCCGCGCTCCAGCCGCTTCATCTCCGCCATCAATCGGCGCAGCGGCTTGATGATGCTTTTTACAAACCAATAGGTCAATATAGCGGACAGCAATAAGCTTAATATTCCGATGCCCAGCACATACCAGCCCGCCTCATAGGTAGTCGCCAGCAGCGTTCTGGTCGGAATCGTCTGTACTAGCCGCCACTGCACCGAGCTAGGCTTGGAGAACACGACCAAATACGATTGATCGTCTCTGCGCAGCAGCTCATATCCATCACTGAGCGTTTTCGAGCGGTCACCCAGCCATCCGGCATCGAGAATGACCTCCTCGCCCTCCACCTGCGAGTCGTTCACCTTCACAATAATGTTGCCCGCCGTATCCACGACGAGCACCTGCCCCTCCAGCACCATCGGCACATCGGCAAAATTGCGCAATACATCCTGCTGCGACATGCTGATGACCAGATAGCCCATCGTCCGCCCCTTGCTGTCGAACATATGCTGGGCATACCCAATCAACGACTTCGAGGAAGCGTTTTCTTCTTCCGGAATCCAAATAGCGTCCGCCTTCTCCAAAGCGGAAAACCATTTTTGATCGGCGAGCTTGCTCACCGGAAATACTAGATCCGTAGAATTATAGGGCACATCGTTAAAATTATCACTGTAAATTTCAATCGAGCTGATGCCGGGATTGACGACGAGTGTATGATGCAGCAAGTCGGAAATTTCCCGCCGTTTAATGAGCATGTCATATTTGGATTTGGCTCCCGCCTCCAGCTTGTCCTTCACCTCTTTATTGCTGACGACAGAATAAGCTGTATTCGTCATATTCGTCATAAAATCAAAGCCGCGATTCGTGCTTTCATTCAGCAGCGCCAGCCGCGCCTTGCTAATTTCGCTAAAGGTCACATTCGAGAAGGAGCGGTAGGACAGCCAAATAATCGCCAGCAAAAACAACAGGTTTAACAGCACGAAGCAAGCGACCATCAAAGTGGACAGCTTGCTTCTACGCAATATGGATTGCCGTAAAGAAAAATCGATCGTACGCATCGTTTGTCATCACCCTGACCGTTTGGAGTAAGTGAAGCTTACCCTTTAATGCCGGAGGTCGCAATACCTTCTACAAAGTATTTTTGACAGATGATGAAAATAATAAAGCAAGGCAGCAGCGACAGCACCGACATCGCAAACATCGGACCCCAGTCAGATTGCGAGCTGGAATCGAGGAACAGCCGCAGACCGAGCGGAACCGTGAACTTCGATACATCGCTCAAATAAATCAATTGGCTGAAAAAGTCATCCCATGTCCAAAGGAAGGTGAAAATCGTCGTCGTAATGAGCGCTGGTACCGCGAGCGGCAGAATGATGCGCCAGTAAATTTGAATGAGTCCGCAGCCGTCAATCGTCGCCGCTTCATCGAGCTCCTTGGGCAAGCCGCGAATAAACTGCACCGTTAGAAAAATAAAGAACCCATCGGTCGCCAGCCATTTTGGCGCGATCAGCGGCAGGAAGCTGTTGACCCAGCCGAGCTGATTGAACAATATATATTGCGGAATGAGCGTCACATGATGCGGCAGCATAATGGTCAGCAGCATCAGTCCGAAGGCGAGTGCCTTGAAGCGGAAGCTGAGACGGGAGAAGGCATACGCCGCCATAGAGCAGGACAGCACATTGCCGATTACCGCGCCGATGGACACAATCATCGAATTTCCAAGAAAATGTGAGAATGGATTGCCTTGAATCCCGTTCCAGCCTGCAAAATAATTGCCCCAAACCCATTCCTGCGGCCAAATGCCAATTTCAGAAAAAATAACATTGTTCGGCTTAAAGGAGCTTCCGACCAACCACAGCACCGGATACAGCATGACGAAGGCGATGAGCAAAATCGCCAAATGCCTGAGCCAAGCTGTTCTACGCAGCGTATCCACCATCGTCTATTTCCCCCCGTCCTCGTAATGCACCCAGCCTCTGCTGGAGCGGAATATGATAAAGGTGAAGCAGCCGATAATAAGCAGCAGCACCCAGGCCATCGCCGAAGCGTAGCCCATTTGGAAGAAAGCAAAGCCTTTTTTGTACAAATAAAGCGAATACATGAGCGTTGAATTCAGTGGACCGCCGGTGCCATTGCTGATGACGAAAGCCTGTGTAAACGATTGGAACGACGTAATGATTTGCATGACGAGATTAAAGAAAATGACCGGCGTCAAAATCGGCAGCGTAATGTTAAAAAACTGGCGAATTTTTCCCGCTCCATCCACGGATGAAGCTTCGTAATAATCGGACGGAATTTGCTTAAGCCCCGATAGGAAAATAATCATGGAGGAGCCAAACTGCCATACCGAGAGCAATACGATCGAATACAGTGCATATTTAGGGTTCGCGACCCAATCTGGTGCGTGAATGCCTACCTTCAGCAGCACCTGATTGAGGAGACCGTCGCCGCCGAGCATTTTCCGCCATAACATCGAAATCGCAATGCTGCCCCCGAGCAAGGAGGGAATATAATAGATGGTCCGATAAATGCCCAGACCCTTGATTCCTTTGTTAAGCAGCAGCGCAACGCCAAGAGCAAAAATCAGCTTGAGCGGCACCGATGCGAATACATATGTGAAAGTAACCTTAAGCGACGTTCCAAACAGCTTATCCGATGTGAGCATTTCCGTATAATTGCTGAGTCCCACCCAATTGGGGCTTGCCAGAATGCTGTAATCCGTTAGTGAAAAATACAGCGACGCCAGCACCGGGCCCAGCGTCAGGCAAATCAGGCCGATGAGCCATGGCGCTAGAAAAAGCAAGGCGGCGCGATTATGCTGGCTGGCTGCCGATCGTTTCGCCCGTTTGCTGCTTTTTGTCGGCTTCGTCATAGATGGTGCTGTCATCGCGGATTCCCCTCTTCCCTTAATTCCAGCGGAGCTGCCGCTTTTTGCAGGCAGCTCCGCTGGCTCTTATTCATTTTTTCTATTATTTGCTTTTGCTGAGCGCCGCATTGGCACTAGTCATAAATTCGTCGATGTTGCTGCCAAGCTCGCCTTGAGCGAACGCCATTTGCTCGCTGAGCGTTTTAAAGCTTTTGTCCACTTCCGAGTAGCCTTGCGGATACGGCGGATCAATGTCGCTTTTGTCTTTGGATACCGTGTCTACGAAGTTAAAAATCATTTTGTCGGTATCGGACAGCGTCGTTGCCATTTGCTCCCGAATTTCTGAATTTACCGGCACCCCGCGCTCCGAGCCAAGAATCGCTGTCGCTTCTGGATCATTGACGAGGAAATCGATAACCATTGCGACCTCTTTCGGATGGTCCGTCTTGGAATAGCCGGAGAGGAATTGGCCTGGCTTGAGGTATTCCCCGCTTTTTGCTTCACCTGCCGAATGCGGCAGCACTTGAATTTTAAGCTGGTCGGTTGAATCCTTCAGCGCTTTCTGGAAGGCAATAATTTGGTTGGACCAGATAAAGTCCATCGCTCCTGTGCCCAAAGCGAGCGGGCGTGTTTCGAGCGCATTCGTCATCGCAGCCGTTGCTTCTGGTGAAGTAATGCTGCCGCTGCCGCGCATATCCTGCCACAGCGTAAACCATTTCGTGAAGTCCTCTTTCGTCGCGCCAAGCTGCCCATCCTTGAACAAGCTGCGGCCGCTTTGGCGAACCATAATTTCAAAAATGTTGAACGTTCCGGAGTTGTCAGCCGAGCCGACAAAAGCATCTCCCTTCGCCTCTCTAATTTGTTTGGCGATTTTGGCGAAGTCCTCCCACGTCCAGCTTGTGTCCGGGTCTGCAATATTCAGCTCTTGGAACACCTTCGAGCTGTATACAACGCCAGGTGCATTCACCCCGAGCGTGATCGCATAAAGCTTGTCATTCACGGTACCCGCTTTGATCATGCTCGGATCATGCTTGTCAATTTTCAGGTCGCCGCTTTGCGTATACGTATCCAAATCAAGCAGTGCATCACGGTTTGCGTAGTCAGTAAGGAAGGCGTAATCCATTTGAATGAGGTCAGGCGCGTTTGCTCCAGCCACCTGTGTGGACAGCTTATCGAAATAACCGTCCCATCCAGAATATTCCGGCTTAATCACAATGTCAGGATGTTTTTGCTGGAACAGCTCAAGCGCTTTAATGGTCAGATCATGACGGGTTTGCGAGCCCCACCAGGTCATTCTCAATTCGACCTTTTTGGTGCTGCCGCTACCGCTGCTGCTATCTGTGCTTGCTTCAGCCCCCGGCTGGTTATTGCTTCCTTGTGCCGAGCATCCCCCAAAGATAAGCGACAGGGAAAGGAGCGTTACAATACCAATCTTGTTTTTAATCATGCTTGACCTCCTGTGACCATTCTTTTTTGTAAGTGCTTACAAAACCTATTGTAGACGATTTTTACGCAACAAAGAATTAACTATAGTAATCTAAATCATCAAAAAGGTAATGCCCCTTTCCCAGATATCCTGCTAGGACGTGTATGCAAAGGAAAACGAGCCTGCTCCAAATTGTGTATATACGTACTGAAAGGCAGCTTCATACTCTTCGTTTCAGAGCGGTGCTCACCGCGCAAAGATAGATTTCGTGGACACAGCAGCCGTTATTTCATCAAAATCACGGGTTATAGCACTAGTGGCGGACTCAGGTGCAGCTATTGTGCTGCCAAAAGCTGTTTTGATGGGATGAGGAGAATAATAAAGGATTTCCTGTCCGCGGACGGTCCGAAATCGAAGCAAGAGCCAAAATAGCGGAAGCTCAGTCCGTCAAAAAAGGAGAAGGACGCGACCCCAGCTGTGCAGCTTCAGCAGCAGGGTTATCTTCAACAGGGGCACAGCCACAATTGCGTGCTGCGGTTCCTTCAAGCCTGGCTATTTTTATGCATCTTTTCATTTATGCTAGAATAAGAATCATACGCAAATAAGGAGGATTTTACCTTGGCGACTATTTTTCATAATGATTGGGCGGAGCTGT
Source organism: Paenibacillus sp. FSL H8-0537 (assembly GCF_038051995.1). Classification (NCBI taxonomy): domain Bacteria; kingdom Bacillati; phylum Bacillota; class Bacilli; order Caryophanales; family Paenibacillaceae; genus Paenibacillus; species Paenibacillus sp. FSL H8-0537. Next base: position 2,225,584 of record NZ_CP150290.1, on the reverse strand, counting down.
TGAACGCCGAGCTTGCGGAGCCCTATTACCGGGAAATGCGCTCTCATCTCGCCCAGCAATACCGTACGACTATCATTTATCCCAATATGCATCATATTTATAATGCCCTTCATTATACATCGTTTGAAAATACGCGGGTCGTCATTTTGGGACAGGACCCCTATCATGGCGCTAACCAGGCGCATGGCCTCAGCTTCTCTGTCCAGCCGGGCGTGCGCATTCCTCCATCGCTGCAAAATATATATCAGGAGCTCGCCAGTGATCTTGGCTGCACGCCTCCCGCCCACGGCTATCTCGCTTCTTGGGCCAAGCAGGGAGTGCTGCTGCTCAATGCCGTGCTAACCGTAAGAGCGGGCAGCGCGGGCTCGCATCAAGGCATCGGCTGGGAGCGGTTTACCGACCGGATCATTGAAGCGCTGAACGAACGGGAGCAGCCCATCGTATTTATACTGTGGGGCAAGCATGCTCAAGATAAGGCATCCCGCATAGACCGCTCTCGGCATCACCTGATTGCTTCTCCCCATCCAAGCCCTTATTCAGCGGAGCGCGGATTTTTCGGGAGCAAGCCCTTTTCCCGCGCCAACGCCTTCCTTCACAGCATCGGCAGCGAGGCCATTGACTGGCAGCTGCCTATGACGGCGGAGCAGCTCGAACGTTAGCCTTTTTTCCAGCACAACGAACAACAGCATCAGGACCACCAACACCACCCCCCAAAAAAATAAGCCAAAAAACAACAAGCCAAAAAACACAAAACAGGCGCTCGTCCGGCCGTAAAGCGAGATGGAGCGCCTGCTTGCGATCATCCTACTATTTCTGCTTAGCATCAATAACCGCCTTCATATAGACAGCAAAATCAGCAGCGCAGCGCAAATTACCACTACCAGCAACAGCTGGGTTCCGCAGCCTACGTTCATCTCCCCATCCCCACCCCTTCAACCGATTTAAGCTATATAAGTTGAACTAAAGGAATTCATTTCCACACTGTCGAATATAAGAAACATAACTTAAAAGCGATGGTGAAATCATGGAAATGACACAAGCGTTAACTGAAATTGAATCCTTAATGAAAAAAGAAAAAGAGCGACGAATGTTTGAGCGTTATCAAGCTATTGTTCTGTATTTGAAAGGGAAGAATGCAAAAGAAATCGCAGAGATCATAGGCAGAACGGAACGAACGGTCTATAAATATATGCGTGCGTACCGCGAAGCAGGTGTAACTGGACTGCAAATCCACTATTCAACAGGAGCGCCAGAGCGGCTGACCAAAGAACAACAGGAGCAACTGAAAGCGACGATCGTCTCCTCGGTTCCACACGAAGTAGGCTTTGAAAGTAAATACAGCTGGACGCTCTACCTTATTGGCCAATATATCAAGCGGGAGTTCGGTCCGTCCTATTCGCTTCGTGGCATTTCCAAAATGGCACACCGCCTTGGGCTCAGCTACACCAAACCCACGTATACGTTAGCTGCTGCGGATGAAGCCAAGCAACAGGTCTTTACAGAAGAGACGTTTCCTGCTTTGAAAAAAGACTAATGAACGAAGACATTGCTCATTTACTCTTCGAAGACGAGTCCATGATCCGGGATTACCAAGCGCTTCAGCATACATGGTTTCTCAAAGGCAAGCAACGCAACATCCAGACCACAGGCAAACATCGCGGCGTCAAATTGTTGGCTGTACTGGATTATACGACGGGTCAAATTCTCTGGAAAGAAGATGAGCAGTATAACGCAGAGACATTTCTATCGTTTCTACAAATGGTGGTCGAAGCGTATCCCAAAGGAAAGATGGTTATGGTACTGGACAATGCTCGCATTCATCATGCGAAATTGCTTCAACCCTTTCTGGAAGATCACAAAGAGCGTCTTGAATTGGTTTTCTTACCACCGTATAGTCCGCAATTGAACCTGGTGGAGGGACTTTGGAAATGGCTGAAATCGGATGTTATTAACAACGTGTTTTTCCATACCGTCTCAGAGATCCGCAAAAAAGTTGCTGCGTTTATGCAAAACATAGCTCTCGATACTCAGACGATTATTGATCGTCTTTGTCTTCGTTTAGAAGACGATCAACTCACTGAATATATCTAGTTCAACTTATATAGTTTGAAAATAAAGAAAAAGGCTGCGCATCGCTACGCAGCCTCCTCTACTATTCTACAGTCCATTTCCGGTTTCCTGTTATTTCCTGTTAGCTGTCTGCTTAATTATTCGTCCCAAGCAGCGCGTTAATGACAACCGCCGCTTGTGCCCGCGTTGCATGGCTCTTCGGCTCGAAGCTGCCATTGCCTGTTCCTTTAATGATGCCTGCACTTTGCATCGCATCTACTGCCTGCTTCGCATAGCTGGATATCGCCGAGCTGTCTTTGAAATCACTTGGCTGTCCTTGTGCATACAGCTTCAGCTCAAGCTTCTGAATAACGCGATGGGCCATAACAGCCATATCCTCACGCGTAATTTCATCATTAAAGCCAAAAGTGCCATTTGCTTTGCCTTCAACAATGCCTAGCTCCTGCGCGCTGGCCACTGAGCTGTAATACCAGCTGCCTGGCTGCACATCGCTAAACGTGCTTGCTGCATCTGCCTGCTCCAAATCGAACGTTTGCAGCAGCATTTTCAGAAACTGGGCACGCGTGACTTGCTGATCCGGCTTAAAGGCTTGATTGCCCATGCCATTAATAATGCCTCTGGCAGCGAGCGATTCAATGCTGTCCTTCGCCCATGCTACACGTTCAATATCATTAAATTGAATATTGACGTGAGCTGCTGCATATTTGCTGAAATGCTCTGGTTTAAAGGTGACGTGCCCTGCTGCCGCCTCGTATTTTCCATTTTTCACAATTTGCATTTCGCCATTATCGTCAATGTAATAGACGACCACTTTATTCGGACTCTCTCCTGCTTGCAGACTGTAGTCCAATGCAACTTTAACACCACCTGCAAAAGAAGTAATCGCTTTGCCATCAATCGTCAATGTCAAATCATAAACTTTTGCATCCCCCAGTTGTGCTTTCGCCTCGGCGGAAAGCTTGCTTATATCGGCCTCAGCAGCGGATATTTCAAGCTTCCCAGCTCCTGCTTCAATTTGCCTCGAAAGCCAAGCCGTATCTAGCGTTATGCTCGCCAAACCCAAATTCAATTCCACTTGGCTTACCTGTTTGCCAGATGCCGCTTTCAGCGCCTGCGCTGGAAGCGTTACTTGAACGGAGCTTGCCGCACCCGTTGGCACAGCGGTGATCGCAAGCTTTTTGCCTGCTGCATCGTCCAGCCCTTTCGAGAGCTCAGCCGCAGTCATTTCAGCCGATGCTTTGCCGCCAGTGTCTACCGTAACGACCGGCTTAAGCACCACATTGGCAGGAGCCGGAGTTGACGTCGGGGGAGTCGTTGCACCCGTTCCGCTTGATCCCGAGCCCGCTCCGGGGTTCACAGTTCCAGCAGCAGAAATCGTCACGACGAGCTCGCCGCTCACGCCCGAACCGTCATTTGCTGTCGCTGTAACTTTTACTTTGCCTGCCGCGACTGCTGACAGCAAGCCATTTGCATTAATCGTTGCAAGCGTTGTTGGCGAGCCAGCTTCACCTGCAACGGCCCACGTTACGGCTTTGTTTGTTGCCGCCGCTGGCAAAAATACCGGGCTCAGTTGCAGCTGCTGCCCCGCCGTCACCTCTTGCGAAGGAGCGGAAATGCTAAGGCTCGTCGCTGCAATGGCATTTGTACGAATGTTCGGCCGTTCAGGCATTTCCATATCTGTCCCTAGATAGAAGCTCGTATGTGGCGGCTGGTTGTAGCCCGTATTTTGCCATGCGATGCCAAGTCTGTAGACAGGATCATGCATTAGCGTATGAATCCGATGCTCGGTGACAGCTGTCGTTGTATAAATGCGCAGCGCGCTGCTGTCTTCCGTCCGCAGCACCACCTCTTCGCGCCAGTCTCCGAATAGATCAGCCTGCAGGTTCGGATTGCCTTTCGTATCATTAATCGAATAAGTGCCTGAGAAGGTTTCCAAATTCACGAGTGCTTCGTTTTCATAATCCCACTTGTCAATTTTTGGAACGCCAACGCGCGGATCACCTAGCCAATTATGATCAAGCAGCTCGCGGCTGAGGTCGCCATCCCACCAAATGGCAAAGTTGGACGTTGGAATGCTCGCGGACAGCTTCTCACCCTTGGCGTTAAACAGCCCGCCTGTCGTACTGTTCCAGGCACCGTCGATTGCCCATGATTCCGCGCCTTTATGCCTTGGATCGATATCTGCCGACAAACCGCGTCCAGCATCAATGCCGAGCTGCAGCTGCCCCCATAAAACACGGCCTGTTCGTGCATCCTTCATATCGTAGGAATATTTAACGGCGGTATCCTCTTGCACCGCAAACAATTCCAGTCCCAGACGGTCCGGGTTCAGATTGCTCAGATGCATCGCATCGCCATGGCCGAGCTTAGAGCTCCACAGCCCGTCTCCGTTATCGTCAATAGCTGCCGCGCCTGTAATAATTTCATCCCGGCCATCATTATCCACATCAGCAACGCTAAGCTGGTGATTGCCTTGGCCGTAATAATCTTCATTGCCTGGCGTTTTGGAATCGAACGTCCACACCTTCGTCAGTTCGCCATCCCGATAGTTATAGGCGACAAGCACCATCCGCGTGTAATAGCCACGCTGCATCACGATGCTCGGACGCTCGCCGTCGAGATAGGCAATCGCCGCAAGGAAACGGTCAACGCGATTGCCGTAGGCATCGCCCCAATCCGCAACATTGCCCCGCTCCGGCTCATAAGCATCCGTTGCCAGCGCTTTGCCTGTCGCACCTTCAAACACCGTATGGAACTCCGGTCCGGTCAAAATATATCCGCTGGCGTTGCGGTGATCCGCATTGGCATCGCCAATGACGACGCCGCTTCCGTCAATCGTGCCATCCGCTGTGCGGAACGTCACCTCGGCTTTGCCGTCACCATCCAAATCGTAGACCATAATGTCGAGATAGTGGGCGCCTGCCCGCATATTTTTGCCTAAATCCATTCGCCACAGACGTGTGCCGTCGAGCTTGTAAGCATCAACATACACATTGCCCGTGTAGCCAGCCTGCGAGTTATCCTTCGCATTGCTTGGCATCCAGCTCATTATAATTTCGTATTGCCCGTCTCCGTCCAAATCGCCAACGGATGCGTCATTCGCCGAATACGTATAAGCTACGCCATCTGGGGTTACCCCGCCTTCCGGCTTCTCAAGCGGAATATTCAAGTAGTTTGTATCCCACACGTCAACCGTTTCCGATTGCGTCTGCTCCACTCCGCCGATAATGGCCCGCACATTATACGTTGAACTGCTGCTGCCGTTCACATCCGTATAGTTGGTGCTGCCTGTAATTGGCGTGCTGTTCAGCTTCACGCCGTCGCGGTACAGGTTGAATGCGATATCCTCCGCATCGGTGCCCAGCAGGCGCCAGCCTACGTACACATGATCGGTTTCCTTCACCGCAACGAGGCCGCGGTCCAGTGCTTCCATTTGGCGAGGAGCCAGCTTAATCGGCGTTTCACTAATTGCTATGCCGCTTGACTCGCTAACCGCTTCTCCCACATATTCATAAGCGCCTTTGACCACGAATGAATAGGTCGTTCCATTCGACAGCCCTGCTATAGTCGAAATGTATTTGCCCGCAGGCACCGTATCGACTCGTGTCAAGGAAGTGTCTTCATTTTTCAAATAAACGCGAGTTTCCTTAAAAGCTGGGTCCTGAGGCTGCTCCCAGCCGATTTTGACCGTTTCATCATGCGCTTCACTGACAACATACGTCACATTAGGTGACTTTTCCAGCTTATTGACTTTCACTTTGTACGTACGGCTAATATCCGTATAGGCGGACGAGGTTACCGATACGCCAAATTCCGTCTCGTCGCTCGTCAAAGGAATGGTACTCTTCTGTCCACTGGCAATCGCACCCGCATCCAATTTTAATCCAACCAATCCAGCGTTGCTTGCCGTTGGTGTTACATCCACCGATGCAGCTGAATACGGCACCTCTACCGAATAATCGTACACACCCGGATCAAACGGTGGATTAAGCACAGGAGCAAAGTCGCTTGAGCCTAGTACTAAGCCAGCCAGCTTCACGTCAAGCGCGGTTACACGCACATTCGCCACATTGATTTGGCCGCCATTCGGATTGACATAGAAGCCAAAGCTGCTGATCCGTTCCCGGTTGCTGTAAAAAGCGGACGGCCAGTTTACCGTCGCGTTCGTCGCCAAATCGGTAACGCTTACATTATACTGCTTGCTTGGCACATTAAATACCATTTTGAAACGGTACCAATGCGTCACATCATACGCAAGCTGCTTATCTACAGCTGCATTATGCTGCTTGATGACACCAGCATCAAGCTGGTAGCGGGCAGCGGCAGCATTGGTTGCGTTCACCTTGCCATCCATGACCCATAGCGAGCCGCCTTTACCCGTTGGCAGGTTGACATCAAATTCAACGATTAAGCCGCCGCTTTCACCGGCAAAACGTTGGCCGATATAAGAGGAGCCGGTCGATTCATTCGTAATCGCTCCATAAGTAGAACCTGTAACAGAATCCTGCTTGACTACAAAAGCTGGAGCAGCACCTTCCTTTGTCCAAGTGTTACCGCTTCCAATTGTTAGATCGCCAAGCGCATAGCTGCTGAAATCATCGGATACCAGCACCGAATCAGCTGCTGCTGCAGGCATAGAAAAGGCTGGGACTAAGAGAGTGAGTGCTAAAAGACATGACAGGAACTTCGACATTGCTGCAGTTCCTTTCCCCTTCTTGCGCATTCGCATTACCGTTATTACCTCCCTGAAATTAGGTTTGTACTCCGTCTTTCTCCTGAGGGTCCATCATCTCCCCCGCAGAAATAAAGCGCTTTCCAAAATAGGCAAATCTGCCAAGTGTAAACGACTGTCGCCATCCTCTGGCGGCAAAGCTACCGTTTCGAGGGTGAAATATAAGCCCATTATAAGGGTGATACTTATACATGCTTATATTTTAAAACACACTCGGTACTCCTGCCTGTATGGTGAATACTTCTCCAATTATAGGGAATTTTCCGAAATAAACCACGCCAAAAAACAGAGCTGTTTGATTAAAAACTAGACATTTTATCCAAACGTATAAACGTTTTTATCTGTATTGTACCCGTTTCAAACTCATTCTACGGTGTGTATGCATACGCAAGCGAGCTGGATTCCGATAGAAGTCAGCGTTCAAACGTCTTCCCTCTACTACAGGGAATGGCACAACTCATCTATACGGAAAATGTGAACCTGCTTACCAAACGGCAACTTCTTGATGCACTTTTCAGGGGCTTGCTCCTTGTACGAAGACACAAAGGTAGACTTGGTGGACACAGCTCGGAGGACGCAACTCGGAGGACGCAACTCGGAGGACACAGCAGCCGCTATTTCAACCAAATCACTGGTTTTGGCACAGGCTGCGGACTCAGGAGCCGCTAATGCGCTGCCCATCGTCATTTTGAGAGGATTATGAAGGCAATAGCGAATCTCCTGTCCGCTCAAGGTCCGAAATGGGATCAAAATCCAGAATAGCGGAACCTCAGTCCGCCAAAAAAGGAACGAGCTTCCAAGGCTGCGTGATCTCAGCAACAGTATTCTCAACAACAGTATTCTCAACAACAGTAGTGTCAGCCACATTGCTATCTGCAACTGTGTTCTCTGCATCTGTGTTCTCTGCATCTGTGTTCTCTGCATCTGTGTTCTCTGCAACACTCACATGCTGCAGCTCCTTAAGCCTTGAATGGTCAGAGGAGATTAGCCTACATTGGCTTAGAATAGGCACTAAGCATGGAGCAGCAGGAAGGGCCACACGTTTGCATGCACATCCTAGTACATCCTAGTATAAATTTCAAAAAAGCGGCCCAGCCGCTCAGCCATTCGCAAAAAGAAAGGCAAAGCCAGCTAAACCGCCAATTTATTTTATTTTATTTTAATTTAATTTAATTTATATAGCGCCTTTAAGCTGCTTTATCACATGCTTCGTCTCTGGCTCCGGCTCACAATTTAAGTCTTCGAGAAGCAATCGTGCAAAATCGTCATAATAGAGGACAAGTGCCTCCTGTTCGCCCAGCTGGCCCAACAGCTTTAAAACCTGCCGGCATAGCTCATCCGAGTAAGGCTCCTGCTCATGCAGCAGCAGCAGTCTCTTAAGCGCATCCTGCTCATGCCCAGCGTTCATCTCATAGTGGATAAGACTGCGAACAAACCGCACATATTTCGCTCTAAGCTCATCCCTGCGCTGCCGAGCCCATAGAAAATCATGCTCTTCAAAATAGTCCCCAGCATAAAGGCTGAGCGTCTGCTCCGCCGCAATACGCTGCTGCTCCGTATCAATTACGCGAATCGCGGCAACTCCCAGCTCAAACTGCTCGACATCCAGCTTTAATCCATTGCTCGTCAGACGATAGCTGTCAAGCGCAAACTCAACGAGCGCCTCTACTTTCCAATCTTTCATCAGCTTGCGAATTTGATAGACGGACGTATGGAGCAGCATCATCGCTTTCTCATAATCCGAATCGGGCCATAGCGTGTCAAGAAGCTGCTGCTTGGCGACCCATTGATCTTTATAATGCAGTAAAAAAGCAAACAGCTCCTGCGCTTTCAGCGTCCGCAGCCGGAGGCTCGTATTCGTTTTTCCATCGTCATGAAACGCCAGCCGCTTGAAGCAGAGCACCTGCCTGCCTGGCAGCGGCTGATTCTCCGGCTTGCCCCGACTGTAATCCTCCATAATGCGGGTAATCGTCTTCTTAAACCGCTCAGGATGTACGGGCTTCAGCAAATAATCGAGCGCATTGTGCTCAAACGCTTCAATCGCATATTCCGAATAGGCCGTTATGTATACGATACGGATATCCGGGTTAATGCTGCGGATATGCTCCGCCGCCTCAAGCCCATTCAGGCCCGGCATATTAATGTCCAGAAAGACGATCTGGGCGGGCGTGTTCCGCACATCCTGAATGCCATCTCTGGCCGAGGTGAATTTTGCTGCCACCTGTAAGCGTCCGTCCCGCTCGAACAACCATTCAATGTGAGCGAGCGCCGGCTTTTCATCATCAATTAAAATGACTCTCATCGCCATCGACTCCCTTTCATAGTTCGTTATACGTGCCTGCTCGCAGCTCTTTCGGATAGCGGAAGCTTACCTCCGCTCCGTGCTGCCGCTGTCCATCAATGACCAAACCGCTGCCGTACAAATTAATCAGCCTTTGATGAATGTTGCTCAAGCCTACGCGTCCCGTCCCTTTGTCCGAAAGCACCTGCGATAATCGTTCCGTGGAAAAGCCTACACCATCGTCCTCTACAAGAACCATAATACAGTTATCCACTTCAGAAATTTTCAGCTTAATGGTGCCGCCTTCTTCTTTTTTCATGACGCCGTGATTAACCGCATTTTCCACAATCGGCTGAATGGTCAGCGGAGGTATAAGCGCAAGCTCATCGCAGCTAATTTCGTATTCAATTTTAAGCCTTTCATCAAAACGCGCCTTTTCCAGCGTCAAATAGGACTTAACCAGCTCCAGCTCACGTTCGATCGTCGTCATTTTATCGCGATTATGGAAATCAAAGCTGCTGCGCAAAAACTGGCTTAACTCAATCAGCAGCTCCATTGCTTTATACGGATCTACCGGACAAATCGCTATAATCGTATTCAAGGCATTATATAAAAAATGAGGCTTGATTTGCGCCTGTAAAAATGCCATTTCCGCCTGTACGGCCAGCTTAACCGACTTGCGGAGTGCCAGCAGCGTTTGAACCCGGGCACGCAGCTCGCCTGCATCAACGGGCTTGCCAACATAATCGTTGACCCCTGCTTCAAAGCCGAGCTTAATGTCCTCTGGCTTCGTTCTGGCCGTGAGCAGCAGCACCGGCAGCTCAGACAGCAGGAAGCGCTCGCGGATTTTGCGGCAAAGCTCAATGCCCGACATTTTCGGCATCATCCAGTCCGTAATGACCAAATCATATTTGGCCGGAGCAGCAAGCGCCTCTTCAAGCGCTTCATCCCCGCTTCTTACCGCCGTTACCTCGCAGCGTTCGATGGAAAGCAAATTAATGAGCACCTGCAAATTAATCGGATCATCGTCAACGACGAGTACGCGGAATTCAGCAGCGGGCGGCGGTATATTCAGCATAGCCGTAAGCTCGATTGCGGCGGCCTGCTCCTGATAGGGGATATCAGCCTCGTCTGTTTGCTGGCCTTGTGCGATTGGTATTGTAAAGCTGAACGTAGTCCCTTTTCCTGCAATAGAATGGACGCTAATGGTTCCCCCGCCCAGCTCCACAAGCTGCTTCGTAATGCGCAGTCCGAAGCCCGAGCCTTGAAAGCCCGCCAGTGCAGCCTTTGCTTTACGTTCAGAAAGAAAAATCGTTTCCAGCTGCTCAGGCGACATGCCCATTCCCGTATCCGAAATGTCCACCCTTACCTTATTTGCCTGCGTCACCGCACTAATTGTAATTTTCCCTTGAATGGTCGCCTTCGCTGCATTGCCCAGCAAGTTGTACAAAATTTGCCGCAGCCGATCCTCATCCGCATCCAGCAAAGGCAAATTGGCGGGCAGCCGCTGCTGAATCTGCACCTGCTTGTCGATGAGCAGATGCTCCACAACCTCCACGACCGCATGAAGCACAGGCTGAAAATAAATTTTTCGCTTCGCCAGCTTCATCACACCGCCCCTCAGCTCCGCGAATTCCAAAATATCCTGAATAAGGGCGGACAGCTGCTTGCCGGTCGAGACAATCATCGATAAATGCTCCGCCTGCTTCGTATTGTTCAGCGGCCCGGCAGCGCCTTCCAGCATGGAGGCTGCCATATTAATAATGCCGTGCAGCGGCGTCCTCAGCTCGTGCGAGGTCATCGTCATAAATTCATCCTTGAGCCCATCAAGCGTCAGCAGCTTCTCTGACAGCTGCTCCACCTCGCGAATTGATTTCGTAAAGCGTTTCGCGAACAAGCCCGCGTGGGCGAACACAAACAGCAGCATTTCGAAGGAAATGAGCATGGTGCTTTCCAAAAATCCGTAGGCCCGCATCATGGAAGCAAGCATCATCATGACGATGCTCTGAAGACTTAAAAACCAGTAGGGATCCGTATACGCTTTGCGTCCTACCCCGCGGATAATGACATAAATATAATAAACGATCATCAACAAGCCTTGAGCCATAATTAATACTTCCAGCTTCGATATAAATAATGGCGTCGCAATGAGCTCCAGCAAAATGGTGATGCTCGCAAGCCATTTCAAGAACCGCATCACTTTGGGATGAACGATGCCTGGCAGCATTTCATTCACGATGCATAATAAAAAATAATACACAAACACCGATGAGATTGGCTGCAGCTTCAGCACGAAGGAATACGGCAGATCAGGAAGCAGCTGGGAAATGAGCCGTTCCCCTTGGGTCATCATAAAAATCATGGACGAGAGGCAAAAAAGCCCGAGAAACATCAGCCCCTTCTCCTGTTTTCTAAGCGCATATAACAGCAAGCAAAATAAACCTGGAATCAAAAATCCGGCAATCGTCAGCACCCCTAGCAAAATATCCATCTCACGGTTTTTGATAATGGTGTGCTGCTCTCCGAAGGTAATGGAATAAATAATGCCGCCTGTAGCATAGCTGTAGTTTGCCACCTGCACAATGAGCTCGACCGAATCGCCCGCAACGGTGCCAAGACCAATATAAGGCACATTGTTCTGAACGCCATCGTACTCATTTGCAGCTGGGGCACCACTGGCGCCAATCATTTGATTGTTTAAATAAATGCGATTGGCCATGCGAATGTTTGAGGTATAAACCCCATATATTTCTCGCAAATGGCTGGGAAGCTGAATTTTCAAGCGATAAGTGCCGTAGCCAATGCCCGCCCTACTTCCTTCTCCAGACAAATAATCATTCCATTTACCCGGCACATTCACCAGCTTGCTCGGTGGAGCCTGCTCCTGCGGCATCTGGCTAGCTATGACAAAATCTTTTGGAGTCAGCAGCTGGCCAGGATAAAACTCCCACTCGCCATCCAGCTTCACTGCCCCCTTTTCTACAAAACTCCAGTTACTCAAGTCCAACACGCCATTTACAGCACGCACATCCTGTTTATCTGCAACATTATGGAAAATAAGCGCGAAAATTGTGCCCATAATTCCTATTATCATCAGGAACATGCCCATATTCTTTCGATTAAGCATTCATAGTCTCTCCCCGCAGCGTTACGATGTCTCTTATGTATCGTCTATACGATGTAAAAGCCTGCTGAGTCGCACTCACCAGGCACTGCTTTTTCATGCAAGCTATCGTTATCGTTTATATCTTCTATTATAACTTCTATTCTGAACCTTTTCTGAACATATTTCGGCTATATTACCTTATTGCTTACTGAAAATCCTACTTATGATTACCTACACATGAGCGAACACGGTTGTAATCCTGAATCAATTGAAGACTGATGTACTAAGAACAGATCAGCCTGTGAACAATCGTACCTCATAAAGAATTATCGCTTCTCTACACTGATTCATAAACACTCAGCATTGATCCTACGACTGGGGTTGCTGCTTGTTTGTTCGTTTTTCACTTAAATGCAACAAGATTCTTCAAACTTTTATTCTCATATCCGACTGTGCATAGTCTATCATGGTAAGAACAAACTTATTTTGCTTAATGCTACGCCCGAGCAACTAATTCAATCTAACAAATCAGCGCTTCGATTTAATTTAATACTATCTTAGAGTTTAGCTCGAGTTGGTTTGCAGTAATTTACAATAAAAAGCACCCTATCGTTTTCATCGGTTGGAACTGACCCATAACATGAGACAAATTAAAGCACCTTTAAGAAAAGAAAGCGTCGAGGACTTTGTGTATATGAATTAACCAGTAGATGGTACATAAGGAAGTCCTCGATTTTCGGATTGATGTGCGTAGCAACTCCACTAGTAGAAGTTTTCATTTTTTCTATTTACACATCATATTTTACACTTTCTTTTCAAATCATTTTAGATAAATAACTTGAAATGTTTGACGAACGAAACGACTAATGATTAAATATAAATATATCAATGTCACTTTCAATTCTCATATTATAGAATATATTATATATGGAGGTGTAAAAATGGGTTTAGAAGGGTTTTTAAAGATGATATCAGGAGTTGCGTGGATAGTTGTCTTTTGGATAGTTGTTATTTTAATTATTTTATTCCTATATAATAAATTCATTAGAAGGAAATAGTTTGTTTAAAAGCACTCTTCGACGAGCATCCTTCTACTTATTATTTTTGAAAATAAGTTTGCATATAAAGGGAATTTGAAAATCTTTTGTTAACATACCTTTGACACTACATTTGCTATTGCAATACCCAAAAATAATAAAGTGTAATCTCAGGCTAAATGCTTTACCGAACTAAACAACGTAGTCCGCTACTCTCACCTGCTTAAAGTCCTAGATGAGAGTAGTGGGCTAAGTTGCTTTTACGACGGCTCCTCTCCCCATACTAGTACTCCGCTGCGATATAAGGTGACGCGGCTGGCATCTGCAAAGGCCGTATTCGCCGTATTGTACGAGTAGTCATTAGTCTCGATATAGTTGGTCCAATCGTTCTTATGAATACGCGTCTGCATTTCCCCCGTATGGCCGCCAGCAGTGATGTTCCCAGCACCCGCGCCGAAGCTTATTTCCAAATAAGTGTCGGCATTTGTGCTCGTCTTGCCTGACGCAGCAATGCTGCTGCTAAGATTGGAGCAGCCAACTGTCGCAAAGTCACAATCAAAGGTTTGCGGCTGCGACCCATCAGAAGAATACCAATAGCGAATGGTGAGCTCATGAAGCGGCACAGCCGTTGTCCCCGAATTAACAATGCGGATTTGCGGCTTTAATTGATTGTCCAAAGCGGCAGAATCGCCGTTCTTGTATTGAACCTTAAGCTCGCCCGTTCCCGTACTCGGAAGGGTTGGCGTTGCGCTTGCCTGCAAGGAATTCACGGATTCGCCCACGCTGTTCACCGCGCTAACCGCGTAGTAGTAAGTCGTTCCATTGACTAGCCCCGTATCCACATAGCTGTTGCTGCTTGTCGTGCCTACTGTGGCAAAGGGGCCCGTGCTTGAAGCTGCTCGCTTAATGTTGTAGCTTGTCGCTCCGCTGACCGCCTGCCAGGAAAGCGCCGCCTGGCCATTTCCCGCTGTTGCCGTTACGCCTTGCGGCGCCGCCGGCACTGTCGTTATCGGCCCGGTTCCGCCGCCGCCCGACTTGGCATTCATCACATTGGCGTGATTAGTCAGCAGCGTAGCCGTCGCGCTTGGATATACGACCCGGAAGCCATCATAATCGGGATACAGCGTATCATTATCCTGAATGCCGGTTAAAATCCAAAACTGGCTGCCCGCACCGCCATATTGCTCAACGGCACCAAGCCACGCGGCATAAACCTGATTGCGGGTCGCTTGATTTTGATAGCCGAATTCCTCCAGCACGACTGGCTTCTGCGCCGCATTGCCGTCCTCGATATGGTCAATAATCCACTGCGTGCCCCACTGCGCTGTACGGTTCCAATGATCCGGATATAGGTGAAATGTGCCGTAATCAATATTCGGCAGCGCAATCAGTCTTTCCCAATCAACACCTTCCCCGCCGCCATACATCCAGTCCGAATGCCCCGGAATGTTATAAAAGCCTTCATCGCCTACAGCGACCAAATGATTCGCATCAAGTGATTTGACATAGGTGCTCATCTCATCCGCCCAATTAACAAGCTTGTTGCCGGTTGTGTCGGATTGGGCACGCGGCTCATTCGCCAGCTCCCATGCCATTATGGCTGGATCATCTTTATATTTAATGCCTGTGTACGTGTTCACCCGGTTTAGCATATAGTTTACATAGTTTTTATAAGCTTGTTTAATAGAAGCATTTGTATAAAAAGCATCATGCGAGCCGGCATTAAACCACGCAACGTATTGATTCATGCCGCCAAAATCATCCCAGTTGTTCACAAATGGAATAACCAGCTTAACGCCCGACTGTCCTGCCTTATAGATTGCATAATCGAGCTTGGTAAAGCCCGATTCATCATACACGCCGGGAGTTGGCTGCAGGACGGCATTGTCCTGCGGCTGTCCATTATGGAAGCCCCAAATCCGGATTACCTTGAGATTCATCGCCACCATATCGGCAAACACGTCATCGACCATTTTTTGCGACTTATAGTGGAAATAATAATTATTCGTTCCTGCAAAATAAAAGTCTTCGCCATCCAGTTGAAACTTGCTTCCTGCTGTCGTAACGAAAGCATCGCTATCTGCGGCGCTGGCCTTCGTATCGGCCGTCGTCCACCCGCACACCATGGCTAGCGCCAGTGAAAAAATCATGAATCGTTTAAGCTGCTGCTTCATACGTTATAGTCTCCTTTTGGATTTTTGTCATCTGAAATGGAATTGCTATCCTTCTATAAAACAGCGGCAGCACCCGTACAAAAAGCTCATGCACCTTACGATCCGGCGCATGAGCTTTTGCTCTTTTTCAAATTAAGATGGCTCTACGCCCCATTGCAGGCTGCCCGCTGCATAGCCGGTAGCTTTGTCCCAGTCTACGTAGCTTGTCGCACTGGAATTGAATGAATAATCGCCCGTCTGGGTGTAATTGCTCCAATTGTTTTTCGAAATCCGCGTTTGCAGCTCGATGCTTTGGCCTGCCGCGACAGACCCCGCTGCGCTGTCAAAGTTAATTTCAACGTAGTAGTCTGCTCCCGTTACAGCCGTCGGCAGCTTGACGAAGGAAGCATGGACGTTGGCGCTGCCAACGGTCGACCAGTCGCACCAGAAGCTTTGTGCTTGCTCGCCGTCAATCGTGTAATAATAACGAAGCGTCACATCAGCCAAACTCAGTGAGCTTGTGCCTGTATTGACCAGCTTGATTTTTGGATTAAGCGTGTTCGCTGTTGCCGATGTTCCGCCGTTAAACAGCTGCACTTTAAAGCTGCCTGCCGGAGACGGCGTCGCTGTTGGCGTTGGTGTCGCTGTTGGCGTTGGTGTCGCCGTTGGCGTCGGTGTCGCCGTTGGCGTTGGTGTCGCCGTTGGCGTTGGTGTCGCTGTTGGCGTTGGTGTCGCTGTTGGCGTCGCTGTTGGCGTCGCTGTTGGAGTCGGGGTTACCGTTGGCGTTGGTGTTGGACCATTTACCGTATCCCCATAAAAGATACCGCGACCATTCGTGCCGACATACACACGTCCATAGATGCGAGGGTCACCGGTAATCGCTTCACCTGTATATGCATATTGATGCTGATCATCATTAATTCTTACCCAGCTTGAGCCGCCATTGTCCGAACGGAAAAAGCCTCTGACCTGATCGATTTGCGCCGATACATAAAGCGCAGGATAGGTCTGGCCTGGTGCCGCCTTGCCGAAGCCGACGACATCTGCCTCCTCGACGTTACTCAGCTTCGTAAAAGATGCTCCCGAGTTCGTCGAATGCCATAACCCATATACGCCGCTACCCTCATTGCCGCCAGCCAGCCAAATATCGCCTTCCACTCCTGGGAGCGCTTTAAATTTCGTATTGCCTTGCGCAGGAAGGCCAGTAGCCGCGGTCATTGTGAATGTCGCACCGCCATCGGTGCTCACATAGAATTTCCCTGACGCCACAGCGTAAAATTTGCTTTTGTTAACGCGGTCGGCAGCTACGCTTGCTTTAGCCGGAACGCCCGTGCTTGCGGTCCATGAATTTCCGGTCGTTTTAGAATAATAAACGCCGACATCGGATGTGCTCCATACGAGCGAGCTATTGTCAGCAGCTACGGCAATCATTCCGCCGCCCGCTGTCGACGATGGCTCTGCATTAGGGCTAAACCAGTTCGATCCGCCATCGTAGGACAGAGCAATTGATTTTTCATTCGGATATTTCGCTTTGTCTGCATGTCCGACACGTGCGATAAATGAGGGACTCAGCTCGGCGAAGTCTAAGCTTGTTGTGCTGCTTGGACCGGTGAACATTTTTGCAGGCGCTGCTGTTAAATCATTATGCCTAAAGCCTGATATATCACCTATACCGCTAAGGAGATGAGCACCGCTCGGCGGGCTAACCAGCGTATTTATTGATGTCTCCTCAATGCCCGTGGCCATAACAGACAACGCCACTTTGCCGCCGCTATCCCAAGCCGTCAAATTCGTTGTGCCGTACACAGTTGCGCCTGTACCATAAAGCATGCGGTCAGAGTTAAAAGGATCAATTTCAATATCGCCAATCATCCAGCCAAGCTTAGGCGATACTTCCGGTGGTGCAGAACTTACGCCCCAATCGAGCCATGGAGCAGCCGAAATATCCTGCGTGTAATAAAAATCACGGTTCGGGTAAGACGTAAACTTCCAGATCGGCTTCCACGTTGCCCCGCTATCCGTACTGCGATAAAGGTTTGCATCCGGCCACCAGGAATTGAGCGTTGCAACGATCAGCGTACCTGGGTTCTGGTCATCCACAGCAAGGCCGCCATAGCCAAAATAATTATCGCCGCTGCTTGAAGGCACGGGGCTAATATTCGTCCACACGCCCGTTGCTGTATTCAGTCTCCACACATCGCCCTTCGAGCCGTTATAGGGACCAGTTCCATTGCTATAAGTAACATACAGCTGCCCATTCGAATCCAGCTCGCCATGATGCGGCAAATAGCCTGTCGGCTGTCCTGCGACAGCAGACCAGGTTACTCCCCCATTCGTACTGCGATAGATGCTGCTCGCTGTATCCGCTACACCGACGTAAATCGTCTGCGTCGCCGTTCCCGGAGAGCCCGTCGATTCGTCAAAGGTAATCCATGCGAGTCCCATAATATCCGCCGTGTATTCATTAGTAGGGTCCTCGACAAAATTACCCGGATTCGGAAATGCTGTCACTTTGCTCCAAGTCACACCATAGTCTGTACTTTTCCATAGACCATTGCCGCTGCGTGCGCCAAAATAAATAATGTTATTTTTATTCGGGTCAATCATCAGCCGCTCGCCCATAGAGCGCCCCGGCATATTACCGCCAATCTTGAAGGGCAGCTCCGTTTCCTGCCAGGTGTCTCCTCTATCCATGGAGCGCATAATATAGCCATTATTCGGGTCCCAACTATTCGTATAGGAGCCAGCCGCAATATAGAGACGATTCGGATCAACCGGGTCGGTTGCCAGCGCATCCACGCCGGTCTTCCCCCACTCATCCCAGCCCACGTGGTCAAGCAGTGCTTTCCAGCTGCCTGTCGACTCGTTGTAGCGATAAGCACCACCTATATCCGTACGGGCATAGAGCAGTCCAGGCTCTTTTTTATTAAACACAAAGCCTGGAACGAAGCCCCCTCCCCCGCCAGTCACTACATTTTTCCACGTGTACGCTTCACTTGGTGCAGCTTGCGCCTGCAGCGGGTTTCCGATTATTGCGGTGCCGGCTACTACTGTGATCGCTAGGGCCAGCGTGCCCAGCTTGCGCATTGAATGTTTGATCAAATGAATACCCTCCTCAATTGGAATGATATAACACATACACTTAACATATAAATATGGATGAGCAACCACTCCCTTCCAAATGTATACGCTTTCATTTTAGCACATAAAATATAAGCCAAGCACTATATAAAATGGATATATTTTCATATAGAAATCGGTTATTTTGAACTCCCCCATGCAAAAAGCTCTGAACCTGGGCGCTCCAGCCAGCAGCAATCGCCACTTGAGTCGCTTCGTCTCGGTTCAGAGCAGAGCAGGATTACCTTATGGTTATGACCGAATAATGCGTTGTTCCTTCGCTGCTTTTATCCACATCGGAAACTCATTCAGCAGTTGATCATACAACTCCTCATCCGACACTGCCGCAATATCGTCCAAATGGAAAAAGCTCGCATTATCTACGATTCTCCCCTCCATCGTATCCAGCCGCTTCAATACTTCAAAATTGGAGTTTCCAATGCCGACAAACTGCCAGAAAATCGGCTGCACCGCCGAGTGGGTAATCGTATGCTTAATCGACTTCACTACCCCGCCGTCGTTAATAAAAATGATAAACACAGGTGTAGGATCATTTTCCTCCACCGTATATTTGCGAATCACATCCTCCATCACCGGGGGTTCATTATTGCGCCCAAACTTATGAATGCGGTCATTGTTTAGAATATGCTTATCGACATATTGTCCAAAATCGCGCTCCGTTACCGACGGCAAACGGCTGTATTCATTATCATACACCCACACGTCTAGCGTGCCGTTGTCATCGAACTTGCAGGCAACAGCCAAAATCCGCTCCACGACTTCCTGAACGGTGCCGTTTTTATACAGCGTCTGCATAGAGCCGGAAATATCCAGCACGATGCCTACTCTGGCCACGACGTTCGTCAGCTGCTTTTTCTCCAGAGTGTATTGCACGAGCTTTTTGCGGAAATCGATTTTGCTAAGGGAGGCGGTTTGTACAGGTGCTTCCAATGTCGCCGCTGCAGTTGCCTCTGCCCGAGCATGAGCCTGGGATTCCTCACCATCGCCCGCCGCCGCATTTCCTTCCAGCTCAAGCCCATAATTCAAGCATAATGCGGCAAGCCCGCCGTTAAAGCCGCTGCCAATCGCGCTAAACTTCCACTCGCCATTGTGACGATACAGCTCCCCCGCTACAACCGCCGTCTCCTTCACCAAATCCGCACCGTACTCGTAGCGCAGCAGTTCCTCCTTCGTGTCTAGGTTAACAAGCCGCACATATAGCCCCGTTACATCCTGAAAAGCATGCCCGAGCTGCTCGCCATCATATATCGTCACCGTAAAAGCAGCTTTCGCTATTTGCTCCGGCAAATGCCCAAGCACAAGCTCGATCCCTTCCTGATCGCCTGCTTCCATGCCAAGCTGCTGGCCGCTTGATTTATGCTCAGCAGCACCATTCGCCGCTAATGGATTGCCATAAAAAATAAAATCCTCATCCCGCTCGCAGCGGCCGCGCTCTGACAGCAGAAACGCCGCAGCATCGATGCCGAGCTCGCTTCTGCCAGCTTTCCAGCCAAACTGGACAGCCAGCTTGCCGAGGCTTCCCCCTTTGGTGACGTCTGCCTTTTGTCCCTTCAGCAATTGCATATATGGATCTTCCTCTCGCCTAGTAGAATGGTAAATAAGATCATCTATACCGATTATAGCAAACAGGCACGTGACAGGAGAGAGAAAAAGCCCCTTTCCCCGCATGCCCCGGCATGCTTGAAAAAGAAGCTTTCATCCCGCTCTATTTGATTTCTGCTTGAGCTATATTTGCCGCATTCATTTATTCCGATTCCAAAATAAACCGGTTCCACTTTTGCTGCCACGCAATATCGTTCCAGAACGGATGATGTGGCGCGCAGTTGGAGCAGAGCACCATGCCCCAGAAGCCCAGCTTCATCCCTTTGCGAATCGCATATTCGGCAATAAATTTACCGACTGGCCCTTCCTCAAAGCCCGCATGCAGCGGCGTGTAGCCCACATAACCTTCGCCAATGACGATAGGAAGCTCCGTTTGTCCCGCCCATTCATGCAGCTCCTCAAAACGAAAATCCGCCTTCTGGAGCATTGCCAGCTTATGGCTGCCATAATGGTCGTACAAATATAAATCCCATTGATCCGGGTCGGCCCAATCATGGAGATAAAGCAGCTTCATGCCGACGGGATTGCCCTGCATTCGCCATTCCTGGCCTGCCGGAAGCTGCCAGCTCTCGAACGGCGGCGCTTCTTCCCGCAGCAGCGATTGCACCAGCTCATTTGGAAACGGCACCGCTTCATTGTCGATGCCCGTCCGGTCCATCAGCTCCTGCAGCACGCCTTTAATATACAGATGAAAATGAGCCACCTGCATATTTCGCGCCACATAAGCTTTCGGGTAAGCCTCATTCAGCGTATAGCTTGCCGTCATTAACAGCTCGGGATGCTGCTCGCGGAGAAACGCGACCGCTTCTTCAATATAGGGCTGCATAATTTGCACAAGGCCAGGCGTATTGGAGCTGGCAACGCCCTGCTCCGTTGCAATATCGGTCAGCTGTCCAAATTCGACCTCATTATGCAGCTCGGCATAAGCGATTTGCTCGCCATAGCCCGCTGCCTTCACATATTGAATGAGCTGATCCATTGACTTCGCCAGCGCCATAAAGCGCTGGTCCGGCGGAATATCCGCCAGCAAATCGCGCAAATAAGGCTCCGCCAGAAAGCTTGGACTTTGCTGGTATTCCCACGAGGAAAGAATAATATAGCAGTTGTGAGCCTTCGCCTGCTTGAACAGCTCCAACAGCTGCGCATGCCCGTCCAGCTCTGCTCCGCCTCTGCAATTGTACCAACGTGTCCGCTGGCCCACCTCGCCCAAATTTCCGAAGTGCAGCGGTCCGGGGCGAACGCCCGAATCCGTAAACAGCATAAGTGGCATCGCACAAATGCGAATCGTATTATATCCCCGCTCCACCGCCTCTTTATATCTTGCAGCTAAATCGCTGTATGGCTCTCCCGGCGTCGTCATCGTATACCAAGAGAAATCCCACATCGTAATAGTCAGTTTACGGGGCAGCTGCCTGCTCGCTATGCTCATATGTCCACCATTTCTGTCCTCTATGGATAGGGTGATCATCCCATCATCCGCTACCACACTAGGTTGTGCAGAGAACGCTTTTTCTTTATGGTACATTGTACACGCCGGCAGGCGCCATGAACGATGTACGGATGCTGATGGAACATATTCGGATTTACCAAAGTGATGTACCAGGCACGCTTGGCAAGTCTAATTTCACCAAAGCTAGGGCGTGTCTGAGAACGCTGAGGACAGCAAATATTGCCGAATTTTCGTTCCATGCAAGGCGCGCTTGTGAAGGCGTACTGGGGATACGTCAAGCAAACGGAACGAAGCAGGGGGCGAAAAGGCGGTGAAAGGTGCCACTGAACAGGTTTTCAGACACGCCCTAATTTAATGTCTCTCATCGACAGCCGGCATGCACATTTCGACGAAGCGCTCAGCCGCAACCGACAGCTTCCTGTCCTGCCGTACGGCAAGCCCGATGCTGCGGGGTGGAAGCGGATCTTCTACAAATACTTCATACAACATGCCATTATTTAATTCCTCCTGCACAAAAGAACGGCTAATGAATGCGGCCCCGTAACCGAGCCTTGCGAACTGGGCGAGCAAATCAATACTTCCAAGCTCGATATCCGGCTTTACCGCCTGTCCCTTGCCCGCGAACCATTGTTCAACAAACTCCCTCGTGCTGCTGCCCGGAGATAATAACAGGAGCGGCAGCTCAGCCAGCTGCTGCATCGTTAAGGCACCATTCGCCGCTGAGCCGCGGGCTAACTCCGCATAAGCTTCTCCGACTACAAAACAATCCTCCAGCACCGCAAGCGTCTGGATATTCAGCTGGGAATCGTTTATAGGCAGATGGATAATCGCACAATCGATATCGCCTTCCCTTAAGCGCTGCGTAATATCGGGCGTCTTCCCATGCGAAAGACGGATTCGGATACCCGGATAATCGCGATGAAAGGCATTTAATTGCGGCAGCAAAAGATGCTTAATCAGCGAATCGCTCGCCCCGATGCGAATTTCTCCCTCGCTGAGCAGCTTCATATTTTGCAAATGCTTTTGGGCAGAATCCAGCATGGAAAAGGATTGCTCCACATAGCCTTGCAGCGCCCGCCCTTCTTCGGTAAGCTCGACGCCCTTCGACAGCCGATGAAAAAGCTTGAGCTGCAAAGCATCCTCCATCTGCTTAATCGCATAGCTGACCGATGGCTGCGTAATATGCAGCTCCTGCGCCGCTCTTGTTAAATTTTTACAGCGTGCTGTATGCAGAAAAATCCGATACCATTCCAGATTAAACATATGGTATAGACCACCTCTATATCATTTTTTATAAAATCCAATTTCACTTATTTCATTTTCTTCATTATAATCGGGTTTATACAAGAAAACAAAAGAGGTGGAAATATGGACGGATTCCAGCCTGATCTAACTGCACGTTCCCCATGGTCGGCCCATAGCGATAAACAGCAGGTGACCCTAAATCCTCCAAGCGGAGCATTGGAAGGAACGGTGCGCATACCGGGAAGCAAAAGCCTAACTAACCGTGCCCTCATTATAGCCGCGCTTGCCGAAGGAAAATCGCAAATTAGCGGTTTATTATTAAGCGATGATTCCTACTGGTGCATTGCTGCATTAAAGCAGCTCGGGGTAAAAATAACGATCGAAGGAGAAACCGCTTATGTAGATGGCTGCGGCGGAAACTGGCCGATCTCGTCTGGGGAGCTGTTCGTAGGAGCTGCTGGCACGATTGCACGTTTTTTGCCCGGTGCTTTGGCCATTGGAGATGGCATTTGGGCAATTAAAGGCACTAAACGATTGCACGAGCGGCCGCTAGCTCCCTTGCTCCATGCACTGACACATTTAGGAGCAGCGTTTGAATACGAGCAAGTCGAGCATTCACTCCCTCTCGTCCTTCGGGCTAATGGCTTGCAAGGCGGGACGGTGCTGCTACCTGGCTCTACATCGAGTCAATTCATAAGCGGTCTGCTGTTAGCCGCACCTTATGCGAAAGCGCCGATAACAGTGCGCATAGATGGCGAAGTCGTGCAAAAAGACTATGTCGAAATGACACTTGCGATGATGGCTTTGTTTGGTGCAGCACCTGTTGCATCTCTGGACACAAACGACCCCTGCATTACGATACCTACGGGAAAATATGAAGCTCGCTCCATCCTTCTGGAGCCTGATGTATCCACCTGCTGTTATTTCTGGGCGCTCGCCGCGCTTACCGCAGGGCGCATAAGAACGGAAGGCATTGACGCAAGCCGTACAAGCCAGCCAGATATTGCAATGCTCGGCGTGCTGGAGCAGATGGGATGTACCATTGCCTGCGGCGAAACCTTTGTTGAAGTCCAAGGGCCAGAGCGTTTGAAGGGCGGCTTTACCGTCAGCATGCAAAAATGGTCGGATCAAACGCTGACGCTCGCTGTCCTTGCTATTTTTGCAGATGGCCCCATTACGCTTAAAGATGCCGCTCATATCAGACATCACGAATGTGACCGGATATCTGCTATTTGCACGGAATTGGGCAAGCTAGGCATTCGCGTATTGGAATTTGAAGACGGCCTAACCGTTTTTCCCGGCAAGCCACAAGCCGCTTTATTAAATAGCCACGATGACCATCGCATGGCTATGGCCCTTTCCTTAATTGGTTCGAAAGTTTCCAATCTACAAATATCCGACCCGGGCTGTGTGTCCAAAACAAATCCGCATTATTTTGAACAATTAGCAGCACTAGGCTTTCAAATTAACGATTAAATGCAGAGGATGATTCATAATGGCAGGAAATACATTTGGAGAAGCTTTTAAAATCACAACCTTTGGCGAGTCCCATGGCGAGGCGGTTGGCGTCATTGTCGACGGTGTAACGCCGGGCGTCGAAATCGATGAAGCCTATATTCAGCAGCAGATGGATCGACGCAAGCCCGGGCAATCATCCGTCACTTCCCCGCGCAAGGAATATGATATCGTTCATATTTTATCGGGCGTGTTCGAGGGAAAAACGACGGGAACGCCGCTCTTTGTTATTTTGCATAACCAGGATATGAGACCCGATGCATACAGTGATATCCAGCATTCTTTTCGCCCAGGCCATGCCGATTTCACCTATTTGCAAAAGTATGGCATTCGCGACCATCGCGGCAGTGGACGGGCTTCCGGCAGAGAAACGGCGGGCAGAGTAGCCGGCGGCGCTATCGCCCGCAAGCTGCTGGAGCAAAGGGGCGTGCAGGTGCTTGCCTATACGCAGGCTATCGGAGGCATTGAATGCGAAACCTTCGATGAAGCCGTCATTGAACAAAATGCGGTTCGTGCATGCGACGCTGCTGCCGGAGCGAAAATGATCCGTAAAATTGAACAGCTCGCAGCGGTTGGCGACAGCTGCGGCGGCATTGTAGAATGCCGGATTCGCGGCGTAGTGCCTGGTCTGGGAGAGCCGGTATTTGACAAATTGGACGCGGAGCTTGCGAAAGCGATGCTATCGATTGGCGCCGTGAAAGGCATTGAATTTGGCACTGGCTTCGCTGCTGCTTCCATGCTGGGCAGCGAGCATAATGACGGGATGAGCGGCGACGGGTTTCTCAGCAATCATTCGGGTGGCATCATAGGGGGCATTAGCACGGGACAGGATATTATTTTTCGCATAAGCGTTAAACCGACCTCCTCCATCTCGGTCCCACAGCGAACGATCAATATCCACGGCGAGGAGCAGGAAATTAGGACGGAGGGGCGGCATGATCCTTGCATTTGTCCGAGAATTGTGCCCGTTGTGGAGGCTATGGCCTGCCTCGTATTGGAGGATCAGTATAAGCGGCAAGCCGCCATGCTAGGGTAAAATATAAGAAGGGACTGCTTTGAGGCTATTACAGCCTAAAAGCAGTCCCTTCTTTTCACCATTATCCCGTTCCTCTATCAGCTCTGGTGCGATTGCACTACTGGACCAGCGGCAGAGATTTCCGCGCTTACGCCTACGAATTTGCGGAAATTATTCACAAATTGTGCGGCAAGCTTGGCCGCCTGCTGATCATAGGCCGCCTTATCCTGCCATGCTTCGCGGGGCAGGAGCACTGTATTCGGCACACCTTCTACCGCCAGCGGGCAGCTCAGGCCAAACACTGGATCAGCCATAAATTCAGCCTGCTCTAGGCTGCCATCAATCGCTGCCGTTACCATCGCCCGCGTATAGCGCAGGTTCATCCGCTGCCCTATGCCATGCGGCCCGCCGGACCAGCCTGTATTAACCAAATACACTTTGGCATCATGCTGGGCGATTTTTTCACCGAGCATTTCCGCATATACACTTGGCGCGAGCGGCAGGAACGGCGACCCGAAGCAAGCGGAAAACGTCGCTTCCGGCTCGGTTACCCCACGCTCCGTACCCGCAAGCTTGGACGTATACCCCGATAGAAAATGATACATGGCCTGCTCCTTCGTCAGCTTGGAGATCGGCGGCAGTACGCCGCAAGCGTCGGCGGTCAGAAACAAAATAACGTTTGGATGGCCTGCTTTCCCCGTGAGCACCGCTCCCGGAATATGCTCAAGCGGATAAGCAGCGCGCGTGTTCTCCGTCAGATAATTGCTTTTATAATCAGGCTGCCCTGTCTGGGCATCTAGCGCTACATTTTCCAGCACAGCTCCGCTGCGGATCGCCTGCCAAATTTGCGGCTCCTTCTCTTCGCTCAGCCCAATGCATTTCGCATAGCAGCCGCCTTCGAAGTTGAATACGCCATCCTCTGACCAGCCATGCTCGTCATCTCCGATGAGGCGGCGCGAGGAATCGGCAGAAAGCGTCGTCTTGCCCGTGCCCGATAAGCCGAAGAACAGCGCCGTGTCGCCCTGCTCTCCTACATTCGCCGAGCAATGCATCGGCAGGACGCCCTGCAATGGCAGCAAATAGTTAAGCACGCTGAAAATCGACTTTTTCATCTCGCCTGCATATTCCGTTCCGCCAATCAGCACGACTTTTTGCTCAAAAGAAATGCAAATGAACGTTTCGGACGCTGTGCCGTCACATGCAGGATCTGCCTTGAGCCCCGGCAGGGCGATGACCGTAAAAGCAGGCTTATGGGTGGCAAGCTGCTCCTCGCTTGGACGAATAAACAGCTGGCGGGCAAATAGATTATGCCAAGCATATTCATTAATAACGCGGATCGGCAGGCGGTAAGATTCATCCGCACCAGCATAGCCGTCAAAGATGAACAGCTCCTGCTGCTCCATATAACGCTTTGCTTTTTCATACAACTGGTTAAAATGCTCCGGCGAAAGCGGCTGGTTCACTTTGCCCCAAGCAACCTGCGGCAGCGAAGACGGCTCGCAGACAATAAACTTATCCTTCGGCGAACGGCCTGTATATTGCCCCGTCAGCACCCGCAGCGCTCCCGATTCCAGCTTCGTCCCTTCACCGCGTTTAATCGCATGCTCCATTAGCTGCTCTGTCGTTAATTGATAATGTACGCCTAACTGCTGACGCAGCCTCGACTCCATGATGCTCATGACTCGCTTCCTCCCGTCCCTGTATATCCGCCTGCCCGATTTCCGCTTCCTTGCATTTGCCCCGAACTGACTAGTCCACCACCGTACCTCGCCCCAACGCATGCCTCTTCCTTGCATTCCGAATAATAATTAGTCACCTTTTTCGTTGGCTGTGTATCAATCAGCGTCATGCAGTGCTTGCAATAAATGGCTCCCATTTCTATACCGTGATTTCGCATGAATCCTTCACCCTTTCCATCATTAGATTGGCTACATCCATAACGCGGCATGCATATGCCCACTCATTGTCATACCATGCAATGACTTTAATCTGATTGTCCATAACCATCGTCGAAAGACCGTCTACCATTGCCGATTTCGAGCAGCCTATATAGTCGGCTGATACGAGCGGCTCCTCGGCAAAACCGATATAAGAAGACTTGCTGCCTTCTGCAGCCGCTTTCAAAACTTCATTTACTTCAGCCGCTGTTGTACGACGCTCAGCTTGAATGGTGAGGTCAATTAGCGATACATCCTGCGTCGGAACCCGCAGCGACATGCCCTGAATGCGCGAGGACAAATGCGGCAGCACATCTGCAAGCGCCTTGCCGACCCCTGTCGTCGTAGGGACAATGGACTGGGTGCAGGACCGAGCCCTGCGCAAATCCTCATGCGGATTGTCCAAATGATTTTGATCAGAAGTATAGGAATGCACCGTCGTCATCCAGCCAGATTGGATATGGAACGCTTGATCCAGCACATGAAGAACCGGAGCCACACAGTTTGTCGTACAGGAGGCAGCTGATAACAGCTGATGCTCCTCCGGGCGATAAAGATGGTCATTAACACCCATCACAATCGTCAAGTCCATTTGCTTGCCGGGCGCTGTAATCAGCACCCGTTTCGCTCCTGAAGCCATATGCTTCAGCGCACCCTGCCGATCATTGAATTTCCCGGTTGCGTCAATGGCAAGCTCGACGCCATAACGATGCCACTTAATGTTCTCCGGCGCTCTTTCATATACGACTTGTATGGAATGACCATTAATCACGAGCTGCTGATCTCGAACCAGTATATCTGCTTTCCAGCTCCCATGGACCGAATCGTATTTCAATAGATGAGCAATCGTCTCCACGGGATATACGCTGTTAATGGCCCTCAACCTTACTGCTGGATTCGGCTCAGACAACATTTTCCTAACGAGCAGCC
Organism: Paenibacillus sp. FSL H8-0537; assembly: GCF_038051995.1. Taxonomy (NCBI): domain Bacteria; kingdom Bacillati; phylum Bacillota; class Bacilli; order Caryophanales; family Paenibacillaceae; genus Paenibacillus; species Paenibacillus sp. FSL H8-0537. Next base: position 2,197,370 of record NZ_CP150290.1, on the reverse strand, counting down.
GTCCGATTCTCCCCATTCCGCTAATGCCAACCCCCCGGTGCATTTCCGCATTCCCCCTTCGCTTATTTGCTAATAGCATACATCATTATAGTTTTATAATACAACATAAATATTTTTATGACGCACTAAATAAATTTTTATCACCTTAATCCCCCCTATATATGACGGATTATTTAGGTAATACTCCTATATGATGTATCACTGAGATAAAGCTTTCGATTGGCCCCAATCACTTGCCCTTAGCGAATCTGTGTTATGAAATACAAAACAGCCCTTAGATCATCGCTGATCCAAAGGCTGCAATGGTTGATGGATAATCGAAAGCAACTAAACTGTTTTTTATCAAGGTCATGCGGGATTGAAGTGCCCGCAGGAATTTTACCGCCTTTACGTGCGATTTTGTTTTCGATCTCCACGGTCTCCCCATTGTTGACGATAAAAATGTTCTCCTCGTCAACTCCCACCGACTTCGCAAGCAGCCGGTGTTGATAAAGCATGCGGAATTCGCCATGAACCGGAACAAAATATTTGGGCTTCATTAGGGTAAGCATTAATTTCAACTCTTCCTGATTACCGTGACCAGATACATGCATCCCTGTTGCGCTTCCCGAGCCGTAAATTACATTCAATGTGATCCCCAACAAGACGTTCCGATGGCGTAAAACCAGGCCGTTCTGCATTCGTACTCTCTGACAACAGCAGCAGCACGCCGTTTTTACCAATGTCCGCTATTCGATGAAGATCAGGATATTTTTCAAGCTGCATATGGGTACGGTTTTCAACATTAAACTTTTATTTTGTTCTAAAAGCTGCTGTCAATGAAGGGCTGTTCCTTTATTAGACTCTGGCATTTGCGGTGTTTCAGCGATTGGCAAAAATGTATTCAAAATTTGCTGCATATCAGCATCGTTTAATTGCGGTACCTGATAATAGGCATTTTTATTTTGATACAGAAAGAGCTCATAGGATATTTCAATAAAGTTTTGCACTTGGGAAGCGAGTACACGACGGACAACCGGGTTCGTTGCTTCAAGAGCAGCCGTCGTTAACAGCGATGCATGCTTTTTAACGATGCCTTGCATAAAACCACATACTCCGGCATCGTTGACATCGGCTAGTGATTGAATCGGTTTTTTCGGCGAGCTTTGCTTCATGCCAAATACGGTCGGTGTTACCTCTTTAATCAAATACGTTGATGTTTTTTGACTCGGCTCCTGCCCAGTCTTAAAGCATTCAGCCGTCAAATTGTATTGCGATTGCATAAATTGATATTGCTTGTCGATAAGACTTAGCAGCTCCTGATCCTGTGCATATTGTCTGAAAATCATAAATTGATCCATTGCGCTAATGCTGCAATTCAATAGCTCCTGCATATCAAAAAGCTCATGTCCCCCGTGATTTTTGTTCATTGCCTTCTGTGCATTGTTATTCGCTGTAGTTTGCTGCTGCATCATCAATTCTCCTCTTTGTCATTCATAAATTTATAGTTATTAATATGAAAGCTGGAGGTTGAATTTATACATCCCCTGACCGAACTTTTTAGGGAAGAGCGTCCACAATCGAATAGGAGAGGCTGCCTACCTCACTCTTTTTTTCGATTCATTTTCAGCTACAGCGTTCTTTCCGCGAAGCCTATTGCCAAAAAAGGCGTTGATGGATGGCCATCAACGCCTACTGCTTTCTGTTTATTATTTTCAACTATCGTTTTGACTTATTATTCGACCGTACCGTCAGCCCCGCCTCCCGTCAAGGTAACGACAGACCTCGCTGGAATAACCGCTTCAAACGAATAATCATCCAGCACGGGTACGCTTTCCCCACGGACAAGATCCTGACCCGCCGACGTAATATACGGTTCCATAAATGCAATGGAATGGTGCTGATCCACGCCATCCAATGAAACCCGAACGCGCTTATCGTCCTCGCTGTCATTGACGAATACAGCCGTAACCGTCTGTTCTCCAACATGTACATAAGCCGAGCCCAGCAAACCGCTGCGCGCATCTTCATCCAGTCCTGCAAGCGAGATGCGCTGCGCACCCGGACGTATAAATTTGCTGTAATTGCCGAGCGCCCACATGATTTTGGAGGTCAAAATATTTTGCTCATCGCCCGCTTCGCTAAAATCAGTATAGATCAGTCCATCCTTGTAATCGACCTTTGACACGGCTGTCCACCACTGCCATGCCGCTGCATTTGCCTCCGTCAAATCAAAATGAATCGTGCGGGCCACATGCAAGGCAGGCTCTATGCCAAGGTCACGCCCCGGACCGTAATCGCCAAGAATACAATATTCGGTTACCCAGTATTTAGCCTTTTCGTCGTATTTTTTCAGATTGGCATCCAGCAATTGTCTAAGCTTGCCCAGCCGGTCGTCGCCCGGCTTGCTGTAATCGGACCAATAGGAATGCGAAGCGATTTTATTGCCAATTGCCTCCTTGAGCCTAGGATCACCGAGCAGCTCCTTAATATATTCCCGGTATTTTCCTGTTCCTAGACTGTTGGCCCCGCCCGAATAGGTCCCGCCCCCTGCAAACTGCCCGTAAACTTCATCATCCAGCAGCGCTGTAATTTCTACGCCATCTGGGGCGCTGATTTGCGCCTCAAGGCCGCTCTCTTTCAACTGCCGATGCAATTCAAGAATGACACGCTTAAGATCTTCGTTGTTATAACGATTGCTTTCTTGCTGGGCCAGATTCCAATCCCAGGTCGGCTCATTAATCGGGCTTATATATTCGAAATCCAAGCCTGCCTCGCTAAAATGCTCCAAAATATCGATTAAAAACGCTGCAAATTCATCCTCATATCCCTCTTTCAGATTGGTGGAGCCGACTTCCTCATCCGGTTGGGCATGACCATTCTTGGTCATCCAGACTGGTGGGCTATTTACGAATGCAATTAAAGTATCTACGCCCCGATCCTTTGCCGCTTGAAGAAACCATTGCTGACCCGCCTGCCTGCTCCAATCATAATTCCCTTCCTCTGAAAGCTTGAACGATTCCGCCCGCCTCCAGGGATCTGGAATACGCGACTGGTCCGTTTCAATCGAGCCTGCACCGATATTAAAGCGCCAGGCCGACAGGCCAATTCCTTTCTCTCGTGAAAAAAGCAAATCTGCCACGCGATTTTTATTTTCTTCCGTCCAATACTTGCCCAGAGGGTCCATCGACCATGCGTCGGACGCTCCGAAATTATCAATCGTTTGATAGCGGACCGCTCCATCGAGCGTTACATAAGCATCCGGCGGCGTCAGCTGCTGGACCTGCGCTTCCTCCTTTTTCGGGCTGCTTGCGCTATCGGAACGATTCGATGTGAAAGCGAAATACAAGCCTAGAGCTGACGTGAACACCACAACGATAACAACTGTCAATTTCTTTTTCATCCGCCTCTCCTATCCGACCAAGCCTGATCGTTCGACACTCTCTACAAAATGCCTTTGCACAAACAAATACATAATAATTAGCGGCAGTATAGCCATCAGGACGCTTGTGTTCATCATCATGGACATAAAGAATGGGTCCTGAACGTACGAAGCGGTTTCCGCCTGCCCACCTCCGCTAAGGAACGTAGCAATCGCATAGCCGGATGAAGCCATCATCGACGACATCACCTTCGGCTCATTCAAATACATGTTCGTAAAGAAAGAGTCGTTCCACTGCCAGACGAAGGAAAACAGCATGACAGTCACCATGGAAGGGACCGCATTAGGCAGGATGACCCTTCTAAAGGTTGTAAAGTAGCCGGCTCCATCCACATAGGCAGCTTCTTCAATCTCTCGCGGAATTCCTTTGAAAAACTGGCGAAAAATATACACATATAACCCCGTCTTCACACCCATGCCCAGCGCTGCCGAAATAATAAATGGCCAGTAGGTGTTTATCAGATTGGCGGGCTCGCCCTGAATCAGCTTAACCAGCCCGAATAGATCGAAATTTTTAAATTGCAAATAAAGCGGAACCATCATCGTTTGGGCCGGCACCAAAATCGTAAAAATAACGCCTGCGAACAAAATGCCGCTTCCCCTGAATTTCACTCGAGCAAAGCCATAACCGGCAAGCACGCAGGTTGCCGTTTGCAGCAGCATGACCGCAGAAGACAGCAGCAGCGTATTGAGCAGCACTTGCGGATAGTTCATGGCTTGAAATACGAGCTTGAAATTGTCGAGCGTCAGCGCATGCGGCACCCAAATGACTGTAGAGTCATACAAATCATCCATGCTTTTGAAGGCAATCGAAAGCTTCAATAAAATCGGGTAGACGATGACAAACGCTATGCCGAAAATGAGTACGAAGCGGATGGTCACCCACAGCCATTTTTTCGCAAATTCGACCCAATAGGCGGCGGATGCCATACGCTGCAATTGTTCTTTCGTTGGCTGCCCCACCTCAGCGATATCCTTCTTCATGTCCTTCCTCCTTTAGGCCGCTAATCTTGATAAAATACCTTTCGTGAAACAATTGACGTCGTAATCCACAGCACAAGCGCAATGACAACAAAATACATCCACGCCATTGCTGCGCTAAGGCCAAAATTATAGCTTTTGAATGCCGTATCCACCACAAGCCGGCTTGTTTCATCACTGATGAAGCTGTCGATTATGGTATAAACCAGATTCGTCAAAATTAACGGGCTGATCATCGGAAACGTAATTTTCCAGAATGCTTCGTAGCCAGTCGAGCCTTCGATCTTAGCTGCCTCATACAAAGAAGGAGAAATCGACTGAAGGCCCGCCAGAAAAATAAGAATTTGGACACCCGATTGGCTGATAATCTCATAAATTCGGCTGACGGCACCGGTCAAATACTCTACAAAGGTCATACTCACACCTGATTCGATGAGCAGGACGGCGAGTTCTAGATTTTTCATAATGGACAGGCCGCCGCCAGCTGTATCGTTTGCGCTTCGCACGACGGATTGCATCAAATCTCCGTTCTCGATGCTGGCGATAATGCCCGATGCCAAAATAACGGGCAGGAAGAAAATGGCCCGGGCCAGCACCCGTCCTCTAAATCTCTGGTTAAGCAGCACCGCAAAAAATAAGCTGAATATGATAATAAGCGGTGTGTTGATCGCAATATCAACAACGGATTCCGTCAGTATTCTGACGTACGATTCATGTGACAACAAGGCTTCCCGATAATTGGACAGTCCGATAAAGTCCAGGCTAAAGCCGTCATTCGTGACTTGCAGATTGCTAAAGCTGTAGCGAAGCGATGACAGCAGCGGCACGATAAACAGGAATAAAAAGCCTGCAAACCAGGGAAGAATGAAATACAGTCCGTAATATCTGTTTTTTTGCTCAAGCGAAAGCTTCCTGAACCTCATCGCTGAGCTTCACCTCCCACCCAATAATCCTTTGCCCTAACTGTAATTCCGCCCACTTCAGCCAAAGCATCGTTATAATTGACGATAATGGTTTTCCCTTTTTCGAAAGTGGTCTGGTACACCCCATCTGCCAGTGCCCGATGATCAATAATCGCTTGGGATTGCACATCGTGGAGAACGTTATTCAGTTCGCCATACCTCTGCGCTGCTTCGTCGATCCAGCCCCGATAATCGGCGGAATACAAATGGTCGAACTCCGTCATTTTGATCGCGGAGGAATCAGCAAAAAACCATGTGTAATGCAAAGAAGAGCCCGTTTCTAGCGCTTTCAGAAAGTTGTAGGAGGAATCTTGATCATCAGCCATGTTCCAAGCGCCTCCAGCGGTATGAACGAAGCCGTGATAAACCATTTGAAAAAATGGAACGCTCTCATCGGTCATATTAAAGCCGCTGCTCGATATCGGCGCATCCACAATATGCCGCGCGTAGGGAACCGAATAGGCGTTTCCACCCTCCACCAGCAGTTCCTTGACAGAGCCGCTCATTTGCTTCAGCTGTTGCTTTACAATCTCTTTCGCTTCCTCGCGATTGATAACCTCGGAACGATTGAAATCGGAATTCAGCTCGCTGCCAAGATCGCGCAGAGACAATCCCGAGAGCTGGAGCTTCCCATAATCGTCCATAAATCCAGCTGTTATTTTCGGCAGCGATTTCGGACTCACTACATAACCAGGCTCGCGTTCATCCTCTTGACTGAAGGTGGACGCGCTGTAAGAATAAATTTCCGCCAGCCGGCCCGTAATAAATCGGGAAGCTTCGCTCGACTTTTTGAATCCATCCGCTTGCGGAGCTGCCTCAAGAAAGGCCGCATCAGGAAACAACCCTATACCGTTCGCATTGGCATATGCCTTTAGCTCGTTTAAGCCTTTGCTTCCCCCGAGCTTCTTGTCAACGGCAATCGATTTGGGAAGGTTATGGTTTAACCCCTCGTTAAACCAACCCGTATAACGCAGCTTAATGCCGCCGATCCCCCTATCCAGCATTTGGCCCAAAATAGACTCCGCCTGATTGAAGGTCGTAAGCGGCTCATAGGCGTTATAAGGAATGCCCAAGAAAAATTTCTTCTTCGGAATGCCGCCAATCAGCTCGACATAAAACGGAATATCCCCTTCATCCGGCAGCCTCGTTAGGCCCGTTTGCTTGATCAAATAATGACGGTAATGCGCCGCCATGCCCGAATAGCTGGCCTCCCCCGTGCCGAGAAAGCCGTAACGAACCGTCATTTCCCCATCATAGGGCTCCGCTTGAAACTTTTTGACCGTACTGGAGCGCCACCCGTTCGTCAAGGTAACCTCCTCCAAATTAGTCAGCGTAAAACTGGGGAGCACGGTGTTGTAATCGTTCAGCCTGCCGCTTACGTCCGCTTCGACCGCGGCGACCGCGTCACCCTTCTCAATAATCGCGACAAATGCCCGGTCCTCATATTTCATGCCGAATACAGGCAAGCGTGCAGCTTCCTCTTTCTGAATTTTGATGAGCTGGCTAATAGACGCATCGGAACCGTAAAGGGCCGTACGAAACGGCGCATCGTAGGTTTTGCCATTGTTGAAACGGATTAGCGAACCCGACCCATCTGGAACGAACGTATAGCCTTCATCCTCGCGGCCGCTTGCACCAAAAAACGGAAGCAGGGACAGCGTCTGAATTTTCATATTAGCCGGATATTCGATCTCGCCCGCCGCAACTGTCACCAACAGATGCTCGCCATCCAGCCGATAATGCAAAGGAATCCGAACGTTGGCGCTGCCAGTGGACGCTTCGCCATACGCCGCCTTATCGATTGCCTTCTGCTCCTCGTCATAGCCGATCTGATTGAAGATTTCGGTAACCTTGGATAAGCCGATTCCTTTAAAGGAGGAGTCCCTTCTTTCATAACGCTTGTTTTCCTCATCATATTTAAAGCGTTTCTCAACTTCTCTTTTGTCCGCCGACTGTTCGATTTTATCCAGAATGACGGTTTGAAATCGGTCCGCGCTAATATATTTAGGAATGGCATCGATGTCGCTTTTAACCTCCCCTAGCGTATAGACGATGTCCAGTCCGGCATTTGCCTTCACTATGGCATATTGGCCGTTCTGAACGCTATGGGTGTAATTATCATATTTCAATGCATTTCCTGCGCTGTCAAAATAACTGATCTCGACCTGCACGTTCAGCTTCGTCTTGTTATAGCCGGTTGCGACCGGATCAGCTTCGCGATTTTGCGGATTGGAATACCAAATCGCTTGGCTTCGCTTGTCCCTAACCGCAATTTCAGTCGTTTCAGCGTTGACATACAAGGCTAAAAATTCATTTTCAGCCGCCATTTCCATCCCTTCAGACCATGCAGGCACCTTGCCGGAATGGCTGCTTGAGACTGCAAGCCCGCTATTTAGTCCGCTGCTTGGCGCAGGGTCAGCTACGACCTCGGACGCATATTCCGCGTAATTGGTGCCTTGAGCTATAAGCAAGCAGCCGGTAATGGCTGCCGTCATAATGATCGCAAGCTTCCGCTTCACCGCTTGGCCCCCTTTCTTATGCTCGCAATGAAAGTTCCTGGTAAATCGTGTACACAAAACTGACGATTTGCTGGATCAGGCTGAAGAAGAGCAGCCCTAGAAAAATAATGACGCCCATCACTACAACCGTTAACAGCATCGTCATAATCGTCTTCGTAACCGTATATTGGTGAACCGTCATCGTTCCAATAAACAGCAGCCAAACAAACCATAACGCTGCCGCAGATTCCAGCAAATAATAGAAGGAGGCCTCGCGCAGCGTAATCACATTGCTGAGCAGCATATTGGGCAAATAGATCAAAATTAAAGGAAGCATCGCATACCCCGTAGCGATGACAATCTCTTCAAATTTCCCTTCTCCATCCATCAGCGTAGTGAGCGACCAGTTCGCGACACACCACAGGAGGAATGGAAGCACAATGTACTTTAATTCATCAAAGCTGTTTAGTTCCAGCGGGTGATTAAAGTTGACGACATAGCCAGCATACTGGCGGTTCAGAATCATCGTAACCGTAACGGCGAGCAAAATGACAAGCGCGATCCGGAGCTTTCCTTTGTTCTCATATTTCAGGTCCCAAAACCCGTCAAAGGGATGGAATGCAACGTGCAGCGAGTACCTAGCCTCCTTGAGAAACCGCATCCTTTTTCAGTTCCCCCTTTCTGAGCCTCATGCTTCTACGAACGGCGATAACGACCAAGATCAGCGGGATCAGTACCGTCATATAGATCCCAAAGTGCTCACGCATATATTCCCTGCGATATTTGGTTAATGCTTTGGAATAATATTCTCTGTCATTGCCCAGCTTCAGAAAAGTCATCGCTTGCTTGTATTCGCCTTGGCGCAGCATCGACTTGCCAATGCCAATATAGGCCATTTCGTAATTTGCATCGAGCCGGAGCACTTCCTTCCACAGCTTTGCTGCATCATCGTGCTTGCCTATACTGTATAATCCATTGGCCTCGTTAACGAGGCTTCCGAATTTGGTCGCTGCAAACTCGGTAATTCTCCCCTGATCGCGGTCCAGAACAAACACCCGATTGCCGGAGCTTTCAATCGCAACCGGATTTTTAAATGTGCCCTGCTGATTGCCCAGTTGGCCAAATACGTATAATAAATTGCCGTCTTCGTTATAAGTAAAAATCCGCCCCCGGGTCGAATCTAGCGTGCGGTAAACGCCATTGCCGCTAACATCGATGTCAATGAAAGCGGAGCGATTTCTGCTCAAATCGCCTACTGGACCTATATTCCCGTTTATGCGAATGACGTCAATGCCCGATGGGTTCAGCCTTTTGACAGGGGCAAAAGTCTGCTTGTCGGCTGTAGTCGTAAAGATGAATCCATCCAGATCCACATCTACATTGTTAAATTCAATGGGAACAAACCGGATCAGCTTTTCCCGCTGCTCTTTTGTCGATACCGTCTTCCAGAACAAATCCACAGGATCAAACTGCACCCGGTTCGTCCCCATAAATCCAGTAAAGCCGCCCTCGCTGTCAAATTCTATAATGCCCTCGAAGACGCCTCTGGCGACAACGTAAATGCGGCCGGCTTTATCAACGATGACCTTTCGCGGGAAATATTCGAAATTGCTGCTGATGACCTCCGACTTCGGAGCGGAAATTTCTCTGACGAACGCTCCGCTGCTGTCGAGCTCAACCACGCGCCTATTTTCGGTATCCGCCACAAAAATATGACCACTCTCCGTCACGAAGAGGCCTTCTGGATTATTGAAACCATCCTGCTTTCCATTATTCTGAAACTCCTTCATTTGACGGACAACCTTCCACTCGCTGTCAAGCACGACAATTCGCCCGTTTCCTGAATCCAGAACATACAAATGACCGTCAAGTGCAGCAAATATATCAGCTGGAGAACGCCATGGGCCTATCCCTAAATTTTGACCCGTTATCGTCTTGGAAGGAAGATACGCGATTGGCGAATGAACGGTCTCCCCCCAATAGGAATAGGTATATCCCTCATACGGCGACGCGTGGGCCAGCTTCGGACTTAAGCCGGCGAAGAGCAGCACAGCAGCCAATAACAGAATCGCTCGCTTTATTTTCAATCCATACGCCCCCATCGCTTTAGTCCTTCATCCCAGACGAAGCCATCGTCTGAATGACATTGCTCTGTGAAAAAACAAACGTCACGATTGGCACGGTCATCATAATCACAGCAACTGCGGCGCCAACCCCTGCGCGGGCAATACCGCCTTGAATGATTTGCCCCATCGCGTAATGCATCGTCTTGAGCTGTTCGCTGTAAATGAAGCTGCCTCCATCCGCTCCCCAAAGCATTTGCATCATCAGAATTAACAGCGTCAGCCAGGCAGGCTTGACGAGCGGCATAACGACTTGCCAAAATATCCGGTATTCGCTGGCGCCGTCGATCTTGGCGGCTTCCAGCAAAGCATCCGGTATTTGCTCCATGAATTGTTTCATTAAATATAGGCCAAGCGGATAGGCAAACGCCGGAACGATTACAGCTTGGTACGAATCCATCCACCCCAGCACAGACATGATCATATAATTTGGAATCGCCGTCACATGCGGGGAAAACATCAGCGAAAGGACAATAACCGTGAACAGCACTTTGTGTCCGCGAAACTTATGCTTGGCCAGCGGATAAGCCGCCGCCGATGCCAGCAAAATATGTCCTGCCGTTCCTGCCGCCGTAATAAAAAAGGTATTGAAAATATATCTGGAAAATGGAACCCACGAATTTTTCATGACTTGAAACAAATCCGCGAAATTTTCAAGTGTTGCATTTCTGACAAGCAGCGTAGGCGGGAATATAAACAACTCATCAAGCGGCTTAAATGCATTATTAATGACATAGATCAACGGAACTGCCATAAAGGAGCCAAACAAGCCCAGTACAAGGAGCAGCATTATGTCCACCTGCCAGGACCGGTTCACTCTTTTTTTCAGACGCATGGCCAGCTTCATCTCGCCTATTCCCCCACCCTCTTCAGCAACTTTTGAACGGCCAGATTGGTGCCCAGCATCAGCATAAATAGTACGGTCGCGATAGCAGACGCATAGCCCATTTCGAAACGAATCGTGCCGTAATCCACCAAATGGGTAACGACGGTATGTGCGCCATACTGCACGCTCGGAAAGCCAGCCAAAGCCATCGCTACGTCTGCTACTGCAAGGGAAGACGTAATCTGGATGACGGCGCCAAACATCAGCTGCGGCCTCATGGATGGAAGGGTAATAAACCAAAGCTCCTGCCAGCGATTTTTCACGCCATCCACTGCCCCTGCCTCGTACAATGTGCGGTCAACCGTCTGCAAGCCGGCAATAAACGCCAGAAAGCTGGTCCCGAGGCTGAGCCATAATTGGACGATAATAATAATCGTGAGCATATAGTCAGGATTCTGCAGCCATTGAATAGGCTCGTAAATAAACCCGATCTTCATCAGAAAGCCGTTCATAATGCCATACGAATCGCTTGAAAAAATAATTTGCCAAATAAAAAAGACGTTGCCCGAAATCGAAGGAGCAAAAAACACGAGCGTCATAAATGCCCTGATTTTCGGATTAAGCTCATTAATAAGCCATGCGAATACGAAACAAGCGATATAGCTGACCGGACCGGTTATGACGGCAAATATAAGCGTATTTTTTAGTCCAATGAGAAACACATCGTCATTCCAAAGCAGCTTGGAATAATTCTCCCATCCGACCCAGCGCGGAAATTCAAGCATATTAAAATACGTAAAGCTGAAAAGGATGGAAATGATGACCGGCAGCACCGTAAATAACAGAAACAGCACCATATAAGGAATCAGCAGGACAAACAAATGCTTATCCCGCTTCATATCCTTAACGAACAGCTCCCATTTCCGCTGCGGCCCAGCAAGGCGGCCCTTCGGCTGGAGTATAATCTCAGCCGCGATTTTCGTTTTCTGCAAAAGAGTCCCTCCTTAAGTCCCCTCATTCCAAATGAAACTCGCTTCTTTTTTGGGTAATTTCATAGTCGATTTCTTGGACATAATCGTATAAGGAGTCGGCTGTATTCGTGCCGTTGTTAATCACTTCACGCAAAGCATTGTCCAAATGCCTTCCTGTGAAATAGCCTCCCGGCACCTCCGGCACGCCCTGTACCCATTGCCATTGTTCTTCCAGGCTGCGATAATTGCGCGCCGGCCATGGCAGCTCCTTAAGCGCTTCAATATTGGCAGTCGGATAACGTGCTGCAGCGCCCATCAGTCCTTCCATCTCTCTGCCGAAGCGAACCTGGGCATCCTTGCCCACCCACCATTTCATAAACTCCCAAGCTGCTTCCTTGTTTTTAGCCTGCTTGAGCATGATGGCGGCTGTCCCGCCGCTAGCCACATCCCGGCGAATAGAACCATCCTGCTGCACGGTGCCTGGAACAGGAACGAACTCCCACAAGCCCTTAATTTCTGGGGCGGATACGCTCAAATAGTTGTAAAAGGTGTAATCCTGTATGCCGACCGGCATTTCGCCCGTACGAAAGCGCATTGGAAAATCAAAGATGAGCGGCAGCTTATAGCTCGTATAGAAGTCGGTCCATTTTTTGAATGCATCTAGTCCGACCTCTGTATCCAGTCCGCTTTTGGCTCCGTTGTTCAAATAAAAGGAGCCGTCCAGCTGGTATAAAAGCATAGCAAACGCACGATTCGCCTCCATTACAGGAACACCCGTCGTCTGGGCAATCGGCAGCGCGAAATCCATATGATGCTTTTGCAGAACCGGAATCATCGCGTACACATCATCCCACGTTTGCGGCGGCTCAAGTTTCAGCTCCTCTAATATATCCTTCCGGTAAAAAAGCATATTGAAAATTTGCTGCTCAGGCAGCGCAAACACCTGCTCCTCAAATCGGTATGGAACAAGCGCGCTGTCCCTGAATTGCTGCACAACCGCCCTATAGCCCGGGAATTGCGACAAGTCCTCCGCTGCATTCCGCATGCCGAAATTTACCGGCACATCGTTGCCGACCTGCATGGCTACATCGGGTCCCTCACCTGCCAAAGACGCACGCAGCAGCACATCCTGATTGACCAGCTTAAGGTTGACTCCAACACCAGTAAGCGGCGTAAATGAATCATCAATCATCGCCTTCAGCACTTGAGCCTGATCGCGGCCGGTTCCAATCCATACCGTTATTGATTGCTCATCCTGGGCCATGTTTCCGATCGTATCGTAATCTTCAAAGAAGGAATGAAAGAAGGAAGATACCTCATGAACGATTTTTTTTGAAGCTGAAGCATCTGCTTCGGGCAGCTCTACATCAGCTGAAGCCAAAGCGAGGTAATCGATTTCGAGCGGCTGCTCTCTCACTTGCAGAATCCAGGCTCCGACGCTGCCAACATTAATTTTGAATTGAGACAGCCGCTTCTGGACCGTTTCCGGTTTTTGAGCCAAATCTGCTAATTGATAGGCGGTTTTATCCAATGTAGCCGTCTTGTCGCTTTTCTCGCCTGTCAGGCGAACTAGCTCCTTCGATACGGCATACAGAATATCGCTTTGCTCCTGAAACACGCCGACCATGTCGGGAATTTGTTTATCTAATTGATAATCCCTATAAGGATCCGGTACATTGCCGGTAATCATCAAAATTTTGCGATACATAGCATTGATGTCAAGCAAGCTTGCTTCTACTTGGCGAATCAGAGGAGCCATTGCGCCTAAGCTCACCTCCAGCCTCAGCTCATGCTTCCCTTTAGTCATATAAAATAAATAAGGCTTTTCCTCGCTTCCTAGCACATTCATCTGCCAGTCCGAGTCATAATAAAACGGAATTTGCGTCATTTCTTGAAACGGAATGACCCCGTCAATCCATAGCGAGCGTGTAGAATAAATGCCTCGCAGCAATTCTTGCCTGTTCTTGATCGCAATCCGGTATAGCCCGTCCTCTGGCGCTTCGATGTCCCATGCGATCCATTGGCCCGGCACCCGCCAGTTGTTGCCGCCAATCGTATTCATCTTAATCTTCGATACGTCATAAGGCTCGGTAGACGGGCTGGAACGATCGGAAATCGGATATAAGGTAGGAGACGATTTGTAGGCGGCGTTTTCGCCTTGCATTTTAATCAAATGTCCGCTAGTCTCCGCATAGCCCTTAGACTTGTATCCCCGCTCTACCTCTTCGTAAGGCGAAGGCTCATCATATTGATACACTTTCAAATAGTCGATTGCCATCGGCTCTCTGGAAGATAACAGCGTCAATGTGTGCTTGCCAGCCGAAAAATAAAAGAAGTACGGCTCCTCGTAGTACCCTTCTGTATCTCGAAGCAGCGACTCCTGCCACATCGGCGATTCTACCTGGCGCGGCCGCAGCTCATTTTCCCGGTTATCCTGCAAAATCTGATCACTCTCATTTTTCCATATGCGGTGAAAGGTCAAATTTCTGGCGCTGGCAAACGGCAGCTCGCCGTCGATCAGCAGCTCCCTTTCGATTGCCGAGCTTTTTCCTTCGATCGGAAAATAGCGAATGGCGATATGATACAAGCCGGATTTCGGCACCTCAAGCTCCCACTCTATAGAGCCGCTTTCACCCGTCTTGACGAAGTCGCCTGATACGCCCCCAAGCTCATGAACGATTTCGGGTTCCATTTCGCTTGCCCTTGTGTAGTCCGCCCCTTGTATGACCATTTCCTCCCGAGGCCGTTCTATTTCCTTATAGCGCTGCAAGTAATGGGCGTAGCTGTTTTCTGCTTCGTTTGTTAATAGGCTCTGGTCGCTGCTTGACTCGGCTTCCTTAGCCGAACCGGCTTGAATGCTGGCTGCGCCGGACTGAGCTATAGGGAAAGCCAATATCGAAATCAGCATAGCGATAACCATGATCCTAGCGGCCGTTTTTCTGAAAAATACGATTTCCACCTCATTCCCCCCTTTTGTAAACTGGCGAAATTTTTTACAGCAATCGCCCGGTTTCCCTAATCGGAAAGCCGGGCAGGCCGCTTTATTATGGGCAAAGCCTTTGGGAATTACTTTTTGTCGTCTTTCTTGTCTTGCTCGCCTCTCAGCACTTTTTCAGCAGCTGCTTGCGCAGGCCCGATTACCTGGGCGACGCCCGTTGCTGGCGTAATTTCGCCCTTGACGAACTTGCCCGTCACGGAGTCGAGCTGGTCCTTAATGCCGAGACCCCCGAAGCGTCCGCCGAACACACGCTGTACTTTTCCAGCGTCATTCATGGCATTAGCGATAGAGCTTTCATCCGGCAGCACATTTTCCTGCCACAGCCTGCGATTTTCCTGCCAGTTATCGAAATCCTGAAGCTCTTCCCAGATTTTCACGATAACATCCGCATCCTTAACTCCTTTAGGGATAACGTAAGCTGCCGTTTGACCAAGCGGATCAAGATAGGTGTCCGCCTGTGGACCCTTAGGAAGATAAACGTATCCCCACTCATCCTTCATCTTGTCCTGGAGGCGCCCTTCAATTTCCCACAAGCCGCCCGGATACATGGCTATCGTGCCTTCGGCAAAATATTTTGCCGGATCCTCCCAGTCGTTACCTTCATTTTTCTTCACAACTTTATGCTCGTTATACAGGCCATAAAGGAAGTTAAGCGCTTCCATAGATTCGGGTGAATCAAAAGCTACTTTTTTGTTCGCCTCGTCGTATATAATGCCGCCGTTGCTGGCGATCAGCAGCTCCGAGAAAACATAATGGGCACCGGCAAGGCCGTATTGGTCAGCTTTTCCATCTCCATTATTGTCTACGGTCAGCTTCTTCGCGGCATCCAGCATCGTCGTCCAATTCCAGTTGTCCTCATCCATTAGCTGCTGCGGATCCTTTAAGCCCGCCTCCTTGAAAATTCTTTTGTTATAATACATCCCCGTGTCATTCGGGTTATACCAGCTTTCTAATCCGAATACATGGTCGCCGCCAAAGCGCATCGATTCAACGACGTCCGGCGCAATCCGCGTATCTTTCAGGTAATCTTCCAAGGGCGTCAAAAATCCCCCTTGCATAAGGCCCCATATGAAGCCGTCAGGCAGTCGGACAATTTCAGCGAAAGGATCGTTCGACATAACAGAGGAGGATAGCTTCTCTGTAGTCGACCAATATTCCGTATTTAAGTATTTGATTTTGACGTTATATTTTTCTTCCACTTTTTTGATTCTTTCACGTGCCAACTCATCCGCTTCGGAATCTCCGTCAGGGGCAGCATCCCACCAATGTGAAATGCGAATTTCTCTACCGCCCAAATTGGCGGCTGGAGGCTCAGGCTCCTCAGTGGGCGCAGACGTTTCCTCCGTCGGTGTTGCAGTTGAGGCAGGCGACTCAGTGGCCACTGTATTTCCTGTATTGTTGCCACTGCAAGCAGAGAGAATCATCAATACAGCCGGTAATAAAATAAGCAACATCGACTTCATTCTTTTCATCTGTTTCACTGTTCAGCACGCTCCCCTTGATAGATGATTAACTAAATGTAAAGGCTTTCATGAAACCCATTTCAGTATAGCTCGCTTGCTTACTATGGTCAACATTAAAGTTTATATTATCCATATCTGGCATGATAAAAGTAAGCGCGGCTCCGTACATTCCATTAGACCTAAAAAAAGAGCGGCAAGCCCGAAATATCTGGCTTGCCGCTCTTTTAGATACTCCGTGCTCCCGTACTTTGCCGAACAATAAGCTGTGGCGCCAAAGAAGTAAGCTGCTTGACCTTTTCTTTCTTCATAATCGCTTTAAGCACTTGTACCGCCATTCTCCCAAGCTCATGCGCCTGCTGGGAAACGGTAGTCAACTCAGGGATAAAATGATGCGCCAAAGGAATATCATCAAATCCGACAACGGACATGTCCGTTGGAATCGTCAGCCCAGCCTCCGTCGCCGCCTTGATTGCCCCGATGGCCGTATAATCATTGACGCAAAAAACAGCGGTTGGCCTCTCTTCCATTTCGAGCAGCTTCAGCATTTGGCGCTTGCCCGATTCGATGGAAAAGCTGTCCGGCAGCAGCCAATTGTCCCGAATTTCCAGTCCCTCGTCCTTCATCGTCTTTCGGAAAGCCCGCAGCTTAATTGAGGTTGTGGTCATATGGCTTTCTCCGCCAATAAAGCCGATTTCGGTATGGCCCAGCTCAATCAGGTGCCTGACTGCGAGAGCAGTCCCTACCGACTCGTCGGTAGCAACTCTAATCAAATTCGTGTTGCGCAGCCCACCGTTAACGAGCACAGTTGGAATGACGCTTGCATGCTGCACGAGCTCCTGCACCAAATGCTCATCGCAGTTCTTCAAATTAATCCTGCCCCCTAAAAAAATAACACCATCCACGCGTTTCTCCCGCATAATGCTAAGATATTCCGATTCCTTAGCGTAATCTCCGATAGAATTGCTAAGCAGAAAGGTATGTCCCGAGTGCTGCGCCTCTTCCTCCGCTCCAGCGAATACTTCCGGGAAAAAGGGATTAGTCAGATCAGGTACAATGACACCAATAATGCCCGTTTCTTTTTTTAGTAAGCTTCTGGCCATTGCGTTAGGCTGAAAGTTGTATTTTTGAATAAGCTCTTCAATCTTGGCTCGCGTAGATCCCTTTACCGGGGCGGTATCGTTCAGCACCCTCGATACGGTGGCAACCGATACATTGGCCTCTTTGGCAATATCATATATGGTGACCTGTTTCAAGCCCAACGCTTCCTTTCTGCTATCAAGTATCGTCCCATTATAGCAAAATAGGACATGTTATGTAATGGATGACAGCCATTGCAGCTAATAGAAGAGGGAGCGGACAGCCAAACTCACTAATTCGGGTTCAATAAAAAACATAAAAGAAAAGGGCTGTTTCCCAGTAGTTAAAAACTACTTGAAACAGCCCTTACTCTTCCATTCATAATGCGCGTGGAGGGACTTGAACCCCCACGTCGTGAAACGCTAGATCCTAAGTCTAGTGCGTCTGCCAATTCCGCCACACGCGCGCGATGTTCGCTAACAGCGAATAAATATAATATATCAGAAAACATCGCATCACGCAAGCATTTTTCAAAAAACTTCTGAAAAATAATTGGCACTTCTATTTAGAGTCGATATTAAGCTCCTTGTTTGCCTGCTGCTGTCACCTTCACTCGCTTGATGAAGAAAGCAATTGCAAGCCCAACAAGGGCAACCACCATTGCAAATATAAAAGCATCTTGTACACCAACGGTTAATCCGCTAATCAAGTTGGCTGGCGATTCAGGATTACCTTCTGCTGTCTTAAGAAATTTCTCCATTCCTGCTGTCATAATACTGACTGCCAGCGCTGTACCAATGGCACCTGCCACCTGCTGCAATGTGTTCATAATTGCTGTTCCATGCGGGTACAGCTCAGGAGGAAGCTGATTCAAGCCATTCGTTTGCGCAGGCATCATAATCATCGAAATCCCAATCATTAGCAGGGAATGAAGCACGATGATCAACACAGTCGTCGACGCGGTAGAAATATCAGAGAAAAACCATAATACAACCGATACGACCAGCAGGCCTGGGAGAACGAGCCATTTCGGTCCATATTTATCAAACAATCCTCCCATTACAGGGGACAAGAAGCCATTAATAAGTCCACCTGGAAGGAGAAGCAGCCCAACAGTCAAGGGACTCATCATTAGGCCGCGCTGTAAATACATAGGCAATATTAGCATGGAGGACAAAATAACCATCATACAAATAAACACCATAATTAAGCCAATTGTAAACATCGGATATTTAAACGTCGACAAATTAATCATTGGCTCTTTCATCTTAAGCTGGCGGATAACAAATAAAATGAGTGCAACGATACCTACGATCATCGCTATAATTACTTTCGCGCTTCCCCATCCATGCTCGCCTTCTCCCGCGCTGCTAAAGCCGTATACGACACCGCCAAAGCCAAGGGTAGACAAGCAAATCGACAATATGTCGATACGCGGCTTAGTCAAGGTAGAAACATTTTGCAAATAGACAAGCCCTACAAATAATGAAATAATCAAAAACGGCAAGGACACCCAGAAAATCCAGTGCCAGCTTAAATTAGCGATCAAAATGCCGGCAAAAGTGGGCCCCGTTGCTGGTGCGAACATCATAATGAGGCCGATAATTCCCATCGCAGCGCCACGCTTTTCAATCGGAATAATGACGAGAATGGTATTAAATAATAGCGGCAGCAGCAGCCCTGTACCCGTTGCTTGAAGCACACGCGCAATAAGCAGCGTTTCAAAGTTCGGTGCAATAGCCGCTACGAATGTTCCAATAATAGAAAAAATCAATGACCATACAAACAATTGCCGTGTTGTAAACCATTGCAGCAGCATGCCTGATACGGGCACCAGTACACCTAGCGTCAGCAAAAATATAGTCGTAAGCCATTGTACAGTCGCCTCGTTAACGCTCAAATCTCTCATTAAATCTGTCAATGCTACATTTAGCGCGGTTTCACTAAAAAATCCGATGAATCCGCTAAGCAATAGCGAAATCATAATCGGCATTACTTTATAAGTCTTATTGGGTGAAGTTGAAGTCTCTTGCATCGTTCCTGCTTGCACTTGTGTCATCCTCCTGCGAATTAAAAATTCAGTTTGCTGTAACCTGTTGTTCTAGCTTGCTGGGCCACCATTAACAATGGACGGTACAAGGCGCGAAATGTTGACGAGCGGCTTCTCATCTCCATGAGTAATGGCCAAAATGAATGCACCTTCCACTAAGGAAAGTATGACATTGCTTATTTCAGCAGCGCTGCTGTCATTCGCTCCATTGTTCACAAGCTGCTGGGCAATATATTGCTGCCATTCATTAAAAACGACTTGGCACGCTGATCTTAGTCTTTCGCTAATCAGGCATGTCTCAGCAGCCATCCAAAAGCTGAATGGCATAAATCCTCTAAACTGCGATGGCTTCCCATCTTGAATGATGTCGGAAATATGGGCCTGGATGGCTGCTACAGGATTAGAAGTCTGCTCAAAATTAATCCGCCATTTTTCCAGCACAAAATTCTTAATCGTTGAAATACATTCAACCGCCAGTTCCTCCTTGCCTTCAGGGAAATAGTAGTACAAGGACCCCTTCGGACATGAGCTTTCCTTAATAATTTGATTTAACCCCGTTGCATGATACCCTTGCACACAAAACAGCTTCATTGCTGTATCTATGATCTGCTGGCGGGCATTCGGCTTTGAAGCCACCTTTTCACCACCTTAATTATAGAGAACGGTCTAGTTAATTAAACGTGAAAATAGGCAGGCTGTCAATCCGAATTCGCAAGATTTCAGCACTAATTTTTGTTAAAATTTGATGTTGTCGTTACTCTGCTGCTCTGCTTTATGAACTTTTGGCCATGTCGCCTGCCAATTTTTCTTCATCATTCTTTGCTCGTATACGCGGTAATGATCCGACCCCGGCTCATAATAAGCTGTAGGCCTAAGCACAGCTTGAAGGACATCAGCTACTCCACATGGAGCCGCTAGCTGGAGCTCCCCGCTCGCATCCAGTGCCACGCCAAGCGAAGTCGCCGTTTCAGGAAATTTAGAAATCGCATCAACTGAGCAGGAATACGGCGGCAGGCCGCTGACAATATGCATTCTCGCCTGATTTTTCACTGACCATGGGATCTCGGGTCTCAGGCCCCGCAATTGCTGCTCCAGCTGCTTCTCGATGTACTCACTCGGATAAGCAGCATCGTAATAAATAACATCCACATCCGCAAGCGGCGTCCGCTCTTTAAAATCATGCAGAACATCCCACAATTTGGAGCGCACAAACCCAGCACATACCCACCAGTCAGGCAAATCTAGGCCCCTTACCGTATTCAAAATGTCCATCATCCAGTCATCCCCTTGGATGATCTCCTTGATATGTGACTCCTGATTCACCAAACCGCCCCCAATACCGAACATGTATTCTCATATTAACCGAAAATCCGCTTATTGGGAAGAGCTTTAACAAGATGAAACGGCTGTGGCCGTCCTTTGGCGGCGCGGCGCGTTTCAATCCGGGAAATATAGAGAAGGTATCGCGCAATGCTATCCTTTCCTATCTTTCAAAAAAAGCAAAAGAACGCCTTGCCAGGCTAATTTCAACCTGACAAGGCGTTCGGAAAATTTGAAATACGGAAACTCTAATCTGCCCCACATCTTCCACATCTCGAAGCAGCCATTTAATTTTTCAGCTTGTCTTCGTCATGCTCATCCCATTTTCTAGAATAAGCCTTGTTCGTAATCCAAAAGGTGATCCATGCTAATATGCCAACGATAACAATCGCTGCGATCCATACGCCAACAGGCACGTCCATTTTTCTGCTCCTTTCTGCTATAAAGCTATACTTTTATACCGCCGCACTATCCCATTAAATTCCACTCTTAAAAAATACATTCGACTGCTTCGATTCATTAACATGCAGCTGAAACACATCCGGCCGGCTGTAATGCCCGACTACATCAAAGTCAAAACGGCTTTCGGCGATTTTCATCATATCCAGCTCTGCCACGAGCAGCGCCTCCCGCCCATAAACAGGCTCAACGATATATTCTCCTAATGGTCCAACAATAGCACTGCCGCCCCTGCTCAGCACCTCATCCATCTGCTCCAGCTCGGCAAAACTCGCCAAATCCTTCGGATATAAGGACTTCGTAGCAAACTGATTGCTCGACAGCACATAGCAGCGGCCTTCGCAGGCGATATGGCGAATCGTCGATTGCCAAGTATCGCGGGCATCCGCAGTAGGTGTTATAAAAAGGTCTATCCCTTTCGCATACATGGCGGTCCGAGCCAGCGGCATGTAGTTTTCCCAGCAAATCAAGCCGCCTATTCGTCCAAAAGGGGTTTGGATAACCGTTAGCGTGCTGCCATCGCCTTGCCCCCAGAGCAGACGCTCCGCGGCTGTAGGAATAAGCTTCCGATGTTTGCCAAGCAGCCTGCCGTCCGGCCCCACATAGACGATTGAATTGTACAGTGTAGCTCCACTAAATTCCTGGTCACGCTCTAGCGCACCAACGATTAGATATATGCCATTTTCGGCGGCAATCTCCCCTAACAGCTCGGTATCCTCGCCCGGAATTGTAATGGCACTTTCCGAATAACGGCGAAAGTCTTCCCGTCCCTCCGCTGTCCGGCTTCCAACGCGATTTCCAAACGTCATGCCACGCGGATAACCGGATACAAATACTTCAGGAAACACCAGCAGCTTGACTCCCTGCCTGCTTGCCTCGCTGGCATATGCGGCTATTTGTGTGAACGCCGACTGCTTATCCAATAAACGAGGTGCAGCTTGTACTACGCCAACTTTCACCTTTTGCTGTTCCATGCGTTCATCCCCCTGCCTAAAACAACTGCCCCTACATGCCCAGCCGCTTCTCTTATATTCCATCATAAGGGGATTGGCTGATAAAGTAACCATCCATTTATCGACTAAAATAACCATCCAATTCGAACAAGTGGTACTATAATAAATAAATAAATAAATAAACAAATCCAAATCAGACCAATCGACAATGAACGGGGTGTACGGCATGACATGGAGGCTGGATCGAAATTTAAAAACACCTGTTTACTTGCAAATTGCCGAGCTGCTGGAACGCAGCATTGCTTCGGGCGAATATCCGCCAGGCAGCCCGCTTCCCTCTGAGCGAAGACTTGCAGAGCAATTAGGCGTTAATCGCAGCACCATTATACAGGCTTATGCCGAGCTGCGCTCAGCCGGCTTAGTAGAAAGCAAAGTGGGGAGCGGCACAACCGTAAGCCGCAGTAAGTGGGGGATATCTCCGTCTCAAACGCCGAATTGGCGCCAATATGCAGAAGGAGGCAGCTTCCTGCCTAATTTGCCATTTATGAGACGCATTCGTTCATCGATGCTCCACAACGGCCAAATGATTGACATGGCGAGCGGCGAGCTGGCAGAGCCGCTGTTTCCAAGCACACTGCTCCAATCTATTATGCAGGAGCAGCCTTTCATGGAGCCGCTCGGCTATGATCATCCACAAGGCAATCCGCAGCTGCGTGTGGAGCTGAGCGCTTTTTTGCGAAAGCAGGGAATTGCTGCTCCAGAGGCTTCTATTCTCGTTACCTCCGGCTCGCAGCAGTCGCTCTATTTAATTACGCAATGTCTCCTGGCCCCAGGCGATGCCGTTGCAATTGAGGATCCCTCCTATTGCTATTCGCTGCCGATGTTTCAATCTGCAGGACTGCGTATTTGCCGCCTCCCGGTTCATCATGACGGCATTGATCCGGATGATATTGCGCGATTGTACCGCGAGCATCGCATTCGCATGCTTTTTCTCAATCCCAACTATCAAAATCCGACAGGCACTTCTTTGAGCATGGAAAAAAGGCAGCGTGTATTAGCCATAGCTGCCGAGCTGCGTATTCCTATTGTAGAGGATGATCCGTTCAGCCTGACTTCCTTTCACAATCAGGCATTGCCAACACTAAAGGCGCTGGACAAAGAGGATATTGTGCTCTATATTGGCTCGTTATCCAAAATCGCCGCATCAGGCCTGCGAATCGGCTGGCTGGTCGCCCCACAAACGGTCGTGAGCCGCCTCGCCGATGCCAGACAGCAGATGGACTTTGGCCTTAGCATTTTGCCTCAGTGGCTGGCTGGCCGACTGCTTGCTTCAGAAGGATTTCC
Organism: Paenibacillus sp. FSL H8-0537; assembly: GCF_038051995.1. Classification (NCBI taxonomy): domain Bacteria; kingdom Bacillati; phylum Bacillota; class Bacilli; order Caryophanales; family Paenibacillaceae; genus Paenibacillus; species Paenibacillus sp. FSL H8-0537. Next base: position 2,173,924 of record NZ_CP150290.1, on the reverse strand, counting down.
GCTGCATTTGCAAACGTTGCAATTGGCGCTTAAGACCAAGCAGCAGCGAATGATTGGTGCGCTTGAGCATTATTTTCAAGAGCGGCTTGCTTTTACAGCGCAGCCTGGAGGACTTAACCTATGGTGTAAATCAAAGGAGAACATCAGTGATCATCGCTTGCTGGAAGAAAGCATTCAGAGAGGGGTCGTGTTTGTTCCGGGCAGCGTCTATGGCTCGGTGGAGGGCTTCATCCGTCTTAGCTATGCCCGGCCGGAGCCGGAGCAAATGGAATCGGGAATCGAACGCTTGGCCGCTGCCCTGCGCGCCAGCTTGGCCCGGAAAGGCTAGAGCCGTGGGGCTGGCGCCAGGCTGCTTTAGGAGCGCCACAAGATTGTCTTGTTTCTGCCGGAAAGCTTCGCCTGATACAAGGCCTGATCGGCATAATCAATTAAAAACTCCTGTCCAACCTCCGGGTAGCAGGCAATGCCGATCGAGACCGTCACGCCTACCGATTGCTTGTCATTAACGACAATTTGACATTTCTGAATCGTACTGCGTAAATTTTCCGCAAGAGCATAAGCACCGGATGGCGAACAATTAGGCAGCAAAATTGAAAACTCTTCGCCCCCATAGCGCGAGGCTACATCTTCTGCCCGAATCGTGCGCCTAACGATAGCAGCAAGCTCGCGCAAAACGGCATCTCCTGCGGGATGGCCGTAGGTGTCATTAATCTTTTTGAAATAATCAATATCCAGAAACAGCAGAGCCAGCGGCTCCTTGCCGCTCTCCGCCTGAATAAACAAGCGGTTAAACGCCGCGTCGAATGCTCTGACATTGGCCAGCTGAGTAAGAAAGTCCGTTGTCGCTTCCTGGTCCTTCTGCTGGAACAGCTCATCGCGCTGCGTTAAATAACGTACGCAATAAGCGACGATAAGGCCGCTGGCAAGCATCGGTGGAAACAGGAATTTATAGAGTGAGCTGGACCATTCTAATCCATATGTAAACCAAGAATTTCCATAAAGCAGCGCCATTAGCACCAGCAAAGAAACACTCCATTTTGCCCAATACCCCTCAAAGCGCTTGTATGCAAAAATGATGCCTGAAAGCACTCCAAGCAAGAGAATGAAAGCTCCAGCAGTAATGGATGCCTCATTCAAGCCGCCAAACAACAGTGCCCGTCCCCCTGCTATAAGAACAGCTGCCAATATAGACGCATGTAGGCCACCATAATAGGCAGCGATAATAATAAAGAAATATCTAAAATCAATAATGCCGTGATCGGATACAGGCACTCCAAAAAACATAATCAAGATGCCGCAAACACCATATACCACGCCAAACATGAGCCTCTTTCTAAATTCAAAGCGCAATAAATCCATATGAAGCAAAGCATTTATAAGCTGCTTGCTGAAAAAAAACAATGTGAAAGTTACGGATAAAATCGTTATTATTGTCATAAGATGTCCCTTACCTACCTTGCTGCGACGGCATTTTCCACAGGATTAGCATGTGGTGTGCCTCAAGGCGCAACTTTGAGAATATGCAAACTCGTGTCTCGGCTTAAATCAATAAAATTGTCATTCATTTTCACTAACGGTCTTAGAGCATTTTGTGGATTGATCAATACGATTGAGCCGATTTCATTGTTGGTGAGCAGCACCTGATGCCCCAGCATCGACTGCATCATTTTGTCCATAAACAGCTTGCTGATTTGCGGATCAAACTCGCCAAAAATATTTTTGTTCATTTGGATAAGCGTCTCGTAAAAAGGCAGTGCCTTGCGATAGGGCCGATCTGAGGTCATCGCATGAAAAACATCAGCTACCGCTACGATTTTGCTAAGCGGGGCGATTTGCTCAGAGCGCAAGCCAAGCGGGTAACCGCTACCATCTTGTCGTTCATGATGCTGAAGCGCTACTAAAGCCTGGACATGATTAATGCCAACGGTGTCCTTAAGCAGCTCATAGCCAAAAATCGTATGCTTTTTCATCAGGTCAAACTCTTTCGTATCAAGCGATCCCGGCTTGTTCAAAATTTCATTTGGTATTTTTGTTTTGCCAATATCATGGAGAGTACCTGCCATCGTAAGCTGCATGAGATCGCGCTCATCCATATCCATCCATTTACCAATTAATGTAGACAATACACCTACCCCTATATTATGGCGGTAAGAATAATCATCTTTGGATTGTAAAGCACCCAGCAATTCATAAAAATCAGGAATCTCCGACAGCTCATTAATAGAAGGTATGATTTTTTCCCGGATCTGCAGCACTGGAATTTGCTTCGCATAACGAATTTGCTCGAAAAGCTCCGCCATATACAGCGTACAGCCGTCCATTTTTCCCTGTGCCTTCGACTTCCCCTTGTCCCGCTTAATATCTCTTTCTTCCAGTTCAATCGCATGACGATAAATCAAGTCGAGCTGTTCCTGGTCCAATACGGTATGAGCAGGAGCAACAAGCACCCCATGATGATTAAACAAATCCTGAGCCAGCTGCTTTCCCAAAAACAATTGATTGCCGTTGTCCATCTTCAAAACACCTGCGCTCTCAATAGAAGAATATGTATTTATGCGTTCTCTTCCATTATACTTTACAGGTTTGAAACTTTTTTGAATTTAATTGTATGATCTCCTCAAACAGCGGAATTTTTTTACTTACAGCTTATATCTTCTCATTAGCGGAACGCCTACTGTCAATAAAAGCTTGCTAAGTCCGCGCCAAACCGCTCTCCTCCCAGCCGATAGATGCACGATGTAAACGGCGCTGTATTCAATTTCCGCTGCTGCTCCGCGAACGCGCTTAAACTCAGCCGCGCCAGAGCTGAGATGCAGCAGCTGTCCGCGATCCGCTGCAGTCTGCATCGCCAAGTGCATCAGCATCCGGTAGAGGCCGTTACTTTGAGCAAGCGCCGTATTGTAGCCAACTAACGGTACCGACATAACCTCGCCATGAATAAAGCAGCCCATTACGCCTTGCAAAATCCCTTGCTCATCGCGGAGACCGGTCATTTCCAGCAGTCCCTTCTGATGGCAGTGGCGAATGTATTCGGCTGTAAACTTAGGATTGAGCTCCGAATATTTTCCAATATACAACAGGTCATACAGCTGAGCAATACGCTCATAATCCGCTTCTCCAAGCTCAGCATGCGCGACGATACGATAGTCAGACTGGGCGAGCAGCTTGCGATCCCACTTCGTATTTTTTTTCTTCAAGTACAACGGCTCGGCACCATTGAAAAAATAAACCTGCCGGCTCGGCACCAGCACATAGCCCTGACGCAGCAATTGCTCTATCAGCTCCCCATTCGTGCGCTTATTGAGCGAACGATAAATAATCGCATGCTCCGGATAGCTTGCTGTTAACGTCTGTGTGGCCCCGCAAGCTCTTCCCCACTAAGCTCGGTATACAAATTCGTTGAAAGCAGCCAGTTGTTCACATGGACGTTTCGGTCGATTTTCGCCAGGCGCAGCAGTGGGGCAATCGCTTTAAGCAAGGAGCCGCACAGGAAGCGCAGCAGCCGATTTTCCAACAAATAAAGCTCCTCTTCCGCATACTTGACATACGTTCCATAGGGGGAGCACACGTAGGAATTGTCATACTCCTGCTCATTAACCGTCATAGGCAGCCAAGCCTGGCCCGCTTGCAGCAGCCGCAGCTCCGTGCACACATTGCGAATAAATAAATTTACCCCGTTTTGCATCAAAGGAAGCAAATATTCAGCCGCTTTATTTCGTTTCCCCTGTTTGGTTAGGTGTAGTTCAGTTATTTCTGCAAGTTTAAGCTCTTTAATGATCGTCTTTGATAGGTGCAAAGCCGCCCCTCCTTTCCTTCATCTGTTCTAAAGGCTCCACTTTCGCTCCACCCGCCTCAGCTTGCGCAGCCCCTCATTCGCTTCATAAGGGATAAAGGAAATCAGCGGCGCGATGCAGCCGCGTGAAATAAACAGCTTGGACAGCGCAGCGGCAAGCTCTGGCTGCAGCTCATCTGGCGCTCCTTCTGTACGCAGGGCTACTTCCAGCTGCCGATCCGACTGCTGCACAACCTTGTATTCCTTAATCCGCTCTGAGGTCATTATGACTGCCCGTCTTATAAAATCGGGAAAAATCGGCACCAGCCGCTGCGTCTGTGCATCGCGTCCATAAAATAAATCATCCGTCCTGCCTTCAATAGAGGCAATTGCCGTAAAGCTGGAGCCGCAAGCACAAGGCTGCTTTGCCTCCGTCAACAAATCATTAAGCCGATATCGCACGATAGGCTGGGTTGCCCGGGAAAAATCCGTAATGATCGGCGAAAATAGTCGCTGCTCCTCGTCCACATATTCCTTCTCAATAACGAGTATATCCTCGTTCAGATGCAGGGTTCCCTGTGAGCAGGTTGCAGCGAGGAAGCCTTCCGTACATTGATATATTTGATCGACGCGTACGGCGAAAGCCTGCTCAATAAGCCGCTTGTCCAGCGGCTCAAGCACTTCTGCAACCGAGATTACTTTTCCAGGCGCAATGGACAACTCTCCGGCAAGCTGCGCTTCAGCGAGCAATCGCAGCATGGACGGCGGTGCAACCAGCAGCGTCGGCTGCTGGTCGCTTAACATACGCACATTGTCCTCCACAGGATGGATCATATCGTAAAAACGGAATTGCAGCCGCTTGGAGCGCACGCTTTGATACAAATGGCTGTCCGCCCGCAGAAAAAAAGCGATCCGCTGCCGTACAAGCAGCGAAGCGGGCAGCGCCTTTGCCAGCACCGTCCCCGCCCAAGCTGCGCGTTCCTTGGCACTAACCAGAAACAAGCCGCGGCTGCCTGATGTGCCCGACGACAGTCCGACCGCAATATCGCCGATTTGCGCCGAGAAATCCCGTTCCCGCTCGGCGCGCATTGCGATTCGGAACGCTTCCTCCTTCGTAATACCCGCCGTATTCAGCCGGTCAAAATGATCCATCATCACCGCTTTATCGATCATCGGGAAGCTGCGCCAATTTTGTGCATCCAGCCCTTGATAATAGCTTCTGTAAAAGGGCGATTGCTTGCGTACCCGCTTCACAAGCGCCACAACCTTGCGGTGCTGCCAAGCCTCCAGCGCCTTCCGGCTGCGAAACCGCCGGGCGCGAAGCCGTGTCAGCACATAATAGACCAGCAGCCTTAATACTCTCATGCTCCCGCCTCCTGCCGCGGTATGCAGCGTTTCCACGTTTCCTCGCAATGCGTGAAAATTTGCTGCAGCTCTGGATTTCGGCGTTTCAGCTCGACGAGACGGTCAAACGTCTCCTTAAACTCCGCCTTATTGTCGAACACAATGGAGGCTAGTGGATGAGGCGGGCGATTATCCCGCACCGCAGCCTCCGACCAGCTGGCGTCGGCGCCAAGCAGCAGCTCCTGCCCCGTATCGCCCTGCAGCAGCACTCCGAATTGGCCCGTCGCATGGCCAGACAAACGGATAGCCGTTACGCTTCCATCATTAAATAAATCGTACCCGCTGTGAAAAGGGGCGTACTTCGCTGGCAGCTGCACCTGCTTAGACTGCTCGATCCAGCGCGATCGCTTCGCGAAATCAGGCGGCAGCAGCTCTGGCAAAAAAGCTTTTTTAACCGCTGCAAAGCCGTTCAGATGCTGGACAGCCTCATACCCTAGTTTCGAGCAAATAAACGACGCCTCGGGAAAATCTTGCAAGCCGCAAACATGGTCGGCATGAAAATGCGAGACGATAATATGCTTGACCTCGCGAGGCGAATAGCCTGCCGCCTGCACATGCTCCGCCGCCGAGCGCTCCTCAGCAAGCGTAACGGGTGTCGTCCAGCGATAAAGCGCATAAGGCAGCCGCTTCGTTGCTTCGAGAAAGCGCGGCGAATAGCCGGTATCAAATAATACCGGCCCCAGCACAGGATGTTCCATTATAGCAAAAATGCCCGGAAACGCTTGCTGCCGCCAGCGCCCCCCGCTAATCGCCAGCGCTTCCAGCTGCTTGCAATAGCCCGTATTGTAAAAGGTCATCTTCATCGCATTTCCTCCTGCTCTTTCCACCAGGCTGCGAACCGCCTGAGTCCTTCCTCGACGCTCACGAGTGGCCGATAGCCTAGCTCCCGCTGCGCCTTCTCAATGCTTAGCGTTTGGCTGAATGCAAGAATGCCGACCGTATAACGGGTCAGCAGCGGTTCTTGGGCGAGCCCCGGCAGCTTCGCCACCAGCTCCAGCAAGGAGGCCGTACTATACGCTGCAGGATAAGCAATCTTTTTGGTCCGCATCGGTTTATTCAGCAATTCAAACAGCCTAGTCATAGCTTCCCACAGCTGCACAGGCTCGCCATTCGTAATATTATATTTCTGTCCGAGCACAATCGGATCGGCGTATAGGCAGCGCATGAGCGCTTCCGTTACATTATCCACATACGTAATATCAACAAGCGGCTGGCCGCTTCCGAACATCGGAATAAACCGTTTGTCATTTGCCCGCAGCAGCCTTGGAAAAATCGCCGTATCACCCGGCCCGAACAGCGCACGCGGCCGAATCGTCACCACGCGCAGCCCCTGCTCTCGATAAGCGCGATCAACCTCTTGCTCGGCAAGCAGCTTCGTCGCGGCATAATGATTGACCGCCGATTTCGGCAGCGGCTCATGCTCCGCAATATTAAAGCGATGACGATAGTCAAAATAGATTGAAGGCGTTGACACATGCACCAGCCGCTGGACTTTATGTTCAAGACAGCCCTGTATGACATTGCGTGTGCCAATGACATTGGATGCATAGAAATCACGGTATTTGCCCCAAGGCGCAGACAAGGCGCCGCAATGAAACACAGCGTCATGCCCGGCAATCGCTTCTCGCATTTGACTTGTTGCTAAATCCAGCTGTAAAAATGTCGCTCCCGCCTCGATAAGCCGTTCTCCCGCCTCTTGGTTACGCCCGGCCGCCGTCACCGAATGGCCTTCCTTCAGCAGCCGATTGACCGCATTTTCTCCTAAAAATCCGGTTGCGCCTGTCACCAGTATGTTCATCCTCGCCTCCTCCTTTCTCATCCATTCCATTCAATATCGGAAGTTGTAAAAGCAATAAGCGGCTGCTCCGCCTGGCGGGCCCGCCGCCATAAATCAAGCCAGACATAACCTTGCATAAGAAATGGACCGGGGTCCTTCCAGCTAAAAATAACATCGCGGCCGCTTGCCATGCTCGCCAGCCAATGCCAGCCGCCGCGCCATAGCCCGCGCTGACGCCGCTGCTGCGAAAGCCCATAGGCCAGCATTGCTGCCGCGATCATTTTGCCCCGCGATTGCTGCGGCACAATGGTGCTGCCGGGCTGGTCTGCCCCCCACAAGGCGCGGCCGAGCCCGTCGCGCTTGCTGAACAGATGCAATCCGCTCGTCGCTCGCGGATTGCACTCAAGCGGCCATACCTCGCCGCTCTCCCCCATTATAAAATCAAAAGCGATTTGGCCTGTAAACTGCGTATGCGCGGCGAACGTCTCCACCCATTGCCGCAGCTGCGGCTGATGGCATGGCTTAAAAAAGGTGCTGGCTCCCCGTCCAGCCGTAAAATCAACGGCATAATCCGCATAAGCCAGCAGCTTGCCCTCCTTTGCAATTGAATACGTGCAATATTCACGTCCCGCAACGAAAGCTTGGGCGACCCAAGGGCAAGCGGCAGAGAGCTCCAGCTCCGCAGCAGGAGGCGGCAATTCGCTTGCTCGCCATATTTGCACTTTGGTTGCGAAGCGGGAATAGACCGGCTTTAACACCCATACCTGCTTTGAAGCAGGGTCATGCAGCTGCTGAAGCTCAGCGTAGGAGCGAAGCTGCTTCGTCTCTGGCGCAGCAAGCCCTGCCTCTCGCACCGTCTCGATGAACGTCCATTTGCTGTGCAGCGCGGCCAGCTTTTCCGCTTCATCGGTGAAAACTAAGCAGTCTCCGAGCTTGCCTCGCAGCTTGGCAATATAATAAATTTCCTCGCAAGTTGGAATGAGCAGCTCAATGCCGTACTTTTTCACAATGGCCGCAAGCGCTTTGCCAAATGCCGCTTCGTCTACTCGTGGAGCGGGCAGCAGATCATAACGCTTAATGCAGTTTGAAAAACGAATGAGCGGACTCGCCATACTGTCCGCTGCATAAACCTCGCAGCCCTGCTCCGCCAGCTGGCGGGCTAAATCCAGCGCAGCTGGCGCCCTCCCTCCCGTAATGAGGATACGCCGACCGATGCATGCGCCCTGCTCCTCGCCTGCTTTAATATTCAATAATCATCCCGCCTAACGAAATGCCCGCCGAAATGCCAATGAGCGCAAAGCGGTCACCGCGCTGCAAGCGGCCCTGCTGAACGGCCAGATGAATGCCCATCGGCAGCGAAGCCGCAATCATATTGCCATGATTTTCGATAATATTCATAAACTGCTCAGGTGCAATGCCCAGCTTTTTCTGCAGCAGCCGCATCGCGAGGGCACTGCCCTGATGCGGTACAACGAGCTTCAGCTCGGACATATCGATGCCCGCCTCCTGAAAGAGCCGCTGGATAAACTCGGGCAGCAGCTTCGACGTTTTGCGAAACAGCGCCTCGCCCTGCATCGCAAACAAATATTGCTCCGCGTTAGCCGCCTCGTACTGCGTGGAAGGCAGTCCTGAGCCCCCACCGCGAATTTCCGAAAGCTCGCGTCCCGAGCCGTACGTTTCCATACGGGACGCGATAATCGCTGAGCTTTCTCCTTCACCACTTCTGCCAATGACTACTGCTGCTGCCCCGTCACCGAACAGCGTCGCGCTTTCGGGATGCTTGTCATTAAGGCCGCTTGATGCAATTTCCGGCGATACGAGCAGCACAGTGTCGTATCTGCCCGCTTCTATCATATAAGACACCATATCAAGCGCCGCTAGAAACGACAAGCAGGTCGTATTAATGTCCAAGCAGGGAATACCCGATTCGCCCGCCCACATCTCATCTTGAATAAGCGCCGCCGTGCACGGAATAAGCTGCTCGGGAATCGCATTGGCACAAATGATGCAGTCCATGTCGCCGAGTTCAAGACCTGCAGCCTCCAAAGCGGCAAAGGCAGCCTTTGCGCCCATGACGGACGCGGATTCGCCAGCAGCGTAATGCCTGATTTTCACGCCTGATTTTTTATATACCCAGCCTTGCGGCTTATTCAGTTTTTCGTCCAGCTGCTCAGCTGTAACCTCTTGAGGCGGCAAATAGGAGCCTGTACCCCATATTCGTACATTCCGTTGTTGCTTATGTCTATTTCTTGCATGCATAACCCTCACCACCATCTATTAGCTTGTTGTCTATCCTAACGTATATTTCTACTTTATCTTACTAGATGGAGTATAGCTGGACATAGTACCAAATTTTATTAGTACCCTTTTGGCTGCAGTTTATTTTCTTATTTTACATTAAATGGAATTTCATTCCCATTTAACGCTTTTATTGTTGTGCGCTCGCTCATGATTACAAGGATCATTCAGCGATATGCCTTGCAATATGCTAGAATCTATGAATTGGCTTGCCCTGAAAAATGCTATTTATTACGTGCTGGAGCAGCTGCTCGCGCTTAAAAATATTGCCGAGGAAATATTCCTTCTTCGCCTTGCTCTGCATCACGTTTGGCAACTGAACATCGAGCTCTCCTCCCATCAGGCAAAAGCCCTCCTCCGCTTGATTCAAGCGATGGAGGGCTTTTGCTGATTTCGTTATTTTAGTAAGCATTCTGGTTATCCGTACAATTACGTTGCTTCCTGCTATCATACAATGGCTACGAGGTGACAACGATGTATACGAAAACGTATCGCAGCGCGACCATCCGCGGCAAGCTGAGGGTGTGCCGTCTTTTGCAAAAAAATGCTTCTACTAAATCGCTCATACCAAGCACTACCAGCTTCACCTTATCCAATCTGAAGATGATGGCTGCTGCTCATCACGCGCTCTATATTAAGCCAAATATCGGCTCGCTTGGCGTTGGTGTGCATAAGCTTGAGCCCAAAAACGATGGCTACGAGCTGCTCTATACAAAAAGCAAAAAGCAGCTTTCCAAATTTTCCCCCAACTTAACAGACATTTATGGCGATTTGTTGCCTGCCACGCCTTCCCGTCTTATTATTCAGCAAGCGATTAGCCTCGATCAGGTTGAAAATCGTCCCTACGATATTCGTGCCATGGTGCAGCGAAAACCCGGTGGCCTATGGACCTTTACTGGCTTCCTTATTAAAGTGGGTGCCAAAGGCAAAATCGTTACCAACTATCATCAAGGCGGAGAAATTTGGACGATGCAGAAGCTGCTAAAGCGCAAAGGATATGAAGATGCAAAAGGAGCCGAGCTCATTAGCCGATTGACTCGGCACTCATTGACAGTGGCCCGTGCTCTCAGCAAGCATAAGGCGGGCATGTTTGAAATGGGCATCGATTTTGCCTTGGATCGCAACTTGCATCTGTGGATACTGGAGGTCAATTCCAATCATCCCCAATTTCGTCCATTAAAATGGATCGATCGCCGCGCCTACAACCGGATCATGCGATTTGCCCGAAGCTATGGCCGTAAAGACGATTAATTTAGTCTTCGACTGCTTTTTAAAAAAAAGTGCTCTAACCTCCTGCACATTCAGAAACCTTTGCTTGGTCGGGCTGCTTCTCGCTAATTAACAAAGACAGCAAATATTGTGCGAGTGCAGCCCCGAACAGCACAACCGGCAGCCAAACAGACGTCACATCGCCAGCAAACAAGATTAAGCAGCCAATCGACACAACTCGGCCGACATTCAGAAACAACTCGCGCATCACGACGCATTCTACACGCAGTTGTCCTTTAAGAGGAAGCGTGCCAATTAGCCGGTAATAATAAGAGGTCAATGTATTGACTGCAAGCGGATTGCAGATGGAAAACAAAATCATAAACAAAAGCACGGACCAAAAATCAACCGCAATGAGCAGCATCGCAGCCCCTATGGCGACCCCTGTTGTGGAAAACAGCACATATTTCTGTACTTGCTCCTTCTGTGCTTTTCTAGATATGACATAACCCGTTATCACGGTAAGCGCCGAAAAAGCTACTCCTAAATAACCGACCCGATCCTCACGCCCCACCGTCTGAAACAATAAAATATTCGGTAAAAACAACATAATCCCTTGAAAAAGTCCGAGTATAAAAAAGCTGACGAGCGCCTTGAACCACCGCCTATTTTTATTCATTGCAAGACCCATAAACTTCAAATAATAAGCACGGTGATGCGACTTTACAATCGGAATCCGAAAGCTCACAATGGCTGCTATAACAAACATAACGAAGGCGAGCATAAAAATAATAACGTATCCCTGCAGCCCTTCATTCCGGGAAATAATAAATCCAGCCAGCGCCGGACCCAGCAATCCCGCCGTATTGAATACAATCATATTCAGCGCTAGAAAACGAATCCGATTCGCTTCCGTAGAAACATCATATTGAATGACTAAATATCCGGTCCAATAGAGTCCCCCAGCAATACCATTACATATGGCAAACAACACATAATAATTAACGACCTGTTCACCGGTAATAACGACCATTAAATAAAAGACTGCTATTAAAACAATACCAATCCTGTAGGTTACCATGCGGTCTTTACGTTTCGCAATCCAGCCCCCTACCGCAAACGTGACTGGTGTCATTAGAAATACAATGATGTTGTAAAGCGCATTTACCGTTAAATCCTGCGTTAACCGCCACAAGTACAAATTAAGAAACAAACCGGACATGGATGCACCAAATTGAAAACAACCATGAATAACAATGGAGATAACGGCCTCTCTGCCTAGCCTTCTCTCTGGCGGAATAGCCGCTCCCCTGCTGAAAAAATAGTCCAATCTCGGCCATGTTCGCATATGTATACTGACCCTGCCTCTCTCTATTTACATGAACTTCATCTTTCCCGTTCATTTTAGCACAAGGGCGCGGCCGTCAGACGCTGCCTGAAAGCGTTAACGGATTGGAAAACAGCCTTAAACGCTGTTGTACGCCTGTTTCATGAGGATTGGAGCTATTTATTGGACGTTAACGAGTGTTTTCATAGATTTTCGGCTATGTATAAAGTTAAGCAAATGATAAACTCGTTTTTGTTTAAAAATAAACAAGCCTGCCACATGGATAGTGACAGGCTTGTTATATAAAGCTAACGTTCCGATGTGAATTACACATTGAAAACTGGATGCGAAAGACAAAGTCTGAAACCTTAGCGTGTTGTTTAGGATAAGCCCTCGACCGATTAGTATTCGTCAGCTGCACGCATTGCTGCGCTTCCACCCCGAACCTATCAACCTCGTCGTCTTCAAGGGGTCTTACTAAATTGGGAAATCTCATCTTGAGGGGGGCTTCGCGCTTAGATGCTTTCAGCGCTTATCCCGTCCGTACTTGGCTACCCAGCGGTGCTCCTGGCGGAACAACTGGTACACCAGCGGTACGTCCATCCCGGTCCTCTCGTACTAAGGACAGCTCCTCTCAAATTTCCTGCGCCCGCGACAGATAGGGACCGAACTGTCTCACGACGTTCTGAACCCAGCTCGCGTACCGCTTTAATGGGCGAACAGCCCAACCCTTGGGACCTACTTCAGCCCCAGGATGCGATGAGCCGACATCGAGGTGCCAAACCTCCCCGTCGATGTGGACTCTTGGGGGAGATAAGCCTGTTATCCCCAGGGTAGCTTTTATCCGTTGAGCGATGGCCCTTCCATTCGGTACCACCGGATCACTAAGCCCGACTTTCGTCCCTGCTCGACTTGTAGGTCTCGCAGTCAAGCTCCCTTATGCCTTTGCACTCTCCGAATGATTTCCAACCATTCTGAGGGAACCTTTGGGCGCCTCCGTTACATTTTAGGAGGCGACCGCCCCAGTCAAACTGTCCACCTGACACGGTCCCCGAACCAGTTTCATGGTCCTAGGTTAGAACTCCGATACGATCAGGGTGGTATCCCAACGTCGCCTTCACACAAGCTGGCGCTCATGCTTCAATGGCTCCCACCTATCCTGTACAGATCGTACCAAAGTTCAATATCAAGTTACAGTAAAGCTCCATGGGGTCTTTCCGTCTTGTCGCGGGTAACCTGCATCTTCACAGGTATTAAAATTTCACCGGATCTCTCGTTGAGACAGCGCCCAAGTCGTTACGCCATTCGTGCGGGTCAGAATTTACCTGACAAGGAATTTCGCTACCTTAGGACCGTTATAGTTACGGCCGCCGTTTACTGGGGCTTCGGTTCACAGCTTCGGATTGCTCCTAACCGCTCCCCTTAACCTTCCAGCACCGGGCAGGCGTCAGCCCGTATACTTCGCCTTACGGCTTCGCACAGACCTGTGTTTTTGCTAAACAGTCGCTTGGGCCTTTTCACTGCGACCCCCTCGGGCTATTCACCCTACCGAGGTACCCCTTCTCCCGAAGTTACGGGGTCATTTTGCCGAGTTCCTTAACGAGAGTTCTTCCGCGCGCCTTAGCATGCTCTGCTCGCCTACCTGTGTCGGTTTGCGGTACGGGCACCTTCACCTGGCTAGAGACTTTTCTCGGCAGCCGGAGTGCATGACCTTCGCTACTATAATTTTCGCTCCCCATCACAGCCCAGCCTTCACGATGAGCGGATTTGCCTACTCATCAGCCTCACTGCTTGGACGGACTATTCCATCAGTCCGCGTCACTGCCCTTCTGCGTCATCCCATTGCTCATAACGGTTTACGGTGGTACAGGAATTTGAACCTGTTGTCCTTCCACTACGCCTTTCGGCCTCGCGTTAGGTCCCGACTTACCCTGAGTGGACGAGCCTTCCTCAGGAACCCTTAGGCTTTCGGCGGACAAGATTCTCACTTGTCTTTTCGTTACTCATACCGGCATTCTCACTTGAATACAGTCCAGCACTCCTTACGGTATACCTTCAACCTATATTCAACGCTCCCCTACCCAAGTACCATACGGTACATGTCATAGCTTCGGTGGTGTGTTTAGCCCCGTTACAT